>JALGVE010000060.1 GCA_029820045.1 Candidatus Zipacnadia bacterium | reverse complement strand
CTGGGCGCGTCTCATCAAGAACGCCTTCGCCCCCCTCTTCCAGCCGAAGTTTGACTACGTGGTCGGCAATCCACCCTGGGTGAACTGGGAGAGCCTGTCGGACGAGTATCGCGCGGCCAGTAAGAGCCTATGGAGCAAGCACGGCCTCTTCTCGCTTAGGGGGCACGCAGCGCGGCTGGGCGGCGGGAAAAAGGACCTGGCTATGCTCTTTGCTTACGCCTGCACTGACCATTACCTACATGATGGCGGGCGTCTTGGTTTCGTGATAACCCAAACGGTCTTTCAGACCGAACAGGCGGGCGAAGGCTTCCGCTGCTTCCGGCTTGGGGCGGGGACCCCGCTTGGTGTCCAGCGCGTCCACGACCTCGTGCAGTTGCAGCCGTTCGAGGGTGCAACTAACTGGACAGCGGTCCTCACGTGGAAGCGCGGAACCGAGACGCAGTATCCTGTTCCGTACGTCGTTTGGCGAACCGAACAAGGCAGATGCAGTGAGAGAGATAGCCTGGGGCAGGTCCTTGAGCTGACGCGGCGTATTGAGCTGATCGCGATGCCGGTCTCCCCAGGCGAGCCCCGCTCCCCCTGGTTGACCGTACCGATTAGCTGCATTGACCCGGCCTTTCGGGTAATCGGCCGGTCGACGTATCGTGGGCACGCCGGTGTATGTACTTGGGCCGACGGGGTGTACTGGCTGAGAATCGTGGAACGCCTGCCCTCGGGACTGTTGCTTGTTGAGAATCTTACGGAGCGAGGGAAGAAGCGGGTCGAGAAAGTGAGGGCTGCGGTAGAGCCTGACCTAGTCTACCCCTTCATCGAGTGGACCGGGATTGACAAGTATCTCGCGCCCCCCAGCTTCTACATTCTGCTGGTGCAGGACCCGAGAACCCGAAGAGGCTTCTCCGAGGAATGGATGCAAGCGAACGTGCCCGCGACATATGCATACTTGAAGAGATTCGAAGGGCTTCTGCGCGACCGTAGTGGCTTCCGGAAGTACTTCAACCCGGAGCGGGACCCATTCTACACCATGTACAACGTCGCGACCTACTCCCTTGCAAGGCACAGAATCATATGGCGCGCTATGGGCACTTCCATGCGGGCAGCTGCGGTGTCCAACATCCACGATCCCTATGTGGGTACCAAGGCCCCACAACACAAGAACACGGTGATGCAGGTCGCCTGCTCTAGCGCAGATGAAGCAGCGTACATCGCTGGGCTGCTCAATTCGGCGCTGGCTGACTTCATCGCGAAGTCGTATTCCGTGACGGGGGGAAAAAGCTTCGGCTCAGCCAATCTGCTGGACCACATCGGTGTTCCTACCTACGACAGCCATAACACAGCTCACGCTCGTCTCGCAGACCTTTCGCTGCGCGCGCACGAGCTGGCGGCGCAAGGAGAGGAGGGCGCCGAGGAGTTAGCGCAGGTCGAAGAAGAGGTGGACCGCGCCGCCGCCGAACTGTGGGGCATCACAGACGCAGAACTTGCCGCCATCAAGGAGACGCTCGAAGAACTCTCCTCATGAGAGTCACCGCACCGGACCCAGCTAACCAGGACAAGCTCGCCTGGGCCGCCCTCTACTGGGGCGGCGGGAACCAGGACAAGCTCGCCTGGGCCGCCCTCTACTGGGGCGGCGGGCTGGGGCCTGCCGGTTTCAAGCGCCTCCTGGCGCGCTTCGGCTCCGCTCGCGCTGCGCTGGAGGCTGGCGAGAAGGACCTCGCCGCTCCCAGCCTGCGCCTCAAGCCCGAACAGGTCCGGGCCATCCGCACACAGGCGCCCGCGCTTGCCGAGCACATGCCTGACGAGCTTGAGGCGCTTGAAAGCCAGGGCGTGGCGCTCATCTGCACCTTCGAGGATGGCTATCCGCCCTTGTTGCGCGAGGCTCAGAACCCTCCGCCCGTGCTGTGCGTAGCTGGTGAGGTCCTCCCTGAAGATGACCCGGCGCTGGCGATTGTCGGCACTCGCAAGCCAACGCGCGAGGGCGAGCGCGTGGCGCGCGACATCGCCCGCGCCTGCGCCGAGCTTGGCATCACCGTGGTCTCTGGCCTGGCGCTGGGGGTGGACACGGCGGCTCACCGCGGCGCGCTCGACGGCGATGGCCGCACCCTCGCTATGCTCGGCTCCGGCATCAAGCATATCCACCCGAGGCGCAACCGCCGCCTGGCCAAGGCCATCCGCGAGCATGGGGCCGTGCTGTCCGAGCAGCCGCCGAACGCGTCGCCCTCCGCCGCCCGCCTCATGGCGCGCAATCGTCTCACCAGCGCACTGGCGCGCGGCGTGCTGGCCGTCGAGTCCACGCTGCGCGGCGGCACCCTTCAGACCGCGCGCGATGCCTGGACCCAGGGCCGCCTGGTCTTCGCGGTTGACTGGCAGGCGGACAAGCCCCAGGCGGAGGGCACCCGCGCCCTCATCGCCCAGGGTGCGGAGCCGATCCTTGGCCCGGACGCCGTGGACCTCATCGCGCGGATGCTCCGCGAACACCAAGTGCCTGCCGCCGACCAGCCGGACTTGTTCTGAAGGTCTCTCCGCCGCAGTCGCGCGTGCCGAGAAGGGAACGCGCGCTCCAGGCCGAAGGTACAGTGAGTTCGGAGTCTGCCGTGGCGGAGGTGCCCAAGATGCGGTCATTACCTCTGTTGCTTACTGCCCTGTTGTCCATCACTCTGACCGTTCATGCCCAACAGGTGGGCCACGTGTTCACGCTGGATGACTTCGAGGGCGACACGCTGGGCAAGTGGCAGACCAGCATGTCTCCCGAGTACTACAAGGGCGGCGAGGGCCGCAAGGGCCTCGACTTCGTAGAGGATCCCGACCGGGGCCGCGTAATGCAGGCCCTCATCGCCTTCGTGGACGAGAACCGAAGCGAGCCGATCTGGATAACGCGCTCTGTGGACAAGCCCTTTCTGCTCAGCCAGATACTGACCGCCTCCTTTTGGTACAAGATTACCGGCACGGAGGTGGCGCCGATCAACAGCCTCAAGCTGCGCCTGCGCACTTCCCCGACCAGCTTCGCCGACTACGAGGTGTTGCCGGAGGAGGGCGTGCCGCTGAATGAGTGGCAGCACGTGACGGTCAACGTGCGTGAAGGTATGCCCGTGCGCAACGTCTACCGCTACGTCTTCGGCAAGGTGCAGCAGGTCACCCTGCGCCTGGATGACGTGGACGATCGCAACGCGCAGTTCGCGCTGCTGGTTGATGACCTCAAGTTCACGACCGAAGAGGCCGCGACGGAGACCTACGAGCCTACCGACTATCAGCTTCGCCGTGACGACCGGCTCGATCTGCTGCTCATCACGGACTCGACGGCCGGGTACTATGACATCAAGCAAGCGGCGCGCGGGCTTGATCCGCAGGCGCGCGTGGACACCTACCTCTTCCGCGGCCTGCACTTCCCGCTCTGGGGCTTCCCGGCGAGCGTGGACGAGCTGCTGGGGTACGATGTCATCGCCATCGTTGATGTGGACCCGTGGGTCATGACACCTGAGCAGGCCACGTGGCTGGCGGACCTGGTGCACTCGGGCGCGGGCATGGTCTTCTTCGGCGGGCCCAACACGCTCACGCACGCGAAGGCTTTCAGGCTGCCCCTGCGGGAGTGCCTGCCCGCCACCTTCGAGGCGGAGGCGAAGGACCTTCGGGTCAGCGCCATCCCGACGGGCTCGGATCACCCTCTCGCGAGGGCGCTGCCCGGAGATCGGCTGGGCGTCGTCAGCTCCGTCCAGGCGCTCACGCCTCGCGAAGGCGCGCAGGCGCCCTTCACCGTGGGCGAGCAGCCGCTCATCATCTGCGGCGACTTCGGCGCTGGCCGCGTCGCGCTCGTCAATACGTGGACTGATGTCGGCACGACGACGCGCGGCAGGTTCTTCACCAGCGATCTCTCCGATGACCTCATGCGCGCGCTGCTAGGTTGGGCGGCTGACCGGATGCCCTCGGCCCGGCTCACCTCCATCGAGCTTCCACCCGCCAGCGTCATGGCTCCGGCAACGGTGACGGTGGGCGCAACGGCTGAGGGCGGGGCGAAGCAAGTGCGGCTCAAGGTGGAGGGCCAACCTGACCAGGTGGGCCCGGCGGCCGGGCCGGCGAGCTTCGAGGTCAGCTTGGACGCCATTGAGGAGAGTGAACGCACGGTCGCCTGCGCGCTGGAGGCGGTTGACGAGACCGGCAAGGTGATCGACTACCGTGACTTCAGCATTGAGTTGCGCAATCCCCTCGGCGCGGAGGTCGCCTGGGACTGTCACAGGTATGCCTTCGCGCCCGGCGGCCCGGTGGACTTCACGGTGAAGCTGGCGCGCCGCGATCTGCCAACGATTGAGGGCAGCGGCAGCAGCCTGAAGCTCGCCTTCGCGGGCGGGGACGCGCCCATCGGCGTCGCGGGCTTGGCGGACATCTGGGTCATCCCGCCCGGCACGGACAAGACGCTCCACGATCAGCTAGGCCCGGCCGAGGTCGAGACTACCCGCGCCGATGAGGGCCTGCTTCCTACCGTGACCACGACTGGCATCACCCGCGCGGGGCGCGCGGACATGAAGTTCGGCGACGACGACCGCATCCAGCGGGTCACGCGCGTGGCGCAGGTGCTCGACGATGGCAGTATCCGGCTCAACTGTCACTACGAGTTTCTCCAGGACGTGCAGCTCAACCGCATCACGACCATGCTCACGCTGCCCGCCTCGGTCTACGCCGGATGTCCCTTCGTCGCTGAGCAGAGCGACGAGCGCACCGAGGCCGAACTGCCGGTCGAGGTGGGAGGCAAGATACTCGACGGCACGGGCCTCAAGCTGACCCTGCAGACCCCCCGCGGCCCGCTGACTATCGAAGTGCTCGACCCCTCGCTGCACGTCTGGATGCAGGACTTGCGCCGCTACGAGATGGGCGAGTTCCGCTTGGAGATCGAGTCGCCTTACGAGGGCTCGGAGGCGCGTAAGGGCGATACGTACGACATCCCCGTGCTCATCAGTGGTCCCTCGCTGGCGTCGGAGCTTCCCTTGCCGCCGCTGGAGGGACTGACGGTGCGCTGCGAGATGGTGGAGCCGGCAGGTGGGCAGCCGGTCATGCAGTGGCCGGCCCGACCGGCGGCCTCGGAGGCGGCCTTCTCCGGCACGCTCCCGAACCTGCGCAGCGACGAGTACCGCCTGCAAGCGACTGTTGAGGGGGCCGGCCGCACCATCGTCACGACCTCGGCGCCGTGCGCCGTCGTGGACCCGCTGAACCGGCCCGACTTTTTCCCGATCATGAGCGTCGTTGGCATCGGCAGGGGCGCGCACCCGATGGATGAGCCCATGATCCGCGCCCGCGTGGACGACCTCATTGAGCACGGCTTTAACACCGCCGCCATCGGCAACGCGCGTAGCTTCGCCCAGCCGGGCCTGTCGCATAGCAACGCGCTCGCCAACTTCACTCAGACCTACGCTCAGCAGCGCGGCATGGGCGTCATCTACGAGTACCACCGCCTCACGCTCGTCGGGCGCGGACCGGTCAAGCCGTGCGTGTTCGACCCTGAGCATGAGGTGAAGCTGCGGGAGCTGGTCGAGCCTCAGTTCGACGTCTGCCGCCGCACGCCCCGGCTCGTGAGCATCAAGATCCTCGATGAGCCGGGCATGAGCGCGAAGAATCTTGACTACTGCGACCGCTGCCGCGAGCAGTTCCGCAAGCGTTACGGAGCTGACCTGCTCACCGTGGATGAGGTGGGCCAGGACCCGGCAGCGCGCTGGCGGCTGGCCGACTTCCTGGGTTACTACCTGCAGTCCGCCTACCGCATGACGCGCGACATCAAGGAAGAGGGCGGTGGCGACTACGACTTGCTGCTCACTTTCAACTCGCCCGGCCTCGGCTACGGCCGTGGATACACGGGCCGGCAGGACATCCTCAAGTGGGGCGCCGAGGCTGACCGCATGGACTTCGACATCTACCCTTACTTCTACCCGAAGTCTCAGAAGGTGCGGATGGTGCAGTGTGACTTCGGCCTGTCCATGATGCGTGCCTTCGCTCAGCACCTCGGCAAGCCATGGGGATTCTACGTCGAGCTGGACGACCGCAACTGGCCTTACCAGCAGAACCCGAAGGAGGCCTCCGCTGAGTGCGCGTACACCGCCATCGCCCAGGGCGCCGACTACCTCAACAGCTTCATTCACCGCCAGGGCACGGGGACCGACTCCCGGCCCGAGCGCTGGGAGTTCACCGGCCAGGAGATGCGCAAGATCGAGCGCGTCGGCCCGCTGCTCACGCGGACGCAGCGGCCGCCCTCGCGGGTCGCGATGATCTACCCCATGGGCCAGGCGATGATCAACAACGGTCACCCGCCCGCCGACTACGCGCTGGTGTGTCTCCGCCAGGGCTTCGGCATGATGGATGCCGTCAGTTCCGAGATCCTCGCGGACACGGATGACCTCTCCGACCGCGACGCCTTCGTGCTGCTCGGATGCGACATACTCGAGCGCGAGCTGGCCGAGAAGCTTACGGCCTTCGTCCGGGAGGGCGGTACGCTGCTGCTGGATCAGGTGCCGACTACGGACACCGAGGGCAAGCCGCTGGAGTTGCCGTGGCAGTTGGAAGGCATCCAGGCGCAGGCGCTGCCGGGTCTGCCGGACTGCACCTACCGCGTTCTTGCGCACGGGAAGGGCACCTTGACACTGCTGGACTTCGACCTCAACGAGGCCTACCGCCAGGCGGTTGAGGAGGACATGTTCAAGCGTGCGGCGGCGCTGCGCCACGGCGTGGGGGGACTGCTGGCGAGCGCGACTTCGCGCTGCTTTGCTGACGACGCGATGGGTCAGATGGAGGCGGGGATACGCTACGGCGAGGACGCCGCGATGGTCATCGTCGTGAACCATGCGGCGGAGCGGAACGCCGCGACCGTCAAGCTGGCGGACCTTCCCTTCGAGCCGGGCTGGCTGTGCGACCTGGCGACGATGAAGCCGGTGCGCTTCGCGGTCGGGCCAGGGCAGCGCGCTTGCAGCTTCCGGGTCGGGCTGCCCGGCCGCAACGCACAGATGGTCGCCGTCCTGCCTGAGCGCCCTGCGGACCTACGGTTGGAGACGCCGCAAGCCGACCTGGGGCCGGGCGGCACGCTTCATTACCGGATGCAGGTGCTCGGCGAGGCTGGCGAGCTCGCGAGAGGATGCCACCTGCTGGAGGTCGAAGTCACCGGCCCCGACGGCAAGGTCGTATCGCGCTTCGGCGGTGCGACGGCCACCTCGAAGGGCGCGGCGACGCGTGACATTCCCGTGCCTGTAAACGCGCTGCCCGGCGAGTATCGCCTTGTCGCCCGTGCCCCGCAGGCCGGCGTGCAAGCCGAGGCCCGCTTCACCATCGCGGAGTGAGAAGGGTATGTGAGGATCGTCGGTAGGGGCGAAGCTAGGAGCGTCTGCGTGTTTGATCCAACTGACGATTGTGCAGTCAGTGTTGTGCGTAGGTCGGAGCTCCTGCTCCGACTCGTCCGCCGAAACTCCAGCGAGGAAGCCGCGGCGAGCACGGAAGCAGGACCAAGGCGGCCGCCGTTGTCGTATAAGAGGATGACAGGAAGTGCCAGGGCCCGACAGAGTCGAAGCGGGAGCCGCCTTCACCGAGGCTATCGCGCCCGAGCCTCCGACCTACAAGCCCCAAGCATGTGTGCCGCCGCCGTTCTCCCCTCTCCCAAGCGGCGTCGTTTGCCGCGCGGGAGAGGGGCCGGGGGTGAGGCGGTCGTACGCGCCCTACGTCAGCCTTAGTCTGTAAAGGAGCCCTTGACGATGATTGATGTCCACGCCATCTGTGACGAGTTCTGCGAGCTGGTGCAGATTGACAGCCCCTCCGGTGAGGAGGCCGAGGTCGCCAGGCGCCTCCAGGAGAAGCTGGCCGAGATCGGCATCGAGTCGGAGTTCGATGACGCGGCGGCGAAGACCGGTGGCAACTGCGGCAACCTCATCGCCCGGCTGCCCGGCGCTAAGGGCGCGCCGACAGTGCTGCTCAATGCGCACACAGACACTGTCGAGCCCGGCCGCGGCATCAAACCTCAGGTGGACGGCGCCCTGGTCACCAGCGACGGCACCACGGTGCTGGGCGGGGATGACAAGTCGGGCGTCGTCATCATCCTCGCGGTCCTGCGCGAGCTGCTGGCTGAGGGCCTCCCGCATCCGCCGCTGGAGGTCGTCTTCACGGTCGCCGAGGAGACCGGCCTCAACGGCGCTAAGGCCCTCGACTACGAGCAGCTCCACGCTGAGATGGCTTATGTGCTTGATGGCGGCCGGGAGATGGGCGTCATCACCAACGCTGCGCCCTCGGCCTTCGGGCTGACCTTTGAGGTCAAGGGCATTGCCGCCCACGCCGGCGTCTGTCCGGAGGAGGGTATCAACTCCATCCAGGCGGCGGCCGCGGCCATCACTCAGATCCCCCTGGGCAGGATCGACTCCGAGACGACCGCTAACATCGGCGTTATCAAGGGTGGCAATGCCACCAACATCGTACCCGAACTCACGCTGGTCAGGGGCGAGGCCCGCAGCCACGACGAGGAGAAGCTCAGGGCCCAGGTTGACTGCATGGCTCAGGCCTTCGCGGGCGCGGCCGATGAGTACGGCGCTGAGGTCAGCAGCAAGATAGAGCGCTCGTACACCTGCTTTCACGTCCCCGACGACAAGCCGGTCACGCGCTACGCGATGCGTGCCTCCGAGCAGTTGGGTATTGAGCCGCAGACTGAGACCGGGGGCGGCGGCAGCGACGCCAACATCTTCAACGAACACGGCATCCCGGCGGTCATCATGGCGACGGGGCCGGCGGACGTGCACACGGTCAATGAGTCCGTGGACTGCGCGGTGATGGCTGCCAGCGCCAGGTGGCTGCTGGCGACGCTCGGACTGATCGCGAGTGACGCCGGCTAGTGCATCGTGTGCACAGACGCCCTCGTCTGTGCAAGACTAACAGCGAGTACGACAGGTGAGGGCACCTGTGGGCACGAACGGAAACGCTCCCTTGTGTCGTTGGGTGAGCGACAGACTGAGAGGATGAGCGATGATGGCAGAAGCCCTGCAAGCAGGTGTCGCTGAGATAGATGTAACTCCGCCGGTCGGCACTAACCAGGGGGGCTTCGGCAACCGCGACCACGGCGCCATCGGCATCCACGACCCCCTGCGCGCCAAGGCGCTGGCGCTCAGTGATGGCGACCGAACCGTGGCGCTGGTGACCTGCGACATACTCAGCCTCGCCTACGCCTTCACCGACCCCCTCTTCGAGCGCGTGACTGAGGTGACCGGCCTGCCCTCCGACCAGGTGATGCTCACCACCTCGCACACGCATTCGGGCCCCATCACGCGCGGCATCGCCGGCTTCCCGCGGCCGGACGACGCGTACCTGGCAGTCCTGCGCGAGAAGCTGGTAAGCGTGGCGCGGATGGCGCTCGATCATCAGCGGCCCGCCACGGTTGCCTTCGCGCGCGGCGCGGTCCAGGTCGGCATCAACCGCCGCGAGATGACCCCGGAGGGCATGAAGTTGGGCCGTAATCCCGAGGGCCCGGTCGCGCCTTACGTAGATGTCATGGCCGTGCGTGACGAGCAGGGCGATCTGCTCGCCGCGTACTTCTCCCACGCGGCGCACGCGGTCGTGCTCGGTGGGGACAACTACCTCATCTCGGCCGACTATCCCGGCTACGCGCAGAGCGCCATCGAGGCCGTCTACCCCGGCTCCCTGGCGCTCTTCGCCCAGGGCTGCTGCGGCGACATCAACGCCGAGCGCGGCGATGGCACGTTCTCCCAGGCGCAGCGCCTCGGCAGGATGCTGGCGGGGGCGGTGGTCAAGACCGTGGAGGAGGCGGAGCCGCAGGACGAGGTCACGCTGGCCTTTGCGGCGGCCGGCCTGGACATCCCGCTGGAGGACCCGCCGCCCGTAGCGGAGGCCGCCGCGCGCGTCGAGGCTCTGCGCGAGACCTATGAGGCGGCCGAGGCTGACGGCAACGAGGTGCGCGTGCGCCTGGAGCGCAACAGGCTGCGCCGCGCCGAGCGCATCCTGAAGCTGGCGGAGCAGGGGGTGACCGGACAGACCCAGCGCTTTGACCTGAAGGCCTTCCGCATCGGTCGGGTAGGGCTCATCGGCCTGCCGGGGGAGGTCTTCGTGGAGTATGCTCTTAACCTTGACGCCGCCTCGCCCTTCGAGCAGAACTTCGTCCTGGCATACTCGAACGGCTGCATCGGCTACGTGCCAACCGCCGACGCGTACCCGGGCGGCGGTTACGAGGTCAGTTCGGCGATTGATTACTACGGGACGCTGATGCTCTCGCCCGCCTCTGAGCAGGTCATCCTGGAGGAGGCCGGGGAACTCCTGGCAAGCCTCGCGTAACGCGCCTCTTCGGCGGTCCGCTTGCAGGTCAGAACTCCAGTGAAACGAGTTCGACGCGGCCGGGGGTAAAGGTGAACCCCAGCGTCAGCGTGGCGTCGCCGAGTTCGACGCGCCGGGGCCTGATGGCCACGCCGTTCAGCAGACCGTCATGGCTGCGCAGGCTGCAGCGAGCTATGCAGGTGCCCAGGGCGGCTCCCGCAATTACGTCCCAGGGATGGTGGGCGTCCAGCTCGACGCGGGACCATCCTATTGCCGCGGCCATCCCGTACCACCACCAGCCGTCCTCTCTGTCTTGGTCCGCCATCACCGTTGCGAAGGCGAAGGCTTCTGAGCTGTGCCCACTGGGGAAGCCACGGCCGTTGGAGGGAGGAGCCAACCCCAGCCTCACGAGCCTGGGGTTGTCCGACCGGGGCCGTGGCAGATGGGTCAGGTGCTTCACCAATGAGTTGGCGGCTGCGGTGACGAGAAGTGCGTCTGCAACGCGCTCGCCCCTCCTGCGCTGCTCGGTTTCGGGTGAGGCCATCATACTGATGGTGACCCCGCCGATGTAGAGCGGGCCCCAGTCAGAGATTTTCCGGGCGAGTTCGTGGTCCACCTCGTCCTCAGTGCGGAGGCTGACCGTCAGTTGATCGCCGTCGTGATACAAGCTCAGAGCCGACTGTGTCTGTACGCTAACCAACATGTCTTCACTGGCCGGACACAAGCTCACGGCCGAACCGACTATCACCGGGATCAGACACACCGCGACACCTGTGCTCCAGCCGGAAGCTCCGTTCGGCATTCGTGCCTCTTCTTTCGGCCTGATGGTATACTCACGCTTTGGACGGGCAAATCCAAGGAAAGTTCCGCGCTGGTCCGGTCCTACTGCCCCGCCCTTGCGACCCTGCACACTGCCGTCCTCCTCACACAGCCGTTCTCCGCGCTCTCTGTCGTGGTGCGTGCCGTTGTCGTTCTCTGCGTCTCCGCGGTTCACCTTGTCGTCCCGCTAGAGCCTCACCTCGGTCGCGCCCGCGCCGCCCTCGCTCATGCTGGCGAGCGCGAAGCCGCTCACGTGCGGATGCCCGCTCAGGAACTTGTGCACGCCCTCTCGCAGCGCGCCCGTCCCCTTGCCGTGGATGATGCGAACTCTCGTGGCTCCCGCAAGCATAGCGTCGTCGAGGTACTTCTCAAGCTCGGAGATCGCCTCTCCGACCGTCATGCCGCGAAGGTCTATCTCGTCCGAGAAGGTCAGGGACTTGCGCATCCTCATCTGCTCCGCCAGCCGCTGAGCCTCCTCGCTCGGTGGCTCCTTCGGCGGCCCAAGCTCCTGCACGCGGACCTCGACGGTCATCTTCCCGACCCGCACCTCCGCCGTGCCGTCCTCCAGCACCCGAGCCACGGTCCCGTCCCGACCGAGCGAGGTGACGTGCACCAGGTCCCCGGCATGAAGTTCCAGCTCCGGCTCAGCTTCAGCCACCTCGGCCTGCTCAGTCTCAGTCCTCTGCGCGCGCGCCTGCTGAAGGGAGCGCAGCTTCCGCTCCGCCTCCTGGCGCATCTCGCCGAGACGCTGCCGCCCCTGCTCGGTCACGCGCGACTGCCGAGGCTGACGCTGGAGTTCGGCGATGATAGCCCGCGCCTCCTCCTCGGCCTCGCGCACGATCTCCAGCGCCTCCTCGAAGCCCTCCTCCAGCGCTTGTTCCTCCTGACTGCGGAGTTGTTCGAGGCGCTCCTCGTGCTCCCGGCGTAGCTCGTCCAGGTCTGCGCGTGCCTGCCGGGCCTCCATGCGTTGGCGGTCGAGCGCGCGCCGCGAGCCCTCAAGCTGCCGCATGAGGTCCTCGAACGCAACGTCATCCTCGTCCAGGAACTCGGAGCCGCGGCGCGTGATTCGTCGCGGCAGTCCCAGGCGGCGCGCGATCTGCAGCGCATTGCTTGACCCGGGTTGGCCGATGCGCAGGTGATAGGTCGGTTCCAGGGTCCTCGCGTCGAACTCGACTGATGCGTTCTCCACGCCCTCGGTCGTGTATGCGAAGACCTTGAGGTCATTGTAGTGCGTGGTGGCGATGGTCACGCAGCCTGCGGCGTGCAGCTCCTCGAGTATCGCCTGGGCGAGCGCCGCCCCCTCGGTCGGGTCAGTGCCCGCGCCGATCTCGTCCAGGAGCACCAGGGCGTTGACGCCGGGCTTTTCGCCGTGGCGCTGCGCGCGTCGCGCCTCGGCGTCCACGCGATGGATGATCTTCACGATCTGCGTCATGTGCGAGCTGAAGGTGGAGAGCGACTGCTCGATGCTCTGCTCGTCGCCGATGTCCGCGAAGACGTAGTCGCGGACCGCGACCTCGGTCCCGGCATCGGCGGGCACGTGCATCCCCGACTGCGCCATCAGTGTCAGCAGGCCGGCGGTCTTCAAGGCTACCGTCTTGCCACCGGTGTTAGGCCCGGTGATGACGAGCGTCCTGAAGTCGTCGCCCGCCCGGACGTCAATCGGCACAACTTCCCCGGTCAGCAGCGGATGCCGGGCGTTGCGCAGACTGATCACGCCGTCCTCGCGTATCCTCGGGTGCGTGGCCCCCATCTCGCCCGCGAGCCGCGCCTTGGCGACGATGAAGTCGAGCACTCCCAGCGTCCGCTGGTCTCGCTCCAGCGCTTCGGCCCAGGCGCCGATGATGCCCGACAGCTCGCGCAAGATGCGCTTTATCTCCTCCTCGATGGCAAGCTCGGTGTCGCGCAGCTCGTTCCCGCGCTCAACGACCCGCTGAGGTTCGATGAAGACCGTCGCGCCGCTGTCGGAGCGGTCATGGACGATCCCCGGGAAGTGCGACTGCTCGCCGGCGCGAATCGGGATGCAGTAGCGCCCGCTGCGTCGCACGATCAGCCGCTCGCGCGCATAGCCCCGGCTCACGGCGCTCTCGGCCATCTCCGCCAGCTCGCCCTGGATACGGTCGTGCAGCGACGCCTCCCGGCGACGCAGGCTGACGAGGGTATCGGAGGCATCCTCGCGGACCTCCCCCTCCTCGTCCAGGCAGCGCTCGGCCTCGGCCTCCAGCTCTTCGTAGGTCCCGAGGCGGTCGGCCATGGCGAAGAGGTCGGGCGCTTGATCGGCGGCGCGCGCGAAGTACTCACCGACCAGGCGCGAGGCCCTGGCCGCCGCCGCGACGCGCAGTATCTCGTGGCCCTCCATCATGCGGCCGGCGCGCGCACGATCCAGCAGCTCGCCGATGTCGGTCAGACCGCCGAAGGGAACGTGGCCCTCATCCGCCAGGGCCCGGCGGGCCTGCGAGGTCTCCTCCAGCCTCGCCTCCACCCACGTGACGTCAGTGTGCGGCTTGAGGGCTTCGGCGCGGCGACGGCCGAGCGTGCACGCGCAGCGATCCGCCAGGCGGGCGATTATCTTCTCGTACTCAAGTACCTTGAGGGTGTGTGCATCCATGTTCGCGGGTTACAGCCACAGGCGCTTGCGGTGCACCTCGATGATGGCGCTGAGGGCCTCCTTCACTCGGTCGGTGGCATGTTGATGGGGCGGCTCATCAGGCTCATGCCATCCGGCCTGGGCGGGATCGCCCAGCAGGGCGCGGGCCGTCGCCTCCGCTGACTCCGGCAGGCCGATCTCCAGGTCGTAACCGCCCTCAAGCACCACGAGCTGGCGCCCCTCGCACAGCTCCTGGGCCGCTTGGACCAGGTAGCGCGACATCTCATAGAACCCGTTCGCCGTCAGGCTCAGTTGCGCCAGGCGCTCGCGGAAGTGACCGTCATAGCCGGCCGAGACCAGGATCGCCTCGGGCCGGTACTGGGCGAGCGCGGGCAGCACGATCTCCTGGAACGCGCGCGCGTAGTGGGCATCCTGGGCCTGCGGCGGCAGCGGGATGTTGATGTTCCTGCCGACTCCCTCGTCAATGCCCACCTCGTCCGCGGAGCCGGTGCCCGGGTACAGAGGGTGCTGGTGCAGCGAGATGTACAACAGGTCCCCGCGATGGTAGAACATCTCCTGGGTGCCGTTACCGTGGTGGCAGTCGTAGTCAACGATGGCGACGCGCTCCAGCCCGTCACGCAGGAGCCCCTCCGCCGCCAGCGCGATGTTGTTGAAAAAGCAGAAACCCATGCCCTGATGGGCTCGGGCGTGATGCCCCGGCGGCCGCACCAGGCAGAAGGCGTTCGTGACCTGGCCCCTCACCACCGCCCGCGCCGCATCAATGCAGGACCCGGCGGCTACCAGCGCCGCCTCGTAAGTCTTCTCGGTGGCGATGGTGTCGAGGTCCAGCGCCCCGCCTCCGGCGGCCGAGAGCGCCTCCAGGTCCTCCACGTAGTCCTCATCGTGCAGCCAGCAGACCTCCTCGACCTCGGCGGCGCGCGTCGGCAGCTCAGTCATGCGGCCCAGCAACCCCACCTCCTCCAGCCGCCCCATGATCGCCTCCAGGCGGCGGAAGTTCTCCGGGTGCCAGGGCTCCCCATGCTCCAGGAAGATGTCGTCATAGACAATGCCGGTCAAGCGTCACACGTCCCTCGTGGTGTCGCTGAGTTGGGCGCCATGTGCGGGCAGCGCCCTCCTCAGTTTCTAGAAATGCAGGTGGATCCGTAGGTGAGCGATGCCGTTGCCGTGTGGAGGAGCCGTCCGAGGGCGCTTCTGCAGCAGCAGAAGCGTGCGAGGCCGGCCCGCGCACAACCACTGCACCTTCAGCCGCCCCATAATGGCCTCCAGGCGGCGGGAGTTCTCCGGGTGCCAGGGCTCCCCATGCTCCAGGAAGATGTCGTCATAGACAATGCCGGTCAAGCGTCACACGTCCCTCGCGATGTCGCTGAGTTGGGCGCTATGTGCGGGCAGCGCCCTCCTCAGTTTCTAGAAATGCAGGTGGGTCCGTAGGTGAGCGATGCCGTTGCCGTGTGGAGGGGCCGTCCGAGGGCGCTTCTGCAGCAGCAGAAGCGT
>JALGVE010000059.1 GCA_029820045.1 Candidatus Zipacnadia bacterium | reverse complement strand
CGCCGTACGGAGGGCGGGGCTTCAGCCCCGCCAGGCAGAGACGCCTCAGAACGGCAACGCCCGGCAGGACTGAAGTCCTGCCCTCCGTACGCTATCGCTTTGTTAGCAGACCTGTGCCCTGACGGCTGCCTCGGTACCCGCCCGCTCAGACCCTGCCAATACCCAGCCTCACTACTCACAAGCTGACTTACTCTAAAACCGATGCTCCTGGCGCGTGCAGGGCAAGCCTTGGGGTGGGAGAAAAGGCTGTAGCGACGGCCCCGCATTCTGGCAATGCCGACAAACGAAACTCCCAGCCCCGGCCTCAGGAGATGTTCAGCTAACGACAAGATCGTTTGGTACGCTCTCCCTGCCCCTTTTCACGCAAGGTGGCAGACGAGCGAGCCAGCCTGTGGTTGTCACTCCTCGCCGGCCACCAACTCCAGGCCGAAGTCGAAATCGAGGTCAACCTCGAAGAGCCGCCGCCAGGGCAGCCGGGCCCGCGTTGCCTCCAGCGCCCCCAGCACCAGGCTGCTGCGGTTCTCTCCGATCCCGATAGTTACCATCTCGCGCGCCAGAAAGTGCTCGGCCCACAGGTCGTTGGCCCCCGCCGCGAGCTCCTGCTCCACCATCTCCTCGGTCTGCTGGTGGCTGTCCGCCAGGTTAAAGACCGACGCCTCCAGCAGATGCACCACGTATTCAGTAACTGCCGGCCGCACGCGCGCCTGGTACAGCCAGTCATCCACGAAGCGCCCGAACAGGAGCTCCACATGCGCGCGCTCAGCCTCTATGAGGGAGTTGAGCAGTTCCAGGTAGCGCATGGGGGAGATGTCGGTGAGAAGCTGCGCCAGGTCGAAGGCCCCCTTATCCTGGAGCGCGATGAGCCGCAGAGTGCCGTGCGCCAACACCGAGCCGATGGAGTTGCCCGCCGTGTTCCACGCCGCGAAGGACAGGAGGCGGTTCAGCTCCAAGTCGCTGCGCTCAAGCTCGCGCATGAATAACTCGTCCGCGCCGTTGGGGAAGGAGGCATCGCAGACAGCGACATGGCGGCCGGCGGCCGCCTTCTGCAGCAGTTGCCTCAGCTCGCCTTCTCGCTGCTCGCGCGCCGGCCCGCTCTCATAGTCACCTCGCTCGCCCTCGGCCGGAGCGGCGATGGCCAGGGTCAGGTCGGGCTCGCGGTCGTCCTCGCATAGCCGTGCTCCTACCGCCTTGACGTGCGCCTCGACGGTCTCGCGGAAGGGCCGGTCCTCGAAGGTCGCTATGCGTTGCGCATCCTTCTCGGAGGAGTACAGCAGCCGGACCGTGGGTGTCTTCAACATGTGCTGATGAATGAAGCGCGCGAGCAGCGTCATCCCGGCCTCGTCCGCGCCCGGGTATGTCATCACCTTGTCCTCAAGGCGGCGCTCGGAGACGACAGAGCGCAGCGCCTCCTGTTCCGGGACGTGCGCCCCGAACTCCGCCGCGTCCTCCTGGGTCAGCGCCAGGAAGTCCACGTTACCGGCGGCGACGTGCTCGATGGCCCGAAGATTGACCGCGTGGTTGCGCTTTCGCGCGGCCTCGTAGCTCTCGACCACCTCCCGGGGGATTCTGCGATCAAGCTCGCGGAGTCGTGGCGCAAGCTCCGAGTGCCCCAGGCGCTCCACGCGGTCCGCAAGTTCCGCGTACTGGCGCATCAGCTCCCAGTACTGCGCGGTCTGCGGCGAGTCGGCGGTGATGGACAGCCGCATGATCACGCTGAGCGCAAAGATGACCGCATCTCCAAGTTCCTCCCGCAGACGCTTGAGCACCTCCAGGCGCTCCAGTGCCAGATCGGTCGAGACGGTCGGCGACCGCGAGGCCACCAGGCCGCCGTAGCAGAGCATGTCCAGGGATACGATGGCGCAGTCAATCCGGCCTCGGGACTGGAGCAGCCAGTCCGCGATCATGGCGGGCTGCCCCTGCCTGCCATGTCGGCCGATGAGGTCTGGCGGGGGGACGATCAGCTCGAAGTCCACCATCTGCGCCAGCAGGCGCGGCAGCTTCACGTTGCATGGCCGATCGTCAAGCGGTACGTAAACGATGCGGTGAGCCCTATGTCGGAGTGGCACGTCCATTCCCTCCTGTTAGCGCTCACATCAATAAGTCAATGGCCTCTCTGAACGCCGAGGTTACGTGCGCCACCTCCGCCAACTCCGTCCCGGTGACGATGGCGCCGATCAGTACGCCCGCTGTGCCGGCATCTCTGAGCACGCCGACTTCATCAGGGCAGATGGCTCGCTGCGTCGGCACGATGACGGGCAGCCCGGAACGCCTCGCTATCTCCGCATAGGACGACACGTCGGATGCGGTCAGCGGTCCGCCGTAGCCCTCGTGCTGGATGATGGAGGCCTCGATCATGTCGGGCCGGCTGTCCTCGCGCACATCCTCAACCAGTCCCCACGGCCAGCAGTCGGCGCCGAAGGCCACCATCACCGACATCTCGGTATCGGCCATACGCAGCATCCAGGCGCGCAAGTCGTCCGCGTAGAGGTCGAAGAAGTCAATGCCCATCTCGTTGAGCCTGCGCATCTCCTCGCGCGAGGCGACATCATCTCCGCCGCCTGGCACGATGCCCACCGGCGCGCCCAGGGCGATGATCTCCTCTATGCGTGGCGCCTCTTCATCGAGACTACCCGTGTCCAGCCCGCTGGCGTGGTGATGAAGGTTGATGTGCACCTTCAGGCCATCGGCCCCAGCGTTCAGCGCGACCTCTGCCAACTCCGGGTCATTCCTCGGCAGGCTGACGAGCAGGGCGAAGTTGTCCCGGAGGAACCGCTCCAGCCGCCTTGGGGCCTCAGTATGTCCTGGCACCACGCCACCCTCCGTTGGCCGACTCCGCGATTGTCCCTTGGCCGTTCCCCTATTCCGTCCGTCAGGGCCAGAATTGTGCCCTGGGCAGCAGTATGCGGACAGCCGTCACGCTCTCCAGGGCCGTGTAGGCCTCGGCCGGCAGCGGCTGATACGGATTCAGGCTCCCCTTGATGCGCCGCAGAACCGTGCCCTTCGGCTCCGCCGGGGCCTCCGGGTCTATGCAGATGCGCGGCATGATCTGCCACGGGCCGTCATTGATTCGAACCTCCACCTGGCACCGCGCGAGCAGCCGCTGCATCCAGTCCTTGTGCCGTCCGCTGATGTCATCCGGACGGTAGTTGGGCGCCAGGTAGCCCGCGAACAGCGGCGCGATGCCCTCCCAAGAGGGCTCCAGCGCGCTCACCGGCCCGACCACCATCCACTGCGTGTTGATGCGGATGTATGCGACCTCCGGGCTTCCCGCGTGTCCTCTGGGCACTATCTGAAAGCCGCCGACCATCCCCAGCGGTGAGGTCGAGATGTCAATGACGCCCGGGTGGTTGGCCCGTATGCGCCCGGGCGCGGCGTACCTCGTCCCCTCGAACCTGCCGATGCCCACCACCGGCCGCAGCACGGAGCCGATGACCTTACTCTCGCCGCCCTCGTAGCGAAGTGTGATGAGCCCGCCGAACCGGTTCTCAAAGATCAACTCCGTCACCGGGCGCGGCGCTCGCCTGACGAGGATGAGCAGCTCGTCGCCCTCGCTCGGCACATAGTCCCGGGGCAGAGGCTGCTCTGCGCCATCCCGCGCGATCCGCACCGGCGAGTTGACGTAAGGCGCCACCCCGCCGCCGAAGATCCCGTCTCCGCCCTTGATGTCCGTGACGATAACGCTTGACGCCTGCCGCTGCGCCGCCCCGATGACCTGGCCGGCGGGGATGAGGCTGAAGATCACGCCGCGCCCGCTCTTCGGGTGATTGCACACCTTGATGTGGATGGCATTCACCGCGGACGCGCACACCGCGCTGTCGGCCGCCCACTTGCTCGCGGTGAAGCCCTTGGGATTGACTCGCGTCGCGGGCGCCACCACCCAGCCGAGTCTGACCCAGCTTGCTCCGGCGTCGCGGCTTACCTCGATCGGGCCGTTCTCCGAGTTTGCGACCCTGATGCGGAAGGCTTCCTGGGTTGCCTGCTGGTTCTCCGCCGCTACCTCGGCCGAGACGCCTGGCGTTGTGACATCACCCACCGCCACCCCGCTCGCAAGCAGCATCAATACAAGGGCTGCGCGGGTCGGCTGTCTCACGCTCCGAACTTCTTCCCGGCCCCAATGTAGCTGGTGATGAGGGGCATAACATCCATCCCACGGATGCGCTCGATGGAACCCTTCGCGCAGGGCCTCTCGCCGTAACTCTGCACGTCATCGGGCCGCACTCCCATCCCGTGGAAAACGACCGGCACGGGGTCGCCGGAGTGGTCCCCGACCGCGCAGGGCGTCGAGTGGTCTGCGGTCAGCAAGATGGTCGTGGCCGCGAAGTCCACGTGGTCCAGCAGGTAGCCGATGGCGCGGTCCACCTTGCCGATAGCCTCCATCTTCATCTGGTAGTCGCCGTCATGTCCTCCCACGTCCGGGGCCTTGATGTTGGCGAGCACGAAGTCGTGGTCCTCCAGCGCCGCCGCCACGGCCGTCGCCATGGCGATCTCGTCGGTGTCATAGCCTCCCGTGGCCTCGGGAACGCGTATCACATCCATCTTCAGGTAATGGCCGAGACCGCGGACCAGGTCCACCTCGACGATCATCGCCGAGTGCAAGCCGTAGCGCTCCTCGATCGGCTGCAGATGCACGGCGGTGCCGACGCCGCGCGGCAGGACGATGTTGGCCGGCAGCTTTCCGGCCTCGCGCCGCGCCTGGTTGACCGGGTGATTCTCAAGTATCTCGTGCGACCTGCGCACGAACTCGTTCACCAGGTCAGCGGTGGTCTGCGCCGCCTCGGGGTCCTCCGCATCCGGCAGAGGCTTGGCATCCCAGTAGTCCACGCCTGACTCATGCGGGTCAACTGGGGTTATCTCGTGGGACAGCCCCTCGCCACGCAGCACGAGGGCGGCTCTGTGCGCGACCGAAGGCGCAAATATGCACTGCACTTCGCCTATGTGGCTCACGCCTTCGCTGATGGCGGCGGCCAGCTCGTCGGTGCCGCTCTCAATGCGCCCCGCACGCCGGTCCAAGACCTTGCGCCCATCCACGGTGGCGAAGTTGCAGCGGAAGGCGACATCACCGGGGCGCACGTCTATCCCTACCCCGCGCGCCTCGAAGGGCCCGCGACCGCGGTAGTACTTGAAGGGGTCGTAGCCGAGGATTGCCATGTGCGCGGTGTCGCTGCCCGCTGCCTGCCCCGGACTGATGGGGTCCATCAGCCCGCATTCACCGCCCCGCGCGAGCGCGTCCAACGCGGGCGTATCCTGCGCTTCGATGGTGGTTTTCCCGTCCAGCTCGGGCAGGGGCCGGCCACCCATGCCGTCGCCGATGAAAACTATGCCTTTGCCTATGTGGCTCATGTATTACCTCCCTATCCAACTTACAGGGCGATTGTATGCCATCGAAATGGCCGAGTCAAGGATGGCCCGTTTTGCGCGGGTAGCATCCAGATTCAGGTCAGCCCAACTCTGAGGCGCGTGCACTCGCGCCTTTTCGTTGCGTGGCGGGGGCTGCCCTCAGCCCCAGCATTTCGGTCGGCGTGGGGGCGAGGGCGCCCCCCGCCACCAACGGCTTGGACGGTGGGGGTGCTGCCTGCGCGGGATCGTGCCCTCAAGTGGCAGCATCCAGAATGGTGATGAGGATGCAGACTTCCGGGCGGTGTCATGGTAGCGCAGGCGCCCTCGCCTGCGCAGATACGGCCCAACGCGTGGCTTCGCCACGCCGACAGGCGAGGGCGCCTGTCGTACCGGCCGACGGCTTAGGTGCGCCGCCAGGTCGTATCACCACGATTTGAGATGCTGCCCCCTCAAGTCTGCGCCGCTGGCGCCGATACATACACGGAGATGTGTGCCTGCATCCCACGGCGCAGAGGGGCTAACCATGGACGGGTCAGAGAGTGCCCGAGTGCCGACGTGGTCGGCAATTGTGATCATCGTGGTGCTGTTGCTGGCTCTGGCGACAGTCATGGTCCCTGACCTCGGCCCTCAGGTCGGACGCGCGTGGGAGCGTACGGCCCGTCCGGCTCTGGAGCAGTGCCTCGAAAGCACTCCGCCCATCCTTCCCGCCTCCAGCTTCGGCGATCCCTACTACGAGTGGTCGCGCCTTGCCAGGTTCGCCCCTCGACAGGCCGACTCCAGAGGGCAGTCGGTGTGCGTCGCGGGGCGCTCTCGCCCGAGCGCTCGTGCGCAAACCCAGCCCAGTCCGGGGAAGTAGGCCTGCTCGCACAGGCCGGTGACGTGGGAAGAACCGCGGCGGCCGCGGCATCATCGGGCGCCGCGGCCGCGCTTTATCACGTTGGATGCCGTCACTGCTATCCTGCGAGGGCTTCAGCCCTCGCCTGGAACTTGTAGCCGATCCGAGGGACGGTAATGATGTAGCGGGGATGCTTGCCATCTTCATCAAGCTTCTTGCGCAGCCGGCCGATGTGCACGTTCAGGGTTCGCGTCTTTATCGTGTCCGGGTAGCCCCAGAGCTCCATGAGCAGCCACTCCGACCTCACCACCTGCCCGCCTCGCTCCGCCAGCGCCCACAGGAGCTTGAACTCCATCGGCGTCAGTCGCTTAGTCTTGCCGTGCACGGTCACGCTGTGGCCCTGACGGTCAATCCTTAGCTGTCCGAAGTCGAGCACATCTCGGGTGTGGCCTCGGGAGCCGCCGCTTTGTGTCCGTCTCAGTGCCGCCTTCACTCTTTCCACCAGCTCCTCACTATCGTAGGGCTTGGCGACGTAGTCATCCGCGCCGAGCTCCAGCCCCAACACCCGGTCCAACTCCGTGGTTCGGGCGCTGACGATTATGACCGGCACCACGCTCTCCTTGCGGATGCGTCGGCAGAGATCCAGGCCGTCAATGTCCGGCAGCATCAGGTCCAGCACTAGCGCATCGGGCTGGAGTTCCCTGGCCCTAATGAGCGCTTCCGCGCCGGTCCTTACCACCTCCACCTCGAATTGATGCCGCTCAAGGTGCTCCTGAAGCAGCCGCGCCGCGGACGGGTCATCCTCCACCACAAGCACGGTCGCTTGCATGTGCGTCACCTCATGGCTATACTTCTGTGGACGTGCCTATCACTTCCTATCAGTACATATATGCGCCTGTGAGCGCGCCGCCTTTAGCGTTGGTCTGTGTGCTGAGCAGTGAGGTGTCGCGATGGCCGTGGACGAGGGAGTCTTCTTTGACGGTGTGCGCTCGGTGGCGGTGCGACCGCTGACGGTGACTGCGCCGGGCCCTGGAGAGGCGCTCGTCGAGGTCGCGGGCTGCGGCGTGTGCGGCAGCGACCTGCATCAGTACCTGGGCCGCTGGCCTCAGCCGGAGTACGCCATCGGTCACGAGATCGGCGGCGTCGTCACCGAGTGCGGCCCTGGCGTTAGCTCCGTTGAGCCTGACGACCGGGTCTGCGTGGAGCCGTTCCTCTACTGCGGGCGGTGCCGCTACTGCCAGATGGGTCGCTACTTCCACTGCTACGAGATGGGCTTCCTGAGCCTTACTGCTCACGGCGGCATGGCTACGCGCGTCTGTGTGCCCGAATACTGCCTGCACAAACTCCCTGACACAGTGCCGGCGGAGCTGGGCGCACTCTGCGAGCCGCTGACGGTGGGCATTCACGGCCTGCGACTGGCGCGGCTCTCCGGTGAGCAGACGGTCCTCATCCTCGGCAGCGGCAGCATCGGACTCCTGGCGGCGGCCGCGGCACGCTGGCTGGGCGCGCGCGAGGTTTACCTGAGCGCCAAGTATGAACACCAGGCCGAGGCCGCTCTGCGCCTGGGAGTTACCGAGGCGCTGCCCGCTGACCCAGAGCCGATGCGCGAGCGCCTGCGGGAGCTTCTGCCCGAGGGGCCGGACCTGGTCGTGGAGACTGTCGGCAGTCGCGCCGGCACCCTGGCAGTCGCGCTGGCGGCGGCCCGCAAGTTGGGCACGGTGGTCCTGCTCGGCGGCAATACCGAGCCGATCGAGCAGGTGGACTTCGGGCCGGTCATCATGAAAGAGCTGACCGTCATCGGCTCGGGCTGCTACGGGCGCGTGGGGCACGAGAGCGACTTTGAGATCGCGGTGCGCATGTTGGGCGAGGAGACCGACCAGCTTGCCTCGGTCGTCACCCATCGTTTCCCCCTGAACGAGGCGAAGCAGGCCTTTGAGACCGCGCTGGAGAAGTCCCCCCACCGCAGCATAAAGGTTCTCATCCTACCTTGTGCATAGTGGGGCCGACATTCCTGTCGGCCAAGCGCAGCATCCAGAATCGTGATGAGGATGCAGGCTTCCGGGCGGTGTCATAGTAGCGCAGGCGCCCTTCCCGCCCTTGGGCGGGACAGATACGGTCCAACGCGTGGCTTCGCCACGCCGACAGGCGAGGGCGCCTGTCGTACCGGGTGACGGCTCAGGTGCGCCGCCAGGTCGCATCATCACGATTTGAGATGCTGCCTCGGCCAAGCGCCTCAGAACAGACGTGAACGCTTGCACTGCCGAGGGGAAACCGACATGGAGCCGCCTATCAAGACCGTGCACGTTGGCCTGGGCCCGATCGGGCTGGAGATCGTCCGCGCGGGAGTATCAGCGGGTGTGTGCCAGCCGGTAGCGGCGGCAGACATCAACCCGGACCTGGTCGGCGCCAACCTCGCGGAGGTCGTCGCGGACGGGGCGACGCCGCCGGTCACCATCGCCAGCGATCTGGGCGAGGCTGCCCGGCAGGGAGCGGAGGTCGGGGCGGAGGTCGCGGTCGTGGCCACCGGCTCTCACCTGGCGCAGATCGGGAATCAGTTCGAGACCCTGCTCGCAGCCGGTTTGAACTGCCTCTCGACCTGCGAGGAGTTGGTCTTCCCGTGGCTCAAGGCAGCGGACGCGGCGGACCGCCTCGACGCCCTCGCTCGCGAGCATGGGGTCTCGCTCCTGGGCGTCGGCGTCAACCCGGGATTCGTGCTTGACCTGCTGCCCTTCATGATGACCCGCGTCTGCCAGCAGGTCAGGGGCGTCTATGCAGGGCGCTTCGTTGACGCCTCCCTGCGCCGGCCTCGGCTTCAGGCGAAGATAGGCTGCGGACTGACCGAGGATGAGTTCCGCTTCCGCGCCGCGGAGAGGGCCATCGGCCACGTCGGGCTTGCCGAGTCGGCGGCCTTGCTTGCCGATTCACTGGGTTGGTCATGGGACGACATTGAGGAGACCATTGATCCGGTCGTAGCTGAGGGGCCGGTGAGGTCGGAGTATTTCGAGGTCGCGGCGGGAGAGGTGCGCGGCCAGGCGCAGACAGTGACGCTCGCGGCGCCGGAGGGCAAGGTGGAGTTGGAACTGGTCATGGCGTTAGGGGAGCCGTCGCGGGACATTGTCAGGGTGGACGGCGAGCCGCCGGTGCACCTGGTCATTGAGGGTGGCATTCACGGTGATCGGGCGACGGCGGGCACAGTCATCAACTTCCTGGGGCCGGTCCTCAAGGCGCCCGCCGGCCTGCACACGGTCACAGAGGTGCCGCTGGCCTGAGCAGCGATACTCGCGCGGACACAAACCAGGACGGGAGAAATGAGTTATGACCTTCTACGAGAATGCCTTTGAGGCCAAGCCGGGCCTGATGCAGCGCGGTATTGACAACCGTCAGCACCTGCTGCGCAACGAGACCTATGACTTCCTGCGCGAACTGACCTTCGAGTACCCAGCGCGCCAGGCAGAATACTGGCACCGCGACTACTCATCGGAGGAAGCGTACCTCGCGTCGGTGGAGCCGAACCGGCAGCGCTGGCTGGAGGCGGTCGGCGACTTTGGCCCGCCGGCCGAGGACATGGCGCCGGAGGTGGAGCCCTTCGCCGAGAACGAGCACTTCAAGGCCGAGTGGGTGACGATCAACCTCTACGGGAGCCTGCGCGGCCGCGGCGTCGTCGGCGTGCCGAAGGCCGGCAGCCCGCCCTATCCGCTCATCATCTGCCAGCACGGCATAGGCAGCTCGCCCGAGAGGACCTTCGGGTTCGGGGATGAGGGGAGCCTCTACCACAGCTATGCCCAGCGATGTCTGGAGGCGGGCTTCGCGGTGCTCGCGCCGATGAACATCACCGAGGGCCCTCCGCGGGCGCAGTACACACGGATGGCGCTCATGCTCGGCAAGACCCTCTGGGGCCTGGAGATCGCGAAGATCAAGCGCCTGATTGACTACTGCGAGACGCGCGAGGAGCTGGACACGAACCGCGTGGGGATGTGGGGCATCAGCCTGGGAGGGTCTTACACGAGCTTCACCACGCCCCTGGAGCCGCGCATCAAGGCGGCCATCATCTGCGCGTGGTTCAACCATCGGCTGAATAAGATGGTGGTGCAGGACCCGCGCCACTCTTGCTTCCTGCACACCTCGGAGGAGCACATCTTCGTTCCCGGGTGGCTGCGCGAGTTCACCGACTCCGACCTCATCTCGCTCATCTGCCCGCGGCCGGTGATGTCGCAGACGGGCAAGGGCGATGGCATCTCCTGGTGGCCGTGGGTGGTCGAGGAGTTCGAGGCGACGCGTGAGCACTACGAGAGGTTGGGTGTCGCCGAGCGCTGCCAGCTCGACTTGCACGAGGGCGGGCACGAGATCCGCGTGGAGACGGGCCTGGAGTTCATGCGCAAGTGGCTGTGACGATAGACACGCGGTAAGGGGCAATGGCTAGCCGCGCACCGCGCCCTCGCCCATCTGTGTGTCGAACATCCACTGCCTGATGCCCGCGATGCCGAGGCAGTAGTCGAACTCACCCACCTGAAGCCTCAGCCCCGCTGTCGCACCATGTCTAACATCCAGACATCTATTGATTCCTAGCTGTCTTTTTCCACAACCTCATATCCAAGCAACTTAGCTAAGTCCTTGAACTCTTGCCTATGATCACCGAAGAAGGCCGTTCGGTGATTCCCAAAAGTTTTCCAATCAACATTCTCAAGCAGTGCTCCTGCATCAGTCCTAACCGCGAGCTTATTCCTGCCCAATACATCATCCCAGTATGGGAAAAGCTCCTCACCAGAAACCGTCTCCCCTGTGAAAACAGATAGCTTTTTCCCATGCGTACCTATTTTCGCGACTGTTACGGTTTCACCTATGGGATAGTTTATCTGCACACAAGCACCACCCGTATTCTCTTCGACAAAGGGCAAGTTTCTTATGAGGTAAGGTGCTCTCCTCTCATCTCCGTAGGGTTTGAACGTGCCTTCACAGTGAGCAATTATGGCTGTGTCACTGAGCGGGTCTATTGTGTAATCGCCCAACAGGCCGGCGCTACCGGTGATGTAGAATCCCAGTTGTTGGGTGAGTAAACAATCCGTCAAGGTCTCGGAAGCAGCCACTATGCCCTCTGTGCACAGTTGAGAGGTGGGTAAGCCTTGAGATGGACCTGCGTCGTATCCGAGCGGCGGCCATCCATAACCTTCAGTAGTTATGGCGCCGCAGTCGTATTCATCCATCAGCTCTTTCATACCCAGGTATAGTTTCGCTGATCTGACAACCTCAGCCTCATTTGTCCCTCGGAGTGCAATGGCTTCCTCAATCCACTTTTCGGCGACTTGGCGTGCTTCTGCCTCATCCACTGTCTGCATCTTCTCATCTAGGAGTGCCTTCTGGGGAACGGGCACGAATTCTGTCCCGAGTGCTTCTGTTAGGTTGTTCAGGTAGACTTCCTCATATTCTTCCCTGGTCGTTTCGATCTGAAGGGGCATAGGCTCGAAGTAACCCAGCGTGGGCTGGTCTGTTACAACCAACACTCGTAACTGCCTCATCTTCGCCAGAGTAGCTATTAGGCTAATCTTTCCTGCGATATCTTCCATTCGGCGCGCGTAGACTTCAGGGTCCTTGTCGCGATGTGCAGGCAAAAAGGATGTTAGGACTTGACTCTCCTTGTAGGCGTGAAAAGGCACCGTTGTGCATCCTCCCAGGGGACGTTCCACGGCTACCATGGGTAACCCGACTGATATCAGGTCATCTGGTGGGGGACCAAAGACAAGCAGACCATCTAGGTCGTCCTTCTGTTCTCTGGCATTGGAGATAGCCTCTTCGGGTTTTACAGGTTCGGTATCGCCGACAAACGTCACACCGTTACACTGATCTCTAATGCTTGCGAGTACGTCGGCGTTTTGCATGATTCTCACATCAGGATGGTGTTTCGCATAGGCGGCGAATCCAACTGGAAGACCGGCCGAAAGAAACACAACATGGATCTTGGCATTCTTGGTTATGGTTCTTCCTCCCTAGTATGGAGTTGCTGAGTCTCCAGATCCTCGCGGCAGGGAAGTAGCTCAGCGCGGACCGGACAAGGATGGTCATGTCAGAGCCCTTGCCCCGAGCAACGGCCCGGGGGTACCTCCTCGGGTGATAGCCGAGTTCGGGGAGGGGCGGGCAGCATCCCCCTACGTCTCGCCTTGGTCGCGCAGCATCGGGAGTACCATTCAGCACTCGCGATGGCTTGCTCGGCACATGCAATGCCAAGTGCAGATTGCGCTCCTCCGCCCTCGAAGAGCGCCAGGGCCAACCGGCGGGCGGCTGGACGGAGGAAGAAGCGCGGCGCGACCAAGTCACCTGCGCGCTGTGGGCACAGCGACAGGCCACCTGCTATGCGCCCGGCCTGCGGCCAGCGTGCACTTTCGCCGCTGGCGTAGAAGCGCTGGCCTGCTGCTTTCATCGCGTGCAGCACGTGTGCACGGAGGTTAGACGCTCCTGAGCCGCAGGCCCTTTATCTCCGGCCAGACACCGCCACATGTCGGGCACAGCACGTAGCCTTTCGGCACGCGGTCGCTGTGGATGACGACGCCACGGCACATGAGGTTAGGGCAGCGCCCCCGCCTGAGTCTGCGATAGCGGCGAAACAGCCTTATCCAGTAGTACGCAGCCACAAGTACAGAGATGCCGGTGAAGATGATGAGGACCAAGCGGTCGCCGCCGGGGCTGGTGATGGCAGCGCGCAGGATCGCCGCGATCCCCGCGCTCAGAAGAATGGTAATGACAGGAACAAGCACATCCGCCTTGGTACTGAGACGCGCCATGCCACTGAACATGAACCTCGCCCCCTTCGGAAGAGCTACGGCATCAGTGACGGACAACGGAGTCTTGCCCCGATGGTAGTCGTCTCTGCACAGGTCACTGAGATATTTCGACAACACGGCGGATACACCTTGTCCGTGAGCAAATAAACTGCACGAGAACTTGTGCGTCCTCGCGGGTCCCGCGAATCCGAATGCTGCCGCCGTAGGCCAGGAGCATCGGTTTTGGAGTTGGGCGCGGCGCAGGTCCGCGCCCTACACGGGCCGGGCTGAAGCCCGGCCCCTCCATACGACAACGATATTCCCCACAGTAGGCCGGGTTTGCCGACCACCACGGACAGCCTGCCATTCGGCGCGGCTTCAGAGCCATCCGAGAAGCTCGCGCCACCCCGGGGACCGTCCCCTTTTTCGTTGCTTGTCCGCCGTAGCCTTGGCGAAGGGGGGCGCCCCGCCCGCCTGCGGCGCGCCACGGGTGCGCGCCCTACATACGACAGCGGCGCCTGCGGTCCCGCCGAGGCGCGATCGGCGCAATACCGCGCCGAGGCCGTCGAGCGACAGGGCAAAACCGATGCTCCTGGGCTATAGGCCAGGAGCATCGGTTTTAGCTGGCTGGTGGGTGTGAAGTCTTCTGAGTAGGGCCGGGACCTGTGTCGCGCCGCATTGAGAGTCGGGCTAGGAAGCGCGCCCTACGCGGGCCGGGAGCCGTTGGAGGGGCCGGGCTTCAGCCCGGCCCGCGACCCGCGAGACGCGATGGGAAC
>JALGVE010000058.1 GCA_029820045.1 Candidatus Zipacnadia bacterium | reverse complement strand
GCTACGGCGGACAAGCAGCGAAAAAGGGGACGGTCCCCGGGGTGGCGCGAGCTTCTCGGATGGCTCTGAAGCCGCGCCGAATGGCAGGCTGTCCGTGGCGGGCGGCAAGCCCGGGCTACTGTGGGGAATATCGTTGTCGTATGGAGGGGCCAGGCTTTCCTGGCCGCCGAAGCCTTGGCGAAGGTGGCAGCCCGGCCCGTGTAGGGCGCGGACCTGCGCCGCGCCCAGCTCCAAAACCGATGCTCGTGGAGTGTGACCAGGAGCCTGCTTCGCCGAGGCTTCGGCGCCCCAGGTTGCGACCTACGGGTTTTCCCCTGTGCCTGGCGGGGCTGAAGCCCCGCAATGCGGGGCGGAGTGAGGTTCTCTCCGCTCTCCGCGTTCTCTGCGTCTCTGCGGTTAGACGTGTCGTTGGCGAGGGCGTAGCCTTCACGAAGGCGGTCGGGTTCCCGCTACTACGAGAAATCCGACGGCGGCGGGACCACGATGCGGTCGTCGGGGACGCCGATCTCATCCAGGTACTGGGCCGCAAGCTTGGAGCGCCCGACGGAATTAATGTCGTGCGCGTCCGAGGACACGGTGAATGAGACCCCTCGCTCGTAGAGGTCCCGCAAGTACCGCTTGTAGTCCTCCTGAAAGGCCGGGCCGTACATCGGATTCGTGATGATGGCGCAGGCGTTCATCTCGATGGCCGTCCCCGTAGCGACTGCCGCTTCCGCCAGCTCGTCAATGTGTTCCTCCGGAACCTGCTGAAGGTCGGTCATCCAGGCAAGCGTACCGTTCTCGAACTCCCCCCGGCCGAACCACCACGGATGCACCAGCACGTCCACGAGCGGGTTGTTCACGACCGCCATCATCAGCTTGTGCTGGAGGTCAATGATCCCCCTGATGTCCGGCTCCGTGAAGTAAGTGCTATGCGGGCCGCCGATGACGAACTCGAAGCCGGCCTCCTCGACCTGCTCCTCATTGATGGAGACCGCGCCGGTGTCCTTGTCAATGACGTTGACCTCCACGCCCCACGTGATCTTGATCGGGCCCTCGTAGGCGCGCAGGTCCTCCTTAATCTGCAGGTGGGTGGGGAGCTGGTCGGGCGTGTTGAGGTGATCGGTGATGGCGATGGTGGTGATGCCCTCTTGCTCACAGCGTTCCAGCAGGGCGGGCACGGTCATGGTCTCATTGGCGCAGCCGATGCGCGCGGTGTGAATGTGAAGATCCACGTCATCTCGCATGTTCGCCGCCTCCGTGGTCTGATGGTCGCAACGGGGCCTGATTCGCCGCGAGCGCAACCGGACCTCTGTTTTCGAGAGGGAAGTAGGTGATTGTCCGCTTTTCCCTGGGTGCCGCCCCGTGGGGCCAGGAGCATCGTTTCTAGCCCTGCCGCTCGTCGCCCTCGGCGGGGGGGCCGCGCCGATCGCGCCTCGGCGGCACCGCGGGCGCCGCTGTCGTATGTAGGGCGCGCACCTGTGGCGCACCCCAGGCGGGCGGGGCCCCCCTTCGCCAAGGCTGCGGGGGACAAACAGGTCCCCGCCCTACACCACAGCCCGAGCCTGCCTCGCAAAACCGATGCTCCTGGCAGTGGGACCCGCTTCCTTGACGCGGCCTATCCTGCTGTTATAATACTCGCGAGCTTGGGGGGTGGGGCAGCGTCGGGCAACCAGGCGGCTTGGAGCCGGTCCGTGGCAGGAAGGGTGCAGACGTGCTGGATGGGCTGTCGAAAGCGCTGAATCGGCTGTTCTATGGGCAGGACGTGCCCTCGCCGCGGCGTGGGGGCAGCGCCCTCACACTGGAAGTCACGTGCGGGAAGTGCGGGGAGGTCATACCCGTAAGGATTGACAAGGATCTCGATCTGCAGGCCGAATACGAGGACGACGCGCCCGAGGGCGCGCGGCCGAAAGGATACGTGCTCCGCAAGGAAGTCGTAGGCGCCAACTGCCAGAATCTGGTGCGCTTTACGATCCGCTTCGATGCGAACCGGTCGCCGGTGGAATACGAGATCGAGGGCGGAGAGTTCGTAGAACCGGAGCAGGAGCAGTGACGCCGCAGGCGGAGGAAGGGAGTCCAGGGATACAAGGCGACCAGAGCCGCGACAAAGCTCGCACCGCGAAGGATGGGACCGACGTGACAGGGCGGGCGCCGGAAGGCGCCGGCCCTGCTCCACCCTCCGCGGCGCCTCGCGCCGGCGACGTGACAGGCGAGAGGGGGTCGGTAAGGCCTTCGCACAGTGGTGGCTGGTGGGTCGCGGCGGCTCTGCTGCTGATGTACGCACTTCTTGCCGGGGCCCCCTTCATCCGAGGCGTTCCTGCCGCGGTCGGCAGCGTCGGGATAACGGTCATCTTCATTCTGGCCGTAATGATCGCGACAGCGGACATGGCGCTGGTGAGGATGTCGCCGCTGGTCGAAGCCCTGGGGACGCTGCTCTGCCTCATGCTGTGGTACGTGATTGCGGGCGTCAGCGAGGGCAGCGACCTGGGGCGGGCGCTGCTCGTCCCACTGGCGGACATCTGCTTCCTGGTGGCATGTGTGCTGTGCGGCAGGTTGCTCTCGCGCATCATCAGGGAGCGCAACCTGCTGCCGCCGGTATGCGTGGTGCTGGCGCTGGCGGACGTGTTTACGGTTTTCTTCGGCCCCACGGCCCTGATGCTCGACAAGGCGCCGGAAGTGGTGACCAAGCTCTCCGTCAAGCTTCCGCAGGTGGGCTCGGCAGCCGGGCCGCAAGGGGCGGCCGGGCTGGTGCACTTGGCAACGATGGGCCCTGGGGACCTGGTCTTCCTGTCCCTGTTCTTCGCCGCTGCCGTGCGCTTTGGTCTGAGGCTGCGCGCCACCTTTACCGCCATCCTCGTCCTGGTGGCGGTGGGTCTTGCCGGCGTCGTCCTGATACCGTTCATACCCGCTGCCCCTGCGTTACCGTTCATGGCCGTGGGCTTCCTGATCGCCAACCGCGGGGAGTTCAAGCTGACGGCCCAGGAGCGGCGGAATGTCATCATCGCGACGGTGTTCTTTGTTGTCCTGGTGTTGGCAATGTGGGCGGTCACGAACCTGGCGCGGTAGACGGGAGGCAAAGGGGAAAGGGCGTCCGCCTTCGCCCCGTCGCAGCTTCGGGGGACACGAAGGGCAAAGGGGGAACGACGAACGACGTGGGCCGGGCTCAGGCTCCCGCCGAAGCGGGAGCACTCGCACGGCCCCTCCACCTGACAGCCGCAAGGGCCGTTGAGGGGGCGGATGGAGTCGGAGGGGGAGTTCGGACCTGTAGGACGAGTGAACGACGGCGGGAGGGCCGTTGGAGGGGCCGTCTGAGGACCGGGGCCGCGCAGTCCCGCCTGGGCGGGAAAGCCGGCCCGATGCTTCAGCCAAGTCATTGCAGGAGGAAACAACAGTGCCTGATAGTTACGACCACAAGGCCATCGAGCGCAAGTGGCAGGAGCGCTGGCGCGAGCGCGAACTCTTCCGCACCGAGCGCCGGGACAACAAGCAGAAGTTCTACTACCTGGACATGTACCCCTATCCCTCCGGCGAGCTGCACATGGGCCACGTGCGGAATTACATCATCGGCGACGCCTACGCGCGCTATAAGACTATGAGCGGCTACAACGTGCTGCACCCGATGGGCTGGGACTCGCTGGGGCTGCCCACCGAGAACGCGGCGCTGGCCCGCAACATCCGCCCGGATGAGTGGACGCGGCAGTGCGTGGCCAACATGAAGCAGCAGTTCGACGCGCTGGGTATCAGTTACGACTGGTCGCGGGAGATTGACACCTCCGACCCGGCCTACTACGGCTGGACGCAGTGGCTCTTCCTCAAGCTCTACGAGAACGGCCTGGCATACCGCGGGCCGGGCCTGGTCAACTGGTGCCCGAAATGCGCCACCGTGCTCGCCAACGAGCAGGTGGTGCAGGGCAGATGCGAGCGCTGCGACGCGGTCGTCGAGAAGAAGTGGCTGGAGCAGTGGTTCTTCGCCATCACCAAGTACGCACAACCGCTGCTGGAGGACCTGGCGCTGCTTGAGCACTGGCCGGAGCGCGTCGTGCGCATGCAGGAGCACTGGCTCGGCAAGTCCGAGGGCGTGACCTTCACGCTGGATATTGACGGGCGCGACGAGACCATGACCGTGTTCACCACGCGCATTGACACCATCTACGGCGTGACCTTCATGGTGCTGGCTCCCGAGCATGAGCTGGTCACAACGCTCACCGCGGGGACGCCCTACGAGGAGCCGGTCAGCGCCTTCGCGCGAGAAGCCATGGCGGAGGGCGAGTTCGAGCGGGGCGCCGAGGATATCGAAAAGCGTGGCATCTTCACCGGCGCTTACGCCCTCCACCCCATGACCGGGGAGCGCATCCCCATCTGGGTCGCCAACTACGTGCTCATGGGCTACGGCACAGGCGCGATCATGGCCGTGCCCGCCCACGATCAGCGCGACCTGGAGTTCGCCCGCAAGTACGAGTTGCCGGTGCGCGTGGTCATTCAACCCGAGGGTGAAAGGCTCGACGGCGCCACGCTGGAGGAGGCCTACGTCGGCGACGGCGTGCAGGCCAACTCCGAGCAGTTCTCGGGTGTGCCCAACCGCGAGGCCGCCGAGAGCATCGCCGACTACCTGGAGGAGCAGGGCATCGGCCACCGGGACGTCAACTGGCGCGTGCGTGACTGGTGCATCTCGCGCCAACGCTACTGGGGCGCGCCGATTCCCATCGTCTACTGCGACAAATGCGGCATCGTGCCGGTGCCCGAGGAGGACCTGCCGGTGTTGCTGCCGCCTGATGCGGAGTTCACCGCGAGCGGCGACTCGCCGCTGGCGCGGCACGAAGGCTTCATGAACACCGAGTGCCCGAGGTGCGGCGGGCCGGCCAGACGCGAGGCCGACACCATGGACACCTTCGTCTACTCGGCGTGGTACTACCTGCGCTATCCCAGCCCGAATGAAGACGCGGCCCCGTTCAACCGCGAGGACGTCGAGTACTGGATGCCGGTGGATCAATACGTCGGGGGCATCGAGCACGCCACCGGTCATCTGCTCTACTCGCGCTTCATCTCCAAGGTGCTCAACGACCTCGGCTACGTGAGCTTCCGCGAGCCCTTCAGCCGGCTCTTCACGCAGGGCATGGTCTACAAAGACGGCGCGAAGATGAGCAAGTCGCGCGGCAACGTGGTCACTCCCGACGAGATTAACGAGCGCTACGGCGCGGACACCGGGCGGCTCTTCAGCCTCTTCGTCGGCCCCCCGGAGCAGGATAGCGAGTGGAGCGACGAGAGCGTGGTCGGCTGCTACCGCTTCTTGTGGCGCGTCTGGCGCATGGTCACCGAGAACCTGGATCACTTCATGACGGACTGGCGGGAGCAGCTTCCGCCCGAGGGCAGTGAGAGCCAGCGCGCGCTGCGCCGAAAGACGCATCAGACCATCCTGAAAGTGACCGATGACTTCGAGCGTATGCACTTTAACACCGCGGTCGCCGCCACCATGGAGCTGGCCAACGACGTGGGGTCCTTCGTCGAAAGCAGCCATGCCGAGGACGCGGGAGATCGCGCTACCTTCAGCGAGGCAGTGCAGAACCTGCTGGCGCTGCTCTCGCCCATCGTCCCGCATATCTGCGATGAGTTGTGGGAGCGGCTGGGGCTGGAACCCTCGATCTTTGAGCAGCCCTGGCCTCAGGCGGACCCGAGCCTGGCGGCTGAGGAGCAGATCACCATCGTGGTGCAGGTGGACGGGAAGGTGCGGGACAAGGTAGAGGTCGCCGCCGGCACGGACATGGACGCCGCCGCCGACATGGCCCTCGAGTCCGAGCGGGTGCAGAAGTTCGTCGAGGGACGCGAGATAACTAACACCGTCAAGGTGGCCGGCCGCCTCATCAACTTCGTAACCGGGTGATTTGCGCGGACAGCGCCGCAGGAGGCAGAGGGCGTGCTTACCAGCCTGACGCCGGTGCAGAAGGTCGTGCTCGCCGTAGCCACGGCGGTCCTGGTGCTGGCGGTCGGGCTGACCGTCGTCAGTCGCGCGACGAGAACTGCGTCGGCCCAAGCGACGGTCAGTTACGAGCCGGCGGAGCCCGGTCCCGCGGAACTCCAGGTTGACGTTGTCGGCGAGGTGGTGCATCCGGGCCTCTATCGCCTGCCGGTGGGGGCCCGGGTGGAGGATGCAGTGAGGGCGGCCGGTGGCTTTACCTCCCGCGCGCGGGTGTCGTCGGTTAATCGGGCGGCGTTCCTGGATGACGGCGAGCAGGTGTGCGTGGAGGCGAAGGCCCCGGTCGAGACGAGGTCCTCGGTGGCAAGCGGGAACAAGACGCCCAAGCAGCCAAGCGCCGAGCCCCCCTCGCGGACGGAGCCCAGCAGGACGCAACTGCCCGTCGTGCCCGTCGTGAGGCCTGCCCCGCAGCCGGCGCCGCCAGTAGCCAGCGCTCCGATCCGAGCTACCGGGGCGCAGCGCATCTCGCTCAACAGCGCTGGCCTGGCGGAGTTGGAGGAGATTCCTGGTGTCGGGCCGGAGTTGGCGCAACGCATTCTCTACTACCGGCACGAGCACGGCAAGTTCCGCAGCTTCGAGGAACTAGGCAAGGTCCCAGGCATCGGCGCGAAGACCATCGCGAAGATACGGACGGCTGCGACCCTGAACTGATGGGCCCTGGAGCGTACGAGTTCGGATGGTCGCCAGCGCGAGAACGGGGCCATCGCAAAGCCTGCAGTACTTCCCAGCCGAAGGCTTGCGCTCGGTGCGGAGCGCAAGCGCTCCGCTGGGGAAGGCGGTCCCACAGTTCCTGTCCGCCCAGATGAAGTTGCGTCCCGGCGGCGCGCGGGATGCGATCCCGCGCCTCCGCCATTGTTGAGCAGAACCAAGACGGCCGGCCCTCGGACCGGGAGGCCCTGACCCCGCATGGGCTCTTCGCACCCGCGACAGCATCCGCCTGCCCAGGAGCAACCCTCCCTCGAACGACCCTGGCGATCCCTTGGCACGACGCTCAGGCGCCGCCCCCTGCTGGTCTGCACACTCCTCTTCCTGCTCGGCATACTCATCGCCGACGCGGGGCGGCTCGGCTATGCGCTGCCCGGCTTTGTCTGCATCGCCGCCGTCGGCATTGCGCTCTTGACGACGCGCCGGGCGCCCTCGCTCTCCTCCGCCGGGGTAGCGGCGGCTTTTCTCTTCCTCGGCATGTTCCTGCACTCCGCACACATCGCGCTCCCACCCGACGACATCTCCCGCCTCGCCGGCGAGGAAAACTGCACCATCACCGGAACGGTGGCGAGCGCTCCCGAGGTCAGGTGGGAGCGGCAGGTCTTTCGCCTGCGCGTGAAGGCGGTCATGGCGAAGGACGCAGCATCCGCTCGAGAGGTCAGCGGGCTGGCTGTGACGCGGGCCCCGGGCGAGCCCCAGGTTGACCTCGGCGATGTCATTCAACTCGCTGAGGCGACGGTTGGTCTGCCGAAGACCTCCAGCAGGCCTGGAACCTTCGACTACCGCCGGTGGTTGCGGCGTCAGGGCGTGACCGCCGAGGTGCGGAGCAAAGGCGTAACCGTGACTGGCCGCGAGACCGGCGGCAGCTTGAGGCTGGCGCGACTCGGAGCACACCTGCGCGAGGCCGTCGCGCAGGGCATCCAGCACGGCATGGGGGAGAGCGAGTCGGAGTCCAAGCTGTACACGCAACTGCTCATGGGGATGGTCTACGGGCTGGAGGCTACGCCGCTGCCCGGCTGGGTGGTGAACGAGTTCCGACGCGCCGGCACCGTTCACCTGCTGGTGGTGTCCGGTGCGCAGGTGACGATGCTGGTGGCGGCCCTTCTGTGGCTGACCGGCGCCGGGCTTCACACGGTCCGCTGGTGGCACATGCTCATCACTGGCGTCGCGGTGCTCGTGCTGGTGCTCATTGTGGGCCTGGGCGCTTCGGTAGCGCGGGCCGTGGCGATGTTTGTGCTGCTCATCGTCGCCGGCCTGACCAGCCGGGACTACGATTTCCCGACGGCGCTTGCCTTTGCGGTCCTCGTCATCTGTCTGTTCGACACCAACGCCCTCTTTTCTGCCAGCCTTCAGTTGACCTTCGCCGCCACCATCGGCGTGGCAGCCTTCCTCGCGTACAGGCCGCCACGCCCCGCTGGCACCCCGCCGCTGCCGCGTTCGTTGCGGGTGTTAGGCAGCGTCGCATGGGGCACGGCGGGCGCATGGGTGATGGTCACACCGCTGCTGGCCTACTACTTCTCCAACTTTGCGCTGGTGGGCAACGTCGCGAACCTGGTGAACGTGCCGCTGTCAGGCGTGACCATGGTGCTCGGCTTCCTGGCTCTGCCCATCGTGCTCCTGGCGACGGTATCCTGGCTGGCCTGGCTGAAGGTGGCGCTGCTGGCGCTGTGCTGGCTGGCGCGGCTGGCGCTTGAGGTGGTGATGGGCGTGAATTCGCTGGCCGGGTCGCTGCCGCTGGCGTACATCCCCGACTTCCACCTCACGGCTCTGGAGTGCGTCCTCTGGTACGGCTTCGTGGCCGTGGCGCTGCTATCGGGTCTGCTGGGCTACGCGCAGGGATGGATAGATGCGCGCTTGCGCCGGACGCACCCGGCCTGGGCGCCCATCGGCGTTCTCTGTCTGATCGCAGCGGTCGCTCTTGCTCACGGCTTGGCCGCAACCGGCGGGAGCCAGCTTGAGGTCACCTTCCTGCCGGTCGGCGCCGGGCAGTGCGCCGTGATCCGAGCGCCCTCCGGCGCGACCATGATGATTGACTGCGGCGGGCGCGGTAGTCTGCCGGGCAGCGGGCATCAGATTGCGGACGGCATCGTAAGGCCGTATCTGAGGGAGCAGGGCATAACGCGCCTCGATGTCGTGGTCATAACTCACTGGGATGCGGATCATTACAACGCGCTGCCGGAGCTGCTCAAGTCGGCGGCGGAGGTCGGTACTGTTCTCCTGCCTCCGGAGTTCCCGGATGCTGAGCCCTCCGAGGAGCTTGGAGAGGCGCTGGCCGAGCGCAGGGCTCCGGCGCGCGCCGGCGCGACCGTGCGCCTGGGCAAGGAGGTGTCGGCGCGACTGCTCGCCCCCCGCCGCCCCTTCCTCCGGTGGACCCAGGACGACGCGAACAACAACTCGGTGACGGTGCGCCTGACCTACGGCCAAGTGAGCTTCCTGTTCACGGGCGACCTGGAGGGCGAGGGGGTGAGGCGGCTGGTGCGCGACTTCCCCGCCGCCGGCGGGGGCCTCCGCGCCCAGGTGCTCCAGCTTCCGCACCATGGTCGGCCGCTGAAGGGGATCGGGAGGCTGCTGGAGGCGGTGCGCCCCACGTGGGCCGTCGCCTCCTGCGGGGGCGAGGCGCATTACTATCTGAAGGGCGGCGTGGGCAAGGCCCTGCAGCAGCGGCACATCCCGCTCCTTCGGACCGATTTGCGCGGCGCGGTGACTTTCACGACTGATGGTCGTGCCCTGCGCGTTCACACCTCAAGGGGGCGAGCGCGCCAGGCAGAGACGCCTCAGAACGGCAACGTCCGGCAGGACTGAAGTCCTGGCCTCCGTACGGCACGGCTTTGCTAGCCGCCGTGCCCCGCCCTACACTACTCACAAGCCGACCTACTCTAAAACCGATGCTCCTGGCGCACAACCACTGCGCCTTGATCTGCCCCAAGGTGGCGCCGGAGTCGGGGTAGGAAGCTCGACCTACGCTGTTGGCAGACGTGGGCCGGCCTCACCCCGCCCGCAGCGCGGGATTCAGGCGGCCCTCCGTCACGGCGCCCTCCGCTTCGCGACCGCGAGCGGGGTGAGCGCCAGCCGTTCCGCTGCCCCCGCTAGCATTTCTCGAAAGCAAGGCCCTGCCCTGTGACTTGGTCGTCATCTCGCAAGGGCAAGGTCGCCTGTGCGCACGAACGACTCACGGCTACTCCGTGGTCTCGATGACGTGCAGGACGACTTCGAGGAACAGTTCGGGGTTGCTCAGTTGCTCCGCCGGCAGGCCGGGGAAACGGCGGCGGATAGTGCCCGCGAGCTTGCTCGCAAGGTCGGCCCGCGCCTCGGGCGCAAGCTCAAAGCGCCGCTCCAGGAAACGCCTGATGGTTCCGACCTCCTCGCGGCTCACGGTCCGCATGCCTGCCCGCACTGCGCGCAACACCCCGTCCGTGACCTCCGGCGGCAGGTCGGGTAGCGGCTCCTCCAGGACCTCCGGCATCTCGCGGAGCCGTTCCTTCACCACCATCGTCCCCGCCGCCAGGTCGCCGAGCCGCTGCATGCGTCGCGTCAGGAAGATGGCGATCACACCGGCGATGGATAGTGGGGGCACGGTATCAACCACGCGCAGGATGTTGCGCACCGCCGACTGGTCAAGCGTGATCGGGGTTGCGTCAACGGAGATGACGCGCAGCCCGCTCGCGCGCTTGCCCGGGCTCTGCCCGCGCGAGGTCATCTCGAAGTAGACGTAGTAGACGACATATATCAGCACCATGGAGAATATGACGACGGCCGCCGCGATCCAGCCCTCTGGGCTCTCGGAGCCTAGCCTCGCCCGCAGGTAGCCGATGGCAATCGCCAGGGCTAGGATGATGAGCCCCACGATGGAGGTGTCTATGAGGGCGGCCACGAACCTGGAGCCGAGGCCGGCCAGCTCATAGGAGACATTTATCTGCTCCGGCATTGGCAGACTGATGCGATCCCGCTCATCGCTCATGGCGAACGCGCTCCGAAGGAGGCTATGACCGCGTGCGGCGCTTCGTAGAGAGCAACAGGCCGAGCTGGGAGCGACTCATCGCGCTGCTGGAAGCCGCCTCCCATGACGGCCTTCGAACCTTCTCCGCGGACCAGCTCGACGAGCTGGCGACGCTCCACCGGCGGGCCACCTCAGACCTGGCACAAGCCCGCACGCGTGGCTACGATCCCCGCCTGGTCGCCTACCTCAACGAACTGGTCGGCCGCAGCGCAGGCCTCATCTACGGCGGACGGCGCCGGCGCCGCTTCGACCTGGGGAAGTTCTTCTTCGAGGAGGTCCCGTACACCTTTCGCCGCACGCTTCGCTTCACCGCTATCGCCTTCGCGGTCTGCGCGGCGGCATCCGTGGTCGCCTACCAGGCTGCGGCCACTAACCCTGCCTGGGCCGATGCCCTCTTCTCCCCGTCCCTACGGCACGTGGTCGAGGAGTTCCTCGCAAAGGAGAAGCCAAGCGGCACGTACTTCCAGGATACGCAGAGCATGCTGGGAGCCGACAACCTCTCAGGCATCATCGCCAGCAACAACCTCCAGGTCGCGCTCAAGGCCTTCGCGCTGGGGATAACCGCCGGCCTGGGGACCCTGTATGTGCTCGTGACCACGGGCCTGATGCTCGGCGGGTTTGTAGGCGTTGGTGCGTATCACGACCGCACCGCCGACCTCATCGCCATCGTCGCGCCTCACGGCGTGCTGGAGCTGTCGGCCATCTTCATCTGCGCCGGCGCGGGGCTGATGATGGGCTGGGCGCTGGTTGACCCGGGCGACAGGCTGCGCGTGGAAGCGCTCGCCGCGGCGGCCCGCGAGGCGGTCACGCTGGTGCTGGCTTGTGTGCCGATCTTTCTCATCGCCGCCGCCATCGAGGGCTTCATCAGTCCGCAGTCGAAGGGGCTGCTCCAGGCCAACGAGCCCAGGATACTCTTCGGCCTGATGACGGGCCTGCTGCTGGTGCTTTACCTCTTCTTCGGGGATCGGCTGCGGTGGAGGAGGTCGGAGGGGCGCGTGTAGTCATGGGCGGTAGGTCGGGCCGCGGTCGGCCCTTGCCCTTCGCGGCTTGTCGTTGTTGGCTGCAGGTCAGAGTTCCTGCTCCGACTCTGTGGTCGTTGGCCTTCGCTGTTACAGGGGTAGTCACGTGTCTCGCGCCAGGCGGGAACGAGGGGCTACGGATGGAGGGGCCGTGCGAGTGCTGCCGTCGTGTGTGAGCACGAGCCCGGCCCCTTCCTGTAATCCTGCTAACGGGCCGACTTCGCGCGTCTTGCGCAGACGAGGGCGTCTGCGCCCACGACAGACGCGCTCAGACGGCCCTCCGGACAGAGTCCGCACGTGCTCCTGCCGACACCTCCGTCCTGAGTGAACTGAACATCCTGCTTACAGCAGCCCCTGCCGTTTGATCGCCAGGTAGTGATTGACCGTCATAGCCACGATGTCATCGGGCGGCGCGTCACACACGAGCGCGCCGCGCTGACGAAGCCGGGCCAGCAGCAGCGCCCGCTCCTGCAACATCCTGGCGGCCAGCGCCTTCTCATACGCCCCTACCACGTTGACGGGCATCTGCCGGGAGATAGCATCGGTCTGCTCGTCCCGGATCGTGACCACCAGCGGCAGGTGGTGGGGGGCCAGCGCGCCCAGGTAAGCAAGGAGTTGCCCCGAGACCTCCGCATCCACGAGGTCAGTGAAGACCGCCACCAGCGCGCGCTTGCGGGCGCGATTGCGCAGGTATCCGAAGACCCCGCGGTAGTCCGGCTCCACCAGGTCCGCCCGTATGTTGTAAAGTTCCTCTACGAGCGCCCGCGTTTGCTCGGGGCCCTTGCGCGGCGGGACGAAGGTCTTCACACGGTCCGCGAAGGTCAGCAGCCCCACCGCGTCACCGCTCGTGGCTGCCACGTGCGCCAGCATCAGCGCCGCATTCACGGACAGGTCGAGCCGGGTCAGGTCGCCGCAGTGCGCCGACATCATCCGCCCGCTGTCCACAAGTATCATCAGCGTCTGACTGCGCTCGGTCTGAAACTGACGGGTGATGGGCTTGCCTCGCTTGGCGGTTGCCTTCCAGTCAATGCGCCGGAAGGAATCGTCGGGGAGGTACTCCCGCAGACTCTCGAACTCCATCCCCTCACCGCGCATGCGCACCGCCCGCAGCCCCATGTCCTCGAGCCTGCCGCGCCGGGCCAGAGCCTGGTACCTGTAGACCTCGAGCAGGTTCGGGTAGACCTTCGCGCGCTCGGCGGCGCTGATGGTCCGCTGCCGCCAGCTCAGCCTGAGGCGCGAGAGCACGCGCAGATGCAGGTCACCGAACTCGGCGTCGCCGCGCCGCACGGGCGTAGTGCGGTAGCGTATCTCACCGACCTCGTAGGGCCTCAGCAGCAACGACCATCGGCGCGTCGGGGTGATGAACTCCGAGGGCGGATCGTCCTTCACCAGCAGGTGCAGCGTGCGGCCCGTCGGATTGCGCACGGTGATCCTGACGGTGTTCTCAGCGCCCAGTGAAAGCACCTGCGGAAGCTCGCGACTGATCTCCACGTCGCACAGGCGGATGGCGGCGAGGTTGTCCAGGAGCGCTACCACGAGCGTGACCACCATCACGCCCACGCCCATCTGCGCGAAGCTCAGGTCGTAGACGCCGAGCGCGAACAGAGGCGTCGCAGCGATCAGGATGCCGATGAGCAGTCCCGCTGGAACCAACTTGAGGCCCTCCTCAAAAAGGGGACGGAGCCTTCTTCCTACCGTGGCACCGGCACGGAGTCGAGCACCTGCGTGATGAGGTCGTCCGAGCTGAGGCCCTCGATGTCGGCCTCCGGTCGCAGCACCATGCGATGCCTCAGCGCCGGGAGGGCCATGTCCTTGACGTCGTCGGGAATCAGGTAGGGCCGACCCCGCAGGCCGGCCAGCACCTTGGCGGTCAGCAGCAGCATCACTGAGGCCCGCGGGCTGCAACCGAGCAGCACGCCCGGGTCCTGGCGCGTCGCGCGCGTTATCTCGGAGATGTAACCGATGACCTCAGGCTCTGCCTGGATTTCCTGTATCTGAGCCTGGCAGGCGCGAATCGCCTCATCATCCGCGACGGCGGTGACGCCGGTGGAGGCGAGGTCCATCGGGTCGAAGCCCTCATGGTAGCGCTGAAGCAGCGCGTCCTCCTGCTCCTTGGAGGGGTAGTCAATCAATACCTTGAGCATGAACCTGTCGAGCTGCGCCTCGGGCAGCGGGTAGGTGCCCTCGAACTCGATCGGGTTCTGCGTGGCGAAGACGGTGAAGCCCTCGGGCAGGGGATGCGTTACGCCGTCAATGGTCACTTGCCGCTCCTGCATGCCCTCCAGCAGGGCCGACTGCGTCTTCGCGGGAGCGCGGTTGATCTCGTCGGCGAGCAGCATCTGTGTGAAGATGGGGCCCTTGCGCAGGTGGAACTCGCCGCTCTCCGTGTCGTAGACGTAAGTGCCCACGATGTCCGAGGGCATCAGGTCCGGCGTCATCTGCACGCGGCGGAACTCGCGGCCCAGGCAGGCCGACAGCGCCCTGACCATCAGGGTCTTGGCAACGCCCGGTACGCCCTCCAGCAGCACGTGGCCGTTGGCGAGCACGGCTACCAGCAGCTCCTGCACGGCCCGCTCCTGCCCGACGATGACTCGCCCCATCATCTCCTGCATGCGCTGCGCCAGGGAGGTCGCGAGGCTCTCGTTGGCGGCGTAGTCCTGTTCCATCGCTCACAGCATCCTCTCGTAGTTCGCCATTGCCCGAGCGTAACGCAGAAGCTCGGCGTCGTCAGTTTGCTGCTCGGCCTGCCGCTCCAGCGTTGAGAGCAGGTTGACCATCTCCTCGCCGGGAAGGCCCCGGCGCTTCAGGCCCTCCTCAATGCGCAGCGGGTCGGCGGATGGGGCGACAGCCGCGGCATGCGCCAGGCTGCGGCGGAAGGAGGCCGCCAGCATCCGGGCGGCGGCTTCCCCGGCCCGCGCCCGTGAGTAGATATCCGCGAAGGCTCTGACGTAGTCGGCCGAGGAGCGACGCCCCTCATCTGCCCTCACGACCGGCGCGCCGAAGCGCCAACCGCGACCCACCGCGTAGATGGCCGCGACCGCCAGCAGCGCCCAGAGCGTCCACCAGACCGGCCGCGCGTCCACCTCCGACCGACCCGCCCCGAAGGCGCTGCCGAGGAAGTGATGGTACTCGTCAAAGTACACGCGCTTCGGAGCTCCGTCGGCGAAGACGAGGTTGGCGGCCAGCACCACGTTGTCGGCTTCGGATATCTCGCGGTTGGCGAGCATCTCAACCTCGGCCAGCACGTGTACATGCCCCTTCCCCAGGCCAACAGTTACCAGCGCAAGCCCGTGCTGACACACCAGGTCCGTTCGCACTTTGACATCCTTGAGCATCTCAAGCTCCGCCGCCGTCTCCTCATCCAGGCCCTGTTCCACGAGGGCGGCGCGCAGTTCCTTGTTGCCTTCTGTTCGCACGAGACGGCACTCTGAAGGGACGATGACGTGGCTCACATCGGCCGTCAGGGCCGAGGCCTCCTCGACGCGCGCTCGCGCGCCCGAGACTCCATGCGCATCCAGTAAGAGGCCGAGGCGCGCAAGCAGCAGCCGGATGTTGCGCCCGCCGCCAAGGCCGCAGCAGGCTCCCTCACACTCGGATCCGTCCGCCCGCCCCCCGTAGATGGCGAGCACGAGCCTGCCGCCCTCGCGCACCCAGTCGAGCAGTCCCTTCCGCTCATCCTCGCTCAAGGACCTCTCCGGGCCGAGGATCATGAGCAGCTTGACGCTGCTGTCCAGCTTATCGAGCGGCTTGTTCCAGGTCTCGGCGCGCACGCCGCAGCGTTCGAGCAACTGACGGTAGGCCTTTGTACCCCACGGGTTGGCGCGCAGGCTGGAGTGATCGCGCGTGGGATCGAAGGCTCCCTGCCCCCAGCGACTGAGCAGGGCGAGACCCACGAAGATCGCGAACAGGGCCGCGAGCAGGATGTAGTTGCGCCGCGATCTGCTCACAGCGTCAAGCCTCCGCGTCCCAGAGCACGCTTACCCGCTCCTGGCAGTCGGCGTAGACCTGGGCCGTGGCCTCGCGGCCGCCGTAGAAGATGCCGTCCACGTCGTGCGTCAGAGGGGCCACGATCCCGCGCAGCGGAGGAGACCTCAGACTGCGCAGGTTCTCCCAGTTGGTGCGCGAGGGGACGTAGCTGAGGAGGCCGCGTCGGTCCAGGCGCAGTAAGGCAGCCTCGTAGAGGCGTCGCACGGCCAACTCAAAGTCGCCCGCTGCGGCCGCATTCTGCGCCTCGCGTAGTGCTTCCTCCGGGCTGGTACGCTTCTGACCCACCCACTGAGCCTCCCCGCGCCGACGCGGTGTGCCTGCCAGAAGAATGCGAAAGGTTATGATGATGTGATAGAGTATGAGGACCAGCGCCAGCAGGGAGACGGCGACGATGGTCCACCACAGATACGAGGGCAGCTCGCTGAACGGACCCGCCTCAGCTATCCTAGCGAGCCAGGCGATGGCCCGACCGACCTGCTCCAGCACCCATTGCTGGAACTGCCAGGCTGGCGGAGGGTTGACTTGGTAGGCCCGCGAGGATAGAATCGCGCGCAGGTGCTCCCGCAGCGCATCAGGTGAGGGGCGCGCAGGCCCGGGCGCGCCGCTGCAAACGACAACCACACCCGTGGCCACGAGCGCCAGCATGATCGTCGTCTTCGCCCGCCTGTGACGAGATGTCACCGGTCGCACCCGGCTTTCAGCACTTCGCATGTTGTGAGAGCTTTCGCCGCCCTCGGTGCAATTCCCTCGTGAGTCAACTCGTGAGAGAAGATAAGGAGCCGCGCAGAATGTGCAAGCCTCTGGCCATCACCGCTCTGTTCGTAGCCTTTGTTGCGCTCATGCCCGGCTGTTCGCGGATGACCTGGGAGGCCCCGCAGATAGCTCCTGAGGTGCATCCCGAGCAGTCCACTGCGGCTGCGGAGGAGTCCGAGGTCACCCAAGTCGCCGATGACTTCTTGGCGGCCTTGGCGGGAGACCATCTCGAGGATGCTTACCTTCTGCTCACGGATGACGCGCAGAAGGCGTTGGGCTACGAACAGTTCGACAGCGATCTAACCTGGCTCGGGGTCAAGAGCCACAAGGTCATCGCGGAGGCTGTGAAAGGTGATGCGGCCTACGTGGTGGTGAGGGTCGAGGCAGCGCCAAAGAGCAAAGACGTGAAGGCGATGACGACGGCCTTCGGGCTGCTGCTCCGGGCCACCGATGAGGGCTGGCGGATCAGCTTCTTCGCCCCGCACGCCGAGGTGTACGATGCCTACCCCGACCTGGCGCTGGAGGAAGTCGGCGAGGGCCGGTTCAAGGTGACCTACACCGAGCCCGACGGCGCCCCCTTCACCCTTACCGTCGTCGAGTTGGCCCCCTGAGGACATCTGCCGCAAGGCACTCCGTCCAGATTGTAGCCTGGTACGAGCAAACGGGGCCCCTGATGGGGCCCCGTTTTCTTCACATCCTACCTCAAGCGAGGGCGCTTAGAATGCGACTGTAACGCCGCCCTGCAGGAGGTCCAAGTCCTCCACCGTGCTCGGCGCGTCACTGGCCGCCGCCTGGTGTCCCCAGGTGAGCGAGCAGTCAACGCCACCGGCAAGTTGCTTCCGAACCGTTACTCCGTACAGAGCATCGTACGAGAGACTGTTCACCCCGTAAGAATCCGAAGACGGATTGTAGGGGTTCCAGTAGTTCGGGGCGTTGGTATCGAGGTTGTAGTAGCAGACCTCGAACGGCAGACCAGCGAGGTCGAACGCGAGCGTCCCGCCAAGGATCTCGAAGTTGGTCATGACGGGAGCCCTGCGCAGCCACCGCTCCCACGGAACGTAGGAGCCGATGGGGGCACGGTTGTCGAGGATCTCGTAGTAAGGGTTGACAGCGGAGTAGTACAGATCGAACTCCGCGTCAACATCGGAGTAGAACCCTGTCAGCTTGAAGGCGTCAGTGTCCCACAACTCGACACTCGCCATGTAGGCTGAGGGCTTGCTGATCGGGTCGTAGACCGGCCGGTTTGCGTGTTCCTCGATCTGGGCGGCCTCGAAGTAGATCTCGCGGTCCCAAATCTCGGCCCAGAAGTCCACGGCGTACGCGGTCTCGTCGTCGATCAGGTCAGGATGCGCGACGCCATCCGGGTAGTGTATTGCGTTCTGCTGCGATACACCACTGACCAGATAGGTGCCGCCGATGGACCAGCTCGGGTACTTGAGGGCCGCACGGACGGCCAGATAGCCGTCAGCGTCGAGCGGGTCGGCGTCGCCGTCAGGAGTCGTGTTGAAGCCATAGGCCTCCCCGACTTCGTCAGCGTTGCCCGCGACCCACTCGAGGTCCAGGCCTGTACCGAGCGCGTCGGGCCACTCACCCTTGACCGCCTGCAGTGACTGGCGGTCGCTGTCCACGACCAGTCCGTGGCCCATGCGCACCTGCTGCCGACCAGCAGTCCACTTGACGTCCCCGGTGTTGAAGGCCACGTAGGCCTCGTCCAACCAGAGCTGGTTCGCCGAGTAGGCGTCGGTGGGGCAGTAGGTGTCGCGGGTCTTGAGCGTCAGACAGCCGTAGAGGTTGTCGGTGATGTCGCCGGCTACGCCGACCTTCGCGGTCAGAGCATCGTACTCATGGTCGAGGTCAACTTCGTCGCCGACCATACCGAGACGATAGTCCAACCAACCGGTAACCTCCGGGCCACCCATGCCCTCCTCCAGCGCGGTGACGCGGTCGCCCAGATCGTAGACGTCATTCTGGAGGTACTCGACGTCCTGCTTGATGTCAGCAAGCTCATTCTTGAACTCCTCCAGGAGCTTGTTGACGATCTCGGTGACCTTGCCGTAGTCTACCTCTCCGGGTGGGCCCTGATCGCCCTTGTCACCCTTGTCGCCCTTATCGCCCTTGGGACCGGGCGCACCATCCTTGCCGGGCGCCCCATCCTTGCCAGGAGCGCCGGCTTCGGCGGGGCCTTTCGGGAGCTTGTCAAGCAAGCGCGAGATGGCCATGGCGAACTCGTAGCGAGTCATCGCCCGGTCGCCCTTGAACGTGCCATCGGGATAACCAATGATTATCCCGGCCTCGCACAGTTGCTGGACCGCATCGTAGGCCCAGTGGTCGAAGGGGACGGTCTCTGCGGGACTGGACTGGGCCACTGCCGGAACAGCAATCAGCAGGGCCAGACCGACCAACGGTAGTACCTTCCTCATATGTTCGTACCCTCCTTAAGTTTTCAGACCCTTGCGACGCAGGCCAGTCGTTTCTGACTACGCCGCAAGCAACAGGCTGGCCCTGAAACTGCGTCAAGGACCGCACAGGAGAGTATCCATTGTTTCCTCTTCCGGTGAGGTCCAGACTGCGATGAACTCAGCCTGCTCTGGCCGCTTACTCCAACAGTCGGGCTGGAGGTGCCTCCCTTCCTTGCCAGGTTTTGACTGCTGGCACGACCAGATATATTGCTGAAGCAGACCGGTCAATCCCCTGCCCACTTCAACGCCGGCAATATAGCACAGCAAATGGTGAGTGTCAAGGTTCTATGTCGCTAGACGAAAGCCATCCCTACGCCGCCGCGCCATCTGATGTCAGCGGTGCGAAAGCGTCATCCTGCTCCTGTGAGAGCGGTTGCGGGGCCTATCCTTCGTCATCGGACTCGCTGGCCTCTGGAGCCTCTTCGTCCTCCTCCACCTCTACCCAGACCTTGCCTCGGCCTCCGCAGTAAGAGCAGCGTACGGTGGCGAATTCCCGCAGGCTCTTGCCAGCCGCTGCCAGACACTCGCGACAGCTTCGTCCGCCGCTGATAGTGCAGACTTTCCGCCCGTGACAGTGCTCGCACTCAACGAGTTTTCTCATCTCGTCACCTCCGGCGCCGGGCATTCCCATCGTCTGGTGCGCCGACGCCATATCCGGGTGCACGCCTGACCACAAATGCCGACCACCGTGTCGTGGTCGTGTAGGCCCGCCAACCAGTCAAGGCGGCGGCTCTAGCGTCAGTTATTCGCGATTGAGAAACAGCACCATCAATCATCCCTGCGGAGCCGTGGCTTGCTCGCGCCAGAAGTCCAACACAGCGCCCGGTAGCGCCCATGACCGGCCCGCCGCTGTGGTCGGACCCTCCAGGACGCTCGTCTTCGGCTCCTGCGCCGACGCCGGCCGCAGGTCGGCCGGGACCGCCTCAAGGGACCTCTGCGCGCTCAGCAGCAGCGCTCGCAACGGGTCCGCGAGCCTGGCATCGCGGGCCTGCTCTGTGACATGAGCCGACTCCACCGCAACGGTAAGTGCCGCCACAGCCTCACGCAAAGCGCCCTCTCCGGCCTCGGCCCGCAGCTCAGCGGCCTGCCAGCAGGTCTCCTGCAGCGGGGCGGGCATGCTCGCCGTGGCCACGATGTAGAGCCGTTCCCTGGGGCCGATGGTGGAGTCGCCGCGCACAAGCACGGCCGCCCCCTGCGCTCCCGCCCCTCGCAGGAGGCCGGCGACAGCCGGGTTATTGCCTTCAGAGTTGGTGGTAACATCGGTGAGGCTGCGCGGGTGGCGTGGGAGCAGATAGTCGTCCACGAACTCCTGCGGAGAACGCCTCTTGTAAACGAGCATGCCCGCGGAGAGTTCGTCACCGCCGTAGATGTCCCCCTCCCGCCAGCCGAGGCTGTCGAGCAGGGCACTCAGCTTGCGGAATCCCGGCAGCAGCGGCTGATGCCAAGCGACACGCAGACGCTTCGGGCCGGGCAGGACGGCATCGATGGTAATGGCGGCCTCGCCGCCGCGACCTTCGACGCCACCACGGCTCTGCCATCCCGGGGGCAGACGCCAGCGCAGCAGCCCGGCTTCCCCCGTGACCTCCTCACCGCCGCCCGTCTGCACGGGGACCATCCAGCGCCCCGGGCGGAAGCTGCTGGCCACCCTTGCCAGGCGGCCGCGCTCCCTCTCGAACTCCTCGGCCGGAGCCATCGCCACCACCAGGAGGCCGTCGCCGTCATTACTGGCGTAGCTCGCGAGGAGCCGCAGCCCATCTCCGGTCATGGCGCCCAGCACGGCGACTCCCCTGGGATCGTGGTTCTCGAAGAGCTTGGTCAGGGCCGGGCCGGGCAGGGGTAGCTCGGCGAGGAAGGCGCTCAGGGCATCCTCGGCGGCCGCCTGCTTGCCGGTAACAGGCCAGATGACCACGCCATGCTTCAGCGGCTCGACAGGGTCGGGACCGACTAGAATGCGGCCCTGCGTGAGGGCCACGCGCCAGTCGGCAGGAAGCGAGACTGAAAAGCCAAGCTGGTGTGTGTGCTCGGCCCAGGGCGCGGCCTGCTCCTCCGGCCCCGGGAGCACGGGCCGGCCCTCCGGCTCGACCTGCAGGTCGGTTGGCGGGCGATCCTGCGCTGGCTCGACAGTCTCCGTGTCCTCGACGACCTGCGGTGGTTGAATGACCGCAGGCGGTCCCGCCCGCAAGCTCCTTGCCATCTCATCCAGGAGGCTTGCGCGCAGCTTACGCACCTCGTCCGGCTCGCAGAAGGTCCCCAGGACATAGTAAGCATCGCCGAAGGCATACGCGGCGAAGACTGAGGCCTTCTCGAGAGGGCCGGCGCGCGCCGCGCCGACGACGAGCAGGTAGTCAGCGCCCTGGTCTGTGACCAGTGCCTCCTCCGAGCGCCGGCGGTAGTCGAAGGCATGCCCCAGCAGCGCCTCATGCTGCGCGGCCGCCTTCTCCGCTGTCGCGGGGGGGCGCAGAGCCTTCCAGGTGACCACTTCGACGACCAGGTCGGCGTCCGGGGCTACGAGCCTGGCGCCCGTGTTCTGCACGGGCTCCAGTACCCAGCCGGGGGGAGCGCTTACGGAGAAGTCGGGGCTGTCACACACCAGCCTGGCCCACTGTTCCTGTTGAGCGTGGCTGGAGGCGATCATCGTGAGAGTTGCCCCAACGAACAGGGCGCGTAGGACGCCGTCGTGAACCTGCTTGGCGTGGGTATGCATGTTGTCTGCGATGGACGCCATAGATGACTCCAAGAGAGTTCGTGTCAGCGGCCAAGGGGCAACCATGACGCGGACCGGGGTGATCCGAGAGGCACTTCGGGTCTGAGCACAGGTCTACGGGGCCGCGCCGTGTGCAGGCGCGGCCCCGGTGCTTCGCCTGCAGGGCACGTCATCTACTTCAGGGCGTCAGTCGAATGACGGCTTCCTGCTTCTCCACGGTTACGCCCAACGCTGCAGCAAGGGCGGACACAGGCGCGTGGACCTTGCAGGAAATCATGCGCGCAGCGGTCGCGCCTGCGGCGGGCCACCCGCAGCAGCCGTAGGCATGGGAGCCATACGCCCGAAGCTGCACGGTCTTGCCGCCGAGCGTGACGTCCGTCATGCCAAAGCCGCGATAGACCACCTCCGCGCCCAGCTTCTGGAAGACCTCGCGAACCGGAACCAGCACATCATTGCCCCAGCGCCACGCGCGAACCGTTTCCGGCTGTCCCTGCCCGATCGCTACTTGCACGGTGGTCAGGCACAGCCCATAGCAGGCGACTGGTAAGCAGGGCCGCGGCGCGCACCACTTCGGCATGCCGCAACTCGGCACCCAGCCTTTCGGCACCCACGTCTGCGCCTGGTACTGGTAGGCGCCGCAGCAGACGGGGACCCCGCAGCAACCCGTGTAGCAGGCCTGTGTCTCGCACTTGACAGGAACCCACCCGCAGCCGGAGCACGCCAGAGCGGACTGCGCAAGCAGCCCTGCCAGCGCCGCCATGCAGACCAATGCGACGACGGTTGTGACCATCTTTCGCGACTTCGCAGCGTACATGAGCATCCCTCCTACATGTTGCCTTGCTTGCGTGGGCACTACGTGAGAATAGGTGTTCGTCCCGGGCCCGTCAAGGACCTCCCTGGGAAAAGCAGGAGCATCGGTTTTGCCCTGTCGCTCGACGGCCTCGCCGGGGTATTCCGCCGATTGCGCCTCGGCGGGACCGCAGGCGCCGCTGTCGTATGTAGGGCGCGCACCCGTGGCGCGCCGCAGGCGGGACCGCAGGCGCCGCTGTCGTATGTAGGGCGCGCACCCGTGGCGCGCCGCAGGCGGGCGGGGCACCCCCCTTCGCCAAGGCTACGGGGGACAAACAGGTCCCCGCCCTACAGCGCAGCCCCAGGCTCCCCCGCAAAAACGATGCTCCTGGGGAAAAGGGGACAGTCAGTTATCTCCCCCTTTTTCTTTCTTGCCGGCCTCGCCGCCCTTGACAGCCTCGCCCACCGGGATACAGTATGACTGTAACCGAGAACCGCGGGGGAGGGAAGACGTAGACCCGAGGCGCAGGTGGATGCCGTCCGGTCTCGTCCTGAAGGGGAATAACTATGACCGAAGGTCATCAGCACCATCACCGCGTGCGCGAAGACCATGAACATCACGCCGAGGCGCAACAAGAGCAGCCGCACGCGCCTTCTCAGACCAGCCCCCATGATCACGCCGACCACCACGAGCAGATGGTGCGGGACTTCCGCCGCCGGTTCTGGATTTGCGCGGCACTGACTGTCCCCACGCTGGCGCTGTCGCCCATGATAAGGGAGCTGTTCGGGCTTCAGGCCCTGGCCTTCACCGGTGACAGCTATCTCCTGCTCGCCCTTGGGACCGTCATCTTCGTCTACGGTGGGCGACCGTTCCTGAAGGGCCTTGTTGATGAAGCGCGCGCCGGTCAGCCGGGGATGATGACGCTGATTGCAGTCGCCATCACGGCAGCCTACTTCTACAGCGCGGCCGTGGTGCTGGGACTTCAGGGGAAGGTCTTCTTCTGGGAGCTCGCGACCCTCATTGACATCATGCTGCTCGGGCACTGGATCGAGATGCGCTCGGTGATGGGCGCATCGAGGGCCCTCCAGGAGCTGGCGAAGCTCATGCCCGAGGAGGCTCACCTGCTTGGCGAAGATGGCAGCACCCGCGACGTGCCGGTGGGTGAACTGAGCGACGGTGACCACATCATCATCAAGCCCGGTGAACGCGCGCCTGCGGACGGCAGGATCCTCGAGGGGCATAGCGCCCTTAATGAGGCGATGCTCACCGGGGAGGCGATGCCGGTCGAGAAAGGCGAGGGCGATGAGGTCATCGGTGGTGCCATCAACGGTGACGGGGCCCTCGAGGTTGTCATCGAGAAGAGCGGGGAGGACACCTACCTCTCGCAGGTGATCCGCATGGTCCAGGAGGCGCAGCAGAGCAGGTCGCGCAGCCAGGACCTCGCCAACCGCGCCGCGTTCTGGCTCACGGTCATCGCTCTCAGCGTCGGGGCGGTGACGCTGGCGGCATGGCTCCTGGCCGGGTACGCCTTCGACTTCGCGCTGGAGCGGAGCATCACGGTGATGGTCATAACCTGTCCTCATGCGCTGGGGCTGGCAGTGCCGCTGGTAGTCGCGGTGTCCACGGCCATCGCCGCCCGCCACGGACTGCTGATACGTGACCGCACGGCCTTCGAGGCCTCTCGCGAGCTGGACGCTGTCGTCTTCGACAAGACCGGCACGCTCACCGAGGCTCGCTTCGGAATCGTTGAGATCCGGGCGCTCGCGTCCGATGAGGACGAGCTGCTGCGGCTTGCGGCCGCCGTGGAGGCGCGCTCCGAGCATCCCATCGCGGAGGGGCTGGTGCGCAGGGCTAAGAAGCGGGGCCTGGAGCTGCCACCGGTGACCGACTTCCGGGCCATCCCCGGCAAGGGCGCTTGGGCGCAGGTCGAAGGTCGAGACCTCAAGGTGGTCAGCGGACCTTATCTGCGCGAGGCCGGGATTCCCGCCGAGGCCGAAGGCCTCGGCGAGACCGACGAAGAAGGGCGCACCGCTGTCTATGTGGTCGAGGGCAGAGAGGTGCTGGGCGTTATCACGCTCGCCGACGTGGTCCGCGAGGAGTCCCGCGAGGCCATCAGCCAGCTTCAGGCCCAGGGAATCCGGGCCGTGATGCTCACCGGCGACAATGAGCAGGTCGCGGCCTCGGTGGCCGGCGAGCTTGGCCTGGATGAGTATTTCGCCGAGGTGCTGCCGGACGAGAAGGCGGGCCGGATACAGCAGCTTCAGGACCGTGGACTGAGGGTCGCGATGGTCGGCGACGGGGTCAACGACGCTCCGGCGCTGGTGCAAGCAGACGTGGGCATCGCCATCGGCGCTGGCACGGACGTGGCGGTAGAGTCCGCTGACATCGTGCTGGTGCGCAATGACCCTCGCAATGTGCTGGATATGCTAAGCCTGGCCCGCGCCACCCGGCGCAAGATGGTTCAGAACCTCGTCTGGGCGACGGCTTACAATGTGATCGCGATTCCGCTGGCGGCCGGAGTGCTTTACAGGTGGGGCATACTGTTGCCACCGGCCGTGGGCGCGATCGTCATGTCGGTGAGCACCGTAGTCGTGGCTATCAACGCCAGGTTGCTGTCCCTGCCTGACAGCAGCGGCGAAAGCAAGGACGGTCACCACAGCAACGACCCTTGACCACAGACGCGAATGCCGCGGCGAATCGCATACGTATCCCGCTACTTGGCGGGAGGCGCGGGCCGGCCTCAGGCTTCGGCGCCACAGGCGCCTCAGCCTTCGGGCGGCCCCTCCGGACGACAGACGGCGGCCCCTCCGGACGACAGACGGCGGCCCCTCCGGACGACAGACGGCGGCCCCTCCGGACGACAGACGGCAGCCCCTCCGGACGACAGACGGCAGCCCTGCGGCGAACCGCGTACGTATCCCGTAGGTCGGAGCTCCTGCTCCGACTCCCTCAGTCCTTCGTCGTTGCGCTTGGGCGCAGGGCCGATGTCGGCGCGCGGGCCTCGTATTGACACTACCGAGTGAGGAGTACCTGAGTATGCGCTTGACGAAACAGGACCTGATTGACGACCTCCGCCGCCTCGGGGTCGGCCCCGGGATGACGCTCATGGTGCATAGCAGCCTCTCGGCGCTGGGAGAGGTGGAGGGCGGCGCCAACACCCTCATCGAGGCGCTGCTGGAGGCCATCGGCCCGACCGGTACGCTGGCGATGCCCGCGATGAGCGGGGCCCGTCCCTTCAACATTGAGACCTCCCCGTCCGGGGTAGGCAGTGTGACCGAGGCCTTCCGGCATTATCCGGGCGTCACGCGCAGCCTCCACCCCACGCACTCAGCGTGCGCGATCGGCGCCAAGGCCGGCTGGCTGCTCGAGGGGCACATCGAGCAGGACACCGCCATCGGCGCCGGCTCGCCCTGGGGCAAGCTGGCGGACCTGAACGAGGGCTACGTGCTCCTGCTGGGGGTGGACCAGGACCGGAACACGCTGCTGCACTATCCCGAGGAGATCGTCAGGGCGCCCTACCTCTCCACCATCGAGCGCACCTACCTGGACGAGGAGGGCGTGGAGCAGACCAAGGTCATGCACTGGTTCCCGGGGCCGCACCGTGACTTCATCGGCCTTGACCGCCTGTTCCGCGAGCGCGGCGCGATGAGGGTCGGCAAGGTCGGTAAGGCCGTCTGCCGACTACTGCACGCGCAAAGCGCGGTCGAGATCGAGGTGGAGGCCCTGCGCAGGGACCCGGCGGCGGTTCTCTGCGACAACCCCAACTGCGATGACTGTGTGAGGCAGCGGGCGAAGATTAAGGCCCATGAGCTGGAGCAGTATGACTTCCGCGCCTCGGCGCTGCTTGACGAGCTGTCTGACAGCCTGACCGACGCCGAGGCCGGCCTGGATGCAGTGCGCAACGAGGGCATTCGCTGCGTTGAGCTCGGCCCGGCACTCGCGTCGGAGCTGCTCGCCCACCCCGATGGTATCGGCGCGCAGTTCACTGACCAGCTTGAGGAGCGGGAGATGGCGGTGAGCTGTCTGCACTGCGGCCTCAGTCCGGAGCAGTTCATCGCTGGTGGCGAAGTCGCGGGGAGACAGATGCGCATGGCCATCGAGACCGCGCAGGCCATCGAAGCGCCGCTGGTGAAGGTGCCCTCACCGCCGGTCGGAACCGAGGCGGAGGCGGCCCTCACCCGGCTGCGGGAGGCCCTGGAGCTGGCCGAAGGCTCAACGGTGACAATCGTCTTCGAAAACACGCCCGGAAGCTGCTGGGACGGCGGCGAGGCGTGTGAGGCGCCGTTGCTGGCGCTCACCGATGACTACCGGCTGGGCTTCTGCTTCAACCCGGCGCATTTCGCGAACCTGGGGGAGAAGCCGTTCCTGGGGACCTACCGCAAGTACAAGCTGAAGCGATATGCGCGCGCACTCCACGTCACTGATGGCTGCCGGCCTGGCAGGCCGACGTACACGTTGCCGGGCCAGGGCCACGGTGAGGTCAAGGAGCTCATCTCCATCTTCTCCTGTCGCAGCTTCGACGGCTTTCTCACCCTGAAGATGGGAGATCAGCGGGGGCCCGAGGCGTTCAAGCAGCAGGCGGAGGCCTTCCGGCGCTTGCTGGAACCGGTGGCGTAGATGTGAGGGAGGGATAGTGTTGGCGCACTTCGATTTGCTCATACGTGGCGGCACGATAGTTGACGGGTCCGGGGCGCCCGCGCGCAGCGGCGACGTCGGCGTGGAGGGTGACGTGATCACGGGGGTGGGAGACCTCTCGGGGGCGCAGGCGGCGAACGTTCTTGACGCCGCCGGCCTAACCGTCATGCCCGGCATCATTGACTGCCACGCGCACTCGGACCTGAACCTGCTCGCCGATCCGCGCGGCGTCAGCAAGCTCCAGCAGGGGGTCACCACCGAACTCAACGGTCAGTGCGGGATGTCGCCGTTCCCCGTGCACCAGGCCGACCGGGACCAGCTTAGCTCGATCATCTCCTTCATCACTGCGCCCGTCGAGTGGACGTGGCAGACGCCGGCCGAGTACCTGGACCGCCTGGAGTCGGCCAGGCCGGCCTACAGCGCGGCGGCGATGGTCGGGCACAGCGCCCTCCGCGCGTGGGCCATGGGCTTTGACAACCGTGTGCCCACCGCCGACGAGCTTGAGGTCATGTGCGACGCTCTGCGCGAGTGCTTCGACGCCGGGTGCATCGGGGTTTCCTTCGGGATGGCCTATGCCCTGGGGTCATTCGCCGGGCTAGCGGAGGTCGAGGCCCTGTGCCACGTGGCCGCCGAGCGGGAGCGGCTGGTGAGCATTCACCTGCGTGATGAGGGCGTAGAGCTGCTGGAGGCCATCAGAGAGTTCACGGAGATGGCAGGCCGCGCAGGAGATGGCCTGCGCGTGCAGATTGATCATCTGAAGTGCTCCGGCGAACGCGCCTGGGGGCAGATGGATGAGGCCCTCGCCCTCATCGAGAGGCAGCGCGACGCGGGCTTGGACCTCGCCTTCGACTCTTACCCGTACACTGCTGGCAGCCGCCACCTCTCCGGGTCGCTTCCCGGCTGGGTGCACGCCGGCGGTGGCGCGAAGATGCTGGAGCGCATCGCTCAGCCGGAGACCCGCCAGCGCCTGCGTGCCGACCTGAAGGCCTGGCAGGAGCGCCGGACGGACTACAATCCCTTCGAGCTGCCCTTTGAGCAGATCGTGGTGACCGGGGTCGAGACTGAGGCCAACCAGGGTCTGGTGGGCAAGAACCTCGAACGAATCGCCAGCGAGCGCGGGAACGACCCGCTCGATGTCGCCCTCGACCTGCTGCTGGAGGAAGAGGGTCACGTGAACGCAGTGTTCTTCTCCATGTCAGAGGAGGACGTGAAGAAAGCCCTGGCGCATCCGCTGGGGTGCGTCTGCACCGACGGCCTGGCCTACGCGCCGGAGGGGCCGGTCTCCTCCGGCAGCCCGCATCCGCGCTCCTACGGGACCTACCCGCGACTGCTGGGCAAGTACGTGCGTGAGGAAGGCCTGCTCAGCCTGGAGGAAGCCGTGCGCAAGGCGACGAGTTGGCCGGCGGTCCGCATCGGCGCCGAGGATCGCGGCCTCATCGCTCCCGGCAAGCGAGCTGACCTGGTGGTCTTCAACGCAGGCCGAATCATTGACACCGCGACCTACGCCGAGCCGCATCAATTCCCGGCGGGCATCGAGTGGGTCATCGTCGCCGGGCAGGTCGCGGTGCACGCAACGCGGCAGGCCGCCGAGCGTCACGGCGAGGTGCTCCGAGCCTGAACAGAGCGCGTCAGGAGGCGGGGACACCTCAGATTCTGATGATGGGCAACACCGGCGCGCCTCGTGCGTTGCCTGGTACGACAGGCGCCCTCGCCTGTCGGCGAGCCGACTTGCCCCCCGTAGTCCGGCGAAGCAGGACAAGCGGGCAAGGGCACGCGTCGGGCCCTATGCGCGCAGGCGAGGGCGCCCGCGCTACCATGACGACGGCCGAAAGCATCCGTCCTCATCGCGATTGCAGATCCCGCCGGAGGCCAGGCAAGTGATTCACATCGGCACCTCGGGCTACTCGTACGACGACTGGGTGGGACCCTTCTATCCCGAGGGCACGCCCAAGAAAAAGTTCCTCGACTACTATGCGCAGCGCTTTGGCGCGGTCGAGGTGAATTACACCTACTACCGGCTGCCCAACGCGCGCACCCTCGCCGCGATGTCGGCTAAGACCGGGCCGGATTTCCGCTTCGTCATCAAGGCCAACCGCGAGATGACGCACGAGCCGGGCGAGGACAAGGCCGCGGTCTTCGCGGAGTTCATTACTGCCCTGGAGCCGCTGGTGGAGGAGGGCAAGTTCGGCTGCGTGCTGGCGCAGTTTCCCAACTCCTTCAAATGCATCAAGGAGAACGTGCAGTACCTGCGTGAGTTCCGCGAGCTGATGGGCGAGGTCCCGGTGGTCATCGAGTTCCGCAATAGCGGCTGGATACGCGACGACACCTTCAGCTTCCTGCGCGAGCATGACTTCGGCTTCTGCTGCGTGGACCAGCCGCAGTTCAGCAGCCTGGTGCCGCCCATCGCCAAGGCAACCTCGGAGATCGGCTACGTGCGCTTTCATGGCCGCAACTACAAGAAATGGTGGCAGCATGACGAGGCCTGGGAGCGCTATGACTACCTTTACTCGAAAGAGGAACTCAGCGAGTGGGTTGACAAGGTAGCAGGGCTTGCCGCCGAGACCGAAGAAGTGTATGTGTTCTTCAACAACCATTACGGCGCTCAGGCCGTGCAGAACGCCCTGGAGTTCGCGGAGCTGCTCGAGGAAGCGGACGTGACGTGACAAGGGAGGTCACCACATGAGGATACTAGTCACCGGCGGCGCCGGCTTCATCGCGTCGCACCTCGTTGACCGCTATCTCGCCGAGGGCCACCAGGTCTGCGTAGTGGACAACCTGGCGACCGGGCGTCGGGAGAACCTGAACTCGGATGCCAGCTTCCACGAGGTTGACATCACCGACTTCGAGGCCCTGCAAGGGGTGTTTGAGCAGGAGAGGCCTGAGGTCGTCAATCATCACGCCGCGCAAATGGATGTCAGGCGCTCGGTCAGCGAGCCGCAGTTCGACGCCGAGACCAACATCATCGGCATCCTCAACGTCATCGAGGCGGCCCGCGCGGTCGGCGCAGGCAAGCTCATCTTCTCCTCCAGCGGTGGGGCTATCTACGGTGAGCCTGAGCGCATACCAGCCGATGAGAGCCATCCGCTCCGGCCCATCTCACACTACGGCGCCTCCAAGCTCGCCGGGGAGGTCTACGTGCAACTCTACGGGCGGCTCTATGACCTGGATTACACCATCCTGCGCTACGCCAACGTCTACGGACCGCGGCAGAACCCGCATGGCGAGGCGGGCGTGAACGCCATCTTCGCCGGGATGATGCTGGCCGGTGAGCGCCCGACCATCTTCGGAAAGGGCGACAAGACGCGGGACTACGTCTACGTGGGTGATGTCGTGGAGGCGAACCTCCTGGCCCTTGAGCGCGGTCAGGGCGAGGTGCTCAATATCGGCACCGGCATTCAGACCACCGACCAGGAGGTCTACGACGCGGTGGCGGCGGCGGTGGGCTTCGAGCAGCCGGCGATCTACGGCGAGGAGCGCCCTGGAGACGTGCATCACAGCGCCCTGGACGCGACGCGCGCGAGGGAGGTCCTCGGCTGGGAGCCGAAGGTGGAGTTCCGCGACGGCGTGAAGCTCACCGTTGATTACCAGCGGGAGAATGAGTAAGACCTCGGCCGCTTCACTGCTCCCACGGTGTCTCGTCTCACCGCCGGCCGTGTGAGTCCGCAGCGGAGCAACCCCTACGCTTGGTGCTTGCGCACGGCCTCCATGTTCGTCATCATCCGGGCGCGCGATTCGTGGACCTCGTACTGAAGCTCCTCGCCGCGGAAGAAGCGGTCGAACTCGTCGAGCATGGCGGCCATGTACCGAGCGTCTCGGCCGGTGCCAGCGTTGTGCGGTTGCAGGATGACGTTGGGCAGGTCATTGAGCGGGTCGTCCTCGGGCAGCGGCTCCTTCTCGTACACGTCGAAAATGCCCGTGAAGCGGCCCTTGCGGAGTTCCTCGATGAGCGCCTCGGGCTGGATCAGCGGCGCCCGGCCCAGGTTGATGAGCACGGCGCCATCCTTGATCGCTTGAAGCTGCCTCGGCCCCACGCGCCCCGTGTTCGCCACCGTCATGCCGGCCAGGCAGAAGATAACGTCCGACTGCTCGAACAGATCATCGAACTCGACCTTGCTCATGCCCTCTGACTGCGCGTCCTCCTCGCTCAGGTGGTTGCTGGCGACCAGGATCTCCTGTGGTTCGAAGGGCCGCAGCATCTTCACCAGCCATGCCGCGACGTCGCCGTAGCCCCAGATGCCAATGACGCAGTCCTCCGGGACTCTGATCTCCCAGTCCCTGCCCCAGACCATGTTCTCCGACCGCTTCCCCAGCTTGACGTGCATGTGCACCCGACGCAGCCCCATGAGCATCAACATCAGGCCCGACTCAGCGACCGACCGCGCCATCAACGGGTTCGCGGTGCACATCCGCACGCCACGGTCGAACAAGGTGCTGCTGACCTGCGTAGCCACCGACCCTCCAACATGGCCCACGATCTTGAGCGAGTCGTTCTTGGCCAGCACGGTCTCATCCAGCTTCGGTGAGCCCCAGGTGGTGAGAAGCGCATCCGCGTCCGCGATCATTTCAGCCCACTCCTCGGGCTCCAGCTTCTCATCACGTTCGTTGATGCGTATCTCGTAGCCCAGCTCCTCCGCGCGCTCCAGGGACGGCCCTCGCATGAACCACTCCACGACTCCCTGCGACTGATTCATGAACACGATCGTTGGTGTCTCGTACATGATCTGTCATCCCCTTGGTTGGCCTGCTCTCTTCTCGTCGGGCCCGCCTTCGCCAAGGCTACGGCGGACAAGCCTGGAAGCTGAAAGCGCTGAAGGGCGCGCTTTCACCTACGCGGATAATCCGGGTTGGCGCTCGTCCTACCCGCTCAGCTCCGCCGCCAGGCACGACACGACAAAGAGGCAGGTGTCAATGATCTGCTCGTGCGTCCACGGGCACGGCGAGTCCAGCACACCTTGCGGACTCTCGTAGAGAATGGGCACTGAGCCGCCGAAGTGATAGTACAGTGAGGTCGAGAGTTTCTCTGACTTCGGGACCTTCTCGTTGAATGTGATGTCCTCGGCTTGAGCGCGTTCGAGAACTCCCGCGCAAATCTGCTCCTGGCGGGTCTGCACCTCTTCCGGCACCAGGTTCGTCGGGCAGATCATCATCGGCAGCGCCGCGTGGGCATGGAACTCCAGGACCACATCAGGCTTGTGGTCGGCGACAAAGCTCATGATCGCCGCGATCTCCGGGCTGCGCAGGTTCTCAGGATCGGTCTCGCGATTGACGTGGTTGCCGGCGTCGTTGAAGAGGCCGCCGAGGATCATCATCTGCGAGGGGTCGCAGTCCTCGTCCGACCACTCACGCCGTTCTCCCTCCAGAGTCATGCCGGAGTCATAGTGCAGAATGTCCTGCTTTGCGAGGCCGACGAAGGAGTTGGGCATACGCGCGCGGGCGTCGGGGTTGAGCAGCGGCACGATGACGTAGTTAAGCTCCGGTGTGATCTCCGGCCACGACTCGCCCTTGAGGTCACGGCCTGAGCGAAGGATGGACACCACGTTGAAGCACGCTGCCACGCCCGGGGGCTCGTGGCCGTGCATGCCGCCCACCAGCCCGAGGGTAGGCATGTCATCCCGGCCCCGCCAGGTGAGGCTGTGGATGGCGCGCCCCCCGGCCGAGGTGCCTATGTGCTCCACGGTGCAGTGATAGGCCCCGATGAGCAACTCGTCGAAGCGGTCGAAGGTCGCGGGCCAGAACTCAGGCGTGTCAATACGAGGCGGACGCCTGCTCTGAGCTGTCATGGACATCCCGGATCACCCCTTCAGTTGGCTGTCGCGTTGCCTACCTGTCTAACGCCTGATGGGTGGTCACGAGCGCACCCTCTGGCGTAGCATGGAGGGGGTGTCGTGTTGCGCACCAGTCTAGCGCCTGACAGGCCGTCAGGAGCGTGCCCTCTGGCGTAGTATGGAGGGGCCGTGCGAGGCTGGTGCGCTTCAGCGCCCAGCCGAGCCCGGCCCGTGCCGTTAGCCGCTGTCGGCCCTGGGCCGGCTTCGCGCACTGGCCGGTTCATGCCGGCCAGTGCCCTCGGGCAGCCCTCCATATGACAGACGGCTGTACAGCACCCCAAGCAGATGGCACGTTTCGGGACAACTCAGTCGAACACCTCCGGGTTGACGACGAACCTCGGCCGCCGGCCGGAAAGCGCCTCTATGATGTTCTCGCAGACCTGCTGGTTCACGGCCGCGGCGGTCTCGCGGGTCTGCGAGGAATTGTGCGGAGTGATGAGGCAGTTCGGCGCGCGCAGGATGGGATCATCGGGCGACGGGGGCTCCTCGGCGAGGGTGTCCAGCGCCGCGCCCGCAATCCAGCCCTCCTCCAGCGCCCGCAGCAACGCTTCCTGGTCCGCGAGCGCGCCCCGCGCCGCGTTGATGAAGAAGGCGGTCGGCTTCATCGCTCGCAGCTCCGCCTCGCCGATGAGGCCGGCGCTCTGCTCGGTGAGGTTGGCGTGAAGCGTCACCAGGTCGGCCTCGGCGAGCAGCGCCGGCAGGTCCACCAGCTCCACGCCTAGTTCCTCTGCCGCGCGCTCATCAGGCGCGACGTCGTAGGCAAGCACGCGCATCTCAAAGCCCCGGGCGCGCCGCGCCACCGCCTGGCCGATGGAGCCGAAGCCCACGATGCCCAAGCACTTGCGCCAGAGGTCGGTCCCCTCGACGTGCCGCCAGTCACAGCTTGCGGCGACCTCTATCTCTTCCGGCAGCTTCCGGCACAGCGCCAGCATCAGGCAAAAGGTGTGGTCCGCGACCGCCGTCGTTACCATGCCCGGAGTGTTGGCTATGACAACGCCCGCCTCGGTCGCCGCCTGAAGGTCAATGGCATCCACGCCGACGCCCCATCGGGCCACGACCTTCAGCTCCGGCAGCCCTTGGAAGACCCGCTGGGTGTACGGTTCCATGCTCGCGACTACCGCCCCGCAACCGGCCAGCAGCTCGATCAGCTCACCCTCGCTAGGCGCATTGTCGCAGGGGCCAAGCTCGACCTGGTAGCCCGCCTCCACCAGAGGTCGGCTCGCCTCAGGCTCATGCCGCGCAAAGGATGAGGCAAGCACCAGCACCTTCGCGCTCATTCGTAGACCCCCTCGCCGACGGACGGATGACTGCGAAGCTCGGCAAGCTCCGTGCGGCTGGCCTCAACAAAGAAGGAGACCTCAGAGCGATAGCACAGGAAGGTGCAACCCGCATCAAGGTACTTGACGGCTGACTGCATGTCGAAGACGTGCATGCCCGGCGCGACGCCCGCCGCCCGCGCGGACGCGAAGATGTCCTCGATCGCCTGCACCATGCGCGGGCTGTCGAGCTGGCCGGGGATGCCGAGGCTGAGCGACAGGTCGTTGGGGCCGATGAAGACCGCATCCACGCCGGGGACCGAGACTATCTCCTCACGCGCCTCCAGGCCCGCCGCAGTTTCAATCTGCACCGCCACCAGGGTCGCGGCGTTGGCGGCCTCCACGAACTCGGCGGCGGGCTTTGCGGCGTAGTCATCGTGGGCGATGTTGGTGCCCAGGCCACGCTTGCCGTCCGGTGGGTACTTGACCTGCTCGACGATGGCTCGCGCCTGCTCGCCGTTGTCCACGTGCGGGAATATCAGCCCATCCGCGCCGAGGTCGAGGTAACGCGCCGGCCACTGCCCGCGGAAGCCCGGGGCGCGGATGTAGGTCTGCAGGCCGAGGTCGCGCGCGCTGCGCAGCAGCCTGGCGATCGTCTCCACGCCCGGCCACTGATGTTCCGTGTCGAAGATCACGAAGTCGAAGCCGGCGTTCTTGACGATGCGGCAGGCCCCCGGCGAGGTTAACTCCCCGAGCATGGTGCCGAGCACGGCCTCCCCTCGCGCGAGCGCTTTCTTCACCGGGTTCTCAAGCATTGCGCCATCTCCCTCGTGTTTGTTTTCCGAACTCACGCCGCCTCGGCAACGGAGCGGGGCGGCGAGCACGCCGCGCGACTGCCATACACCGGCTTGTAGGTCGGGCTTTCTAGCCCGACTCAGTGCATCCTCGTCGCAATCACCGAGGAGTCGGGCTAGAAAGCCCGACCTACGGACGGCATCCTTTCGCGACCGATGAGCGCAACACGAGTTGCGAGAGACAGCACTAGGGCAGTTGGAGGGGCTGGTCCCGCCATGGCGGGATCGGCCCACTGTCGTTTCCGTCGTATTGCTTCGCCGCCGGCCGGCGCTTCCCTCTGCGGGCAGCCAGGGTTTGCGCCCCTAGCGGACAAAAATGTCCGCCCCAACGTTGGCAAGAGATGGTGGCGCAGACATTCCTGTCTGCGACGGTTACGCAGGTCGCGATGCTCGTAACGAGGAATCGTGGGAATTGAGCGGTGCGCAGAAGCGTTACTTGTACAGGCGCCCGGCCGCACACACCAAGGCGCCTGCGCCACGGTAACATGATCATGACTGATTCAGCGGACACCTGCGAGCCTCAGAAACCTGACAGGCGCCCACGCTCGTACGGCCTCATCATCGTCCAGGCTGCGCTGGTGGTTGGGCTGGCGGTCTGGGTGCTGGTGTTCAAGCTCAACCTGGGCTGGGGTGAGGAGTGGCTCATTCGCGTGCATCCGCCCTATCGGCTCAGCAGCCTGCTGCCAGCGGTCGTGGTTTTGCTCGGCGTTGGCGGCCTCGTCGGCTACCTGTGGAAGCTGATGCGACGCGAGCCGCACACGGTCACCCGGCACGCCCTTGCCTGGAGCGTTGCGGCCACGCTCGCAGTAGGCGCCTGGCTTCTGCAGGTCGCGCTGTGGAGCGTCTCGCCCGGGCGCCTACCCCTGCTGGCGGCCGTGCAACTCAGCCACGTCTCCACCGGCTATCTGGGGGAGGCCTACCGTATCGAGGACCTGGGCCGCTACCTGCGAGAGTATGCGCGCGACATGCCCACCAAGACCGAGCATGTCGCGACTCATCCACCCGGTGCGGTGCTCTTCTTCTACGCGGTTCGGCGCGCAGGCGAGGTGATGCCCGGCCTCAACGCTCTGGCGGTCACGGCGGCTACGACGGGCTCGGGCATGTCCCTGGCGGTCATTGCCGAAGCTATCCCGTACTATCCCCCCGCCACTTGGAGGGGTGAGCGGCAGTTCGCGACGGCTATGCTCGCCTCGTGGCTGCTGGGCGCGATGGGCTGCCTGACGGTGGTTCTGCTGTTCGCGTCCACGCGCAGCGTGCTCGGTCAGGACCGGGCCCTGGCTGCTGCCGCGGTGACGGCGCTGGCGCCGAGCATGCTCTTCCACTTCCCACTGCTCGACCAGCTCATCGCGCTGCTCGGGCGCCGAGCATGCTCTTCCACTTCCCACTGCTCGACCAGCTCATCGCGCTGCTCGCCGCTCTCATGCTGGCGGCGCTGGTCGCCACGCCCAGGCACTGGGCATGGGGCTTTGCCGCGGGCCTCGCGGCCGCTGCTGCGCTGTTCATCTCCTTAGGCGCGCTGGCGCTGGTAGCGCTGGGGGTAGTGTTCCTGCTGATGCGCGCGGTCAAGCATCGCGGCGGCCAGCCGGACTTCAGTTGGACCGGGCACTACGGCGGATTCACGGCGCTGGCTGCCTTTGGAGTCGGGCTGCTCGGGGGCCTCGCCCTCTGGCGCGTCGCGGGCATTGACACGGAGTCGGGCTGCTCGGGGGCCTCGCCCTCTGGCGCGTCGCGGGCATTGACACCGTGGGTGTGTTTACCACCGGCCTTGCCGAGCACTCAAGCATCACCGGTCCCGCTTCCGGGCGCACCTACGGAGTGTGGGTGTGGCTGAACCTGATCGAGTTCTCGGTATTCCTGGGTCTGCCGCTGACGGCGGTGGTGGTCGCATCGCTGCCTGGGATTATGCGTGACCTGCGACGGAAGGCCGGGCAGATGCTGCCCGCCTACCTGGGCGCGTCGGCGCTGGTGACACTGCTGGCGCTGGACGTATCGGGGGTCGTGAGGGGCGAGACCGGGCGGTTGTGGCTGCTCTTCGCGCCCTACCTCGCGGCCGGTGCGGCGCCGAGGTTGCTATCCGAGAACGGTTCCCGGCGGGGCGTCCTCATCGCGACGTACGCCCTTACTGGGGCCCAACTCCTTATCATGGCCCTGACTATGCAGCCGATCGTGAGGCCGTATTGAAGGGGGGAGACGCCAGTTACTCCTCTTCCTCTTCCTCTTCTGCGGACGCTGCCACGACTTCCGCGAAGTCTATGTCGAGGGCCTCGCAGATCTTCCGCAGTTGTCGCAGGGCCCGTGAGACACCCCATTCCTCGCAGATCTTAACGAATGGTGAAACCTGGAGGCCACTCTCGTTGCACTCTTTGTACGCAGCGGCGACACTGTATAGAAGCCCCGTCGCGTTTGCAACAAAGGCATGCGTTGATTCCTCGGTCTCGAATAGTTCGTCGTCGTCGGCCATTTGGGTGACACGAAGAAGAGGCACCCCAGTTCCCACATGGAGGTACCGTTCGACGTGACGTGCCGCCCACCGATTTCGCCCTTCCAAGACCAGGACCGCTGCTGGGCGCAGTGCTGCCTGAACAACTTCACCATATTGGCTCATGTCCTGCTGGAGAGCCTCCAGCGCAGTGAGATCGTCATCGTGGAGAGCACCTGCACTCCGCGCGTCCTGTAGCATCCTCTCCGCTGTCGCACTGTGAAGAGCAAAGCCCAGTGCCAGAATAGGAGACGTAGGTTCCGACCGTTCCTCGACCAGAATGTCGGCCAGCTTGAGCAATAGTGGCTCGCCCGCCAAGCCGCTCTCTAGCGCGGCACGTATCTCTTCTCTGTGCTCAATTACATTCTTGATACCCTCAATTACATGCTGGGGCAACGGCGTCGGCTCCATGGTAGACCACCCGCTCTTCCCTCTTGTCTTCTATTCCTCGCATCTTCCTCTTCCCATTGCCTGCGTGAGGACCAACGTCTACGAGCCGCTCTGCCTCGCGCTTCACCGATGCGAAGCTCCCAAGAGTAAGCTCGTCCGTCGCTAGCTTCTCCCTCTTCCCCGTCTCTGCCGTTAACGCATCATAGGGATCCTTCGGGGCGAGCACACGTAGATCTTTGAAACTGCGCATCGTGCACTCTGTTGCCGCCGTGGCAAATGCCGCCTCTGCCTCCCGGAGGTAGCGGATAACAAGCTCGCTAGCTACTCCCTCCGCGGACTCCGCGGCCCTGGGCCGCGCCGAGGTCCCGCGTTCCGCAAGCCCTTCCACCTCGGACCTTGCTTCCCACAGTCGGTGCAGTTCTGCCGTCTCGAGAACTATTGTGTAAGGCAACTCCTCAATTTTGGACAATAGGTCACGAGCCTCAGCCGCTTGCCTATGCGTGAAGTGCTCGATGCCATGCGGCAACTCCCCTGCCTTCGCAGTGAGTTGGGCCAGCTCGGTATCATATGCCCGGCCGGACGAGATGTACAATATCACGACAAGGATAGTAGCAACCCAGAAAAACCCCGTGACAATGAGCAATCCTATTACCACTTCGTCTCGTCTCCTCCCAGATGATTTGGCCTAGAGTATCTTGGCATACTCCTGATAGCGGTCCCTCACGGAACCCGCTCTAGCCAACGAGGACCAACAGAGGACCCAGAGAAACGGCGCGCCAGTCGCGCAGAAGAAGATCACCAGTATCCACAGCGGAACATGGCTGCGGGCCGTCTCGGGCTTCATGACTTCCGCAAACCCCAGCACCATCCCACCAAACAGCCCAGTGCCTATCGTAGCGCAGATGCTCGCAACCGTTGTGTGCAAGCGCAACCACCAGTCGCAGACGTTCCAGAGTAGCCTCGCTCTAGCGTCTGGCTCTGCGGGGGCAATGGTCCTCAGGCTTGCGAAGAAACCGGCGCTGGGCTCCCAACGAAAGAAGCCGTGAGCACCTCTCAGTATCGAGCGCCACTTGGACACGAATGAGGTCCATCGCTTGGCTGGCCACATCGCAAGACCTGGCTCCGGCTCCTCAGGATATGATTACACCAGATACATCTCTCGGCTCAGGCCCCAATGCTCATTTATAGCCGTAAAACGGGTTCCTCGTCAAGAAGCAGGATCCCTCCATCTTGGGCAAGTCCTATGCATACTTGGTGCTGCGCTCCACTGGGTAGCCAGTTCCCCTGATGTGAGCTGTTTCGCCGCAACCGGCTGCGCTACCTCCAGCCCTCCGCTAACATTGGCTAGTTTCGCTTCCGCCTTGAGCCTGACCTTTCAAAAGGATAGATACTCCGCTACTGGTTGCCGCGTACCCACGGCTGGCCGCTCAGACAGTCCTCGAGGTGCCTGTAGCCCTCGCCGTCAGCGTCCTGCCCTCCGTCAGCCGGCCCGTCCGGATCGAGGCCGTGCTCGGTCTCCCCGTCCGTCAGCGACCGCCCAACTGCTCGATGGCCTCCGCGACCTTGCGCCGGTGTTCGTACATCGGCAGCGGGTCGCGCGTGAAGTCCTTGCCGTCTACCACTATCTCCTCAGGCACTGTGAGCAGCTTCGCCTGCTGGGGCGCGCGCTTGTTCTCGATGGCCTTCCCAAGCAGATAGAAGTACTCGAAGTCTTCCAGCCCCTCGCGCAGCATCTCCCAGCGGATGGAGTCAATAGGCCCGGTGATGATGGGCTCATGTTCAGAGTTCGGGTCCACCGGTGGCGGGTAGATGAAGCGGCCGTCGCCGTTGCCCCAGTAACCGCCGCCGCTTGAGGTGTATGACATCGGGTCCTCCCAGGGGTTCTGAAGCTCCCCGGTCTCCCTGGCCTTGGCGCCCGAGTACCAGTAGTTGGTCGCCCAGATCAGGCAGCCCTGCACGCCCCACTTCTGCGCCATCCACTGCCAGATGCGCAGGTCCACCGCATTGTGATCTATGAACAGGCCCGCCCAGGGAGCCTTGGGGCCGCAGCAGACATACCACCAGATGGTGTCGCCAGCCGCCTGCCGCGCCTGGCAGACCTCGGGCACGTAGTTGTGCAGCACCGGGCACCAGATGTCCACGTGGCCGAACAGCTCCTCCTCCGGCTGCTCGGTGAGCATTCGGCGCAGGTCCGGCGCGTAACGGTGAATGAGGTCATTGCCGTAGCGCACATTCTCGTAGTGCTCCGGCGCCGGCTCGTCTATCCAGTAGGTGAAAGCCTCGTCCAGCCACCCCTTCTCGCGCAGGTGCTCCTGGATGGTATGCAGGTACTCGCCCATGATGCGCTCGTACTCCGGCGTTCCACCACGATAGGGGCCGACCTGCCCCAGGCCTCCCTTCGAGGGCATGTAGCGGATTGGTAGTCGGAAGGTCTGAAAGCCGAGGCCGTCCAGGTATTTCTCGCACTCGCGGTCGAAGTCAGTGAAGTCCACGGCCAGGCGCACGTGCCCGGCTCCCGCCTCAAAGCCCGGGTCCTGCACCAGGTTAGCAGCCCCCTCCCCGGCCAGGCCGAAGAAGATGTCATCGAAGTAGGTGGTGCCCACGTTCTCGCCCTTTTCGGTCCAGCTCGTCGCGCGCAGCGTCAGGCCGAGGCTCCGCGCCTGCTCGGCCATGCGCCCGGGCGGAATCTCCACCTCCTGCCGCTGCCAGGTTCCGTCGCCGGTGAAGCGGAAGTCCAGATTGTGGCCGGAGATCCACTTGCCGTCAGCATCGCGGCTGTCCATGGTGATCATGTACTCATGGCCGGGCTCGGCGCTGCGGGCGCTGAAGGCCAGCCGGTAGCTCTTGGTCGGGTCCACCTCGATGCGCTTGACGGCGGAGGCCGCGAGGTTGGCGGTCTCTGACTCGTCCACGACCTTCATGCACTGCTTGCCCTCGGCCGGGTCTTCGGTCACTACCTCGCCGCCCGTCCATACCACGCCCTGAAGCTCCACCTTTATCCCACCCAGCGCAAAGGGAGAGTACGGGTTGATGTCGTGCGCCTTGAAGTCGCGCATATACAGGTCGAAGACCTCGCGCATCTGCTCGTCCGTCTGCAGGTGGTGATACCTCTTCAAGTTGCCTGACGAGAACCCGAAGGCCGTGGGCATGTGCAGCTTCTCCGGCAGCGTGAAGTCGAAGACATGCAGACTCACCGGAACCTGCGCCTGCCAGCCCTCGGCCTTCAGGGCCAGGGTCGCGCGGTAGTCGCCTGCCGCCGCGTCGCGGGGCACGTGCACGCGCAGCCACAGCGGCTGGTTCTTCCCGGCTGAGGCCTCAAAGCCACCCTCCAGCGGCGGCAGAGGGTCCGGCCACTCTCCGACGCAGCCCTCTCGGTCGGTCGGGCGCCAGACATTGACATAACCGACCCTGAGCAGGTCAACGGCCTCCGCCGGGATGGCAGCCCCTCCCGGGCCAGCGAAGTCCGTGAGGGTGGCTGTCACGCCGCTCAGGTCGCGCCTGGGCCGCAGAACGATCTGCACCGGCTCATACTCGCCGCGTGCCGCCTCGATGCGCACGAACTTCGCCTTCTGCGTGGGCGCCGGGCGATTGCGGTTGACCTTGTAGGTGCTCTCGCACCACCACAGGTCACTCGTATCGTCGCTGGAGAGCGCATAGCCGAAGTTGCTGCGGTACAGCTCTGGCACGCTGAACGAGAACTGCGCCTCGTAAAGTGGCCCCCCTGAGGCCCCGAGCACCTGCAGTGTCGCCTGATACTGCCCGACTTGGCGCAGATCGTAGGGCAGACGGAGGCTGGCCTCACCGGCCCCGCCGAGCGTCGTCGCCGCCTGGGAGACGCTCGGCTCGCCCCCGTCGGCGGTCAGCGTCAGCTTACCGGTGACCTGGAGCCTCTGACGCGAGATGTTCCTGAGCTTGAGCTCCACCGCATTCCCGGGCGAGGGCAGCAGGCTGCCCATGCCCTCGACCGCCACCGCCAGGTTCCTGCTCGTCCGCGTCACCAGGACGAAGCTGGTGGCTCCGCGTAACGCCTGGGTAGGCTCAGCGAGTGACGCCCGGTAGTTGTAGGTGTAGACCTGGAAGGAGCCGGGCTCCGAGTCTCCACGCTCGCCCTCGCCCGGAGAGCGTAGTCTGACGAAGATCTGCTCGGCGGGGAACATGTCGTCGGGCAGATCAAAGCTCTGCGTGGTCAGCCCGGCGATCTGTCCCACCTCCTGCCAGTCCTGCTCGTTCGCGCTAGCTTCCACCAGGCATGTGCCTTGGGTGTAGTACCCGATTGCGACCTCAACCTTCGCCGAGGTCTGCTGCAGGCCGGGCAGGTCGTGGCGATACACGACCTCCGCGCCGGGGAAGAACACCCAGCGGCTGGAGTTGAACTGCGCCGTATGCCGGTGCAGCGGGCGGCTGGAGTTGCCGCCGAAGCCGCCGAAGTTCGTCCGGAAGCTGTAGCCCTCAGGCGTCAACTCCTCGCCTTCGCCCAGAATGAGTTGACCACGCCGGGTATGCACGGGCTCGACCGGCATCACGCTCACGTCATCGTAGTAGACGGTACCCTTCACATGCCACTGGCCGAACCGCACATAGCTGTCTTCGAGGCTCTCGGGAGCGGCGAACACGAACTTGCGCTCCGCCCAGTCCTCGGACACGCGGAAGTCCCGGTTGGCGAAGTTCGGGCCGGTTATGCAGCAGGAGCCGGCCGTGCCCGGCTCGCTGCTCAGCCAGCAGGAGACCTGGTAGGTCTTACCGGGCTCGAACTGCACACCCTTGGTCAGCCAGTACACCGAGTCCTTGCCATCTCCCTCGACGGCAATGCACCGCTGACCGGTTCGTCCCTTGCCGGCCCACGAACCACCGGCCTCGGCGCTGAACTCCCAGCCGGTGGGAGCCTTCTGACCCTCCTCAAACGATGGGTTGGGCAGCATGTTGTCCTGAGCGTATGCAATACCGACACAGAGCATAGTGACAAGAACCGGTCCAAGTATTCTCATCAGCGACACCTCCAGGCCTTCTGTTGTGGCAGCTTCCGAAATCGAGACGGCGGGCGACAGCAGCGCCCGTGAGCCCCATCTGCGCAGGCGGGGGCGCCTGCGCTACCATCGGCGCCCCGGTGAGACAGGCGCCCTCGCCTGTCGGTCAGTGGGCGTAGGTCGGGCTTTCCGGCCCGATGCCGTTGACGGTCGCGTAAAGGATTGACGAGTCCGGCTGGAAAGCCCGACCTGCGAACGACGTAACTTGCGCCTGCCGAACACGGCTCCGCTTCCCAGGACCAACGCTAGCGAGGTTTCCTCGTCAGGCCGGCGAATCCCTTTGAGAGCACAAATCTCGCCACCTCTGACATCGTACCTCGGCCCGAACAGTGGCACGGTGCATAGAAGCTAGGGAGAGGGTGGAGACATGCGAACGGCAGGGCTGATACTTACTACGATTATGTGCGTCACGGCGGCGTGGGCATCGCTGGAGGACATGATCCCGGCGGCGAAGGAGGTGCAGCAGCTTGATGTGACCGTGCCTACTGATGGCGGGACCATCCGCTTGGTGCAGGACACGCCAATGGCGCGCATTGCTGCCGCCGAGATCAACTCGCGGATTGAGGAGCTGGGGGGCAAGGCACTGGGGGTCAGTCTGATTGGGCCGGACGCCAACGTCCGCGGCGTCAGTCACGCGTGGATCGTGCTGGGAACGGCGGGAGCCCGAACCTGGGACGTTTACGGTCCCAAGCCCGCGGACCTTAGAGTGACGCCCGATGACCCGGGGCCGCAGGGCTACGCGATCGGTTCGGATATCAACCGGCGCGCGCCGACCTTCGCCCTCGCTGGCTCCGACCCGCAGGGCATGCTCTACGCCGCCGTCACCGACCTTCGCCCTCGCTGGCTCCGACCCGCAGGGCATGCTCTACGCCGCCGTCACCTTCCGGCACATGCTGGAGGTCCAGGACGGGCACGTCGTTGTGCGGGCGGCGAATGTCCGTGACTGGCCGGACTTCAAGACCCGCAACCTCGGCGCGCCCTTTGAGGAGACCATGCGCGACCCGTGGGCGGCGATGCACGACGCCGCTCAGAAGGGCGACATGGACCGCGCGCAGGAGCTTTCCGTCCAGCACCTCGACAAGATGCACCGATACGTTGACTGGCTGCTGCGGCACAAGATCAACATGATGCGCGCGCATGGCTCGTGG
>JALGVE010000057.1 GCA_029820045.1 Candidatus Zipacnadia bacterium | reverse complement strand
GGGGTGCGCGGGCTGCGAGCAGCCGGTCAGTTCCTGAACAACGAGGTGAGATCATGGCCCTTATCGAGTTCACCGACAACTACGAGGACCTGAGCACCGACGTGGGCTTTCAGTTCAAGTTCTACTGCGAGCGCTGCGGCAACGGGTATATGAGTGAGTTCCAGCCCTACACGATGGGTCGGGCTGCCGGGCTGCTGAGGGCCGCCGGGGGTCTCCTGGGCGGGCTGACGAGCCGAGTAGGCGAATCCGCCTACGAGGTGCAGCGGGCGGTCGGCGGGCCGGCGCACGACAAGGCGCTCAGGCAGGCCGTGGCGGAGGTGAAGCCGCACTTCCATCAGTGTTCGCGCTGCGGGGAGTGGGTGTGCGACCAGTGCTGGAACGCGGAGCGGGGGCTGTGCGAGCAGTGCGCCCCCGATACGCAGGAGGAGCTGGCGGCGATGCAGCAGGAGGCGAAGCTGGAGCAGATGCGTGAGCGCGTGGAGAAGACCGACTACGCCTCAGAAGTGGATGTAGCGGACACGGCGGTAGTCACATGCCCGCATTGCGGTGCGAAGGTCAGCGGCGGGAAGTTCTGCAGCGAGTGCGGCGGGCTGCTGGTACCTGAGAAGACTTGCCCGAAATGCGGCGCGAAGAACGAGGCCGACGCCAAGTTCTGTTCGGAGTGCGGTGAGCCGCTTGCCTAGTGCTGTCTCTCGCCGCTCGTGTTGCGTTTATTGGCCGCGAAGGGACGCCGTTCGTAGGTCGCCGTTTGTGGGACACCGTTCCTAGAATGCCGTTCGTAGGACGCCGTTCGTAGGTCGCCGTTTGTGGGACACCGTTCCTAGAATGCCGTTCGTAGGACACCGTTCGTAGGACACCGTTCGTAGGACACCGTTCGTAGGACACCGTTCGTGGGACACCGTTCGTAGAATGCCGTTCGTAGGACGCCGTTTGTGGGACACCGTTCGTGGGACACCGTTCGTAGAATGCCGTTCGTAGGACACCGTTCGTGGGACACCGTTCGTAGAATGCCGTTCGTAGAATGCCGTTCGTAGGTCGGGCTTTCCAGCCCGACTCCTTTGTCGTTGCGGCGAGGGTCAACTGAGTCGGGCTAGAAAGCCCGACCTACAACAAACACACCTACAACGAACACACCTACAACAAACACACTTACAAGAAACAGACCTGCGAGAAACAGACGCACGGGGAACATAGCCAGAAGAACCGGCGGCCTCGCGCAATTGAGCGCGGGATAGTATCCGGCGCCTCCGACCAAAGGTCAGGGAGGGATGGAAATGAAGCGCACCATCATGACGTTCGTGCTGATGACGTTGGCAACGATGGCGATCGCAGTCGGGCAAGCGTGGTGTCTGACGAACCTGGTGCCGAACCCGTCCATGGAGCTTGACGAGAACGGCGATGGCGTGGCGGATACCTGGAACGCGAACGTACACAAGTCCGAGGGCGCCGAGGGCAGCTTCGCGATTGACACTGAGATCAAGCACTCCGGGAACGCGAGCCAGCGCATCGAGCACACCAGCGACAACCGGGCCTGGGTGCGCATCAGCCAGATGCAGATAGACGCGAAGGCGGACGCGGTCTACCGCGTGGAGGCATGGGTGCGAGGCAGTGGGCATTTCACGATCATCCTGTTTCAGTTCCTCAAGGATCAGGAGAAGCAGTACCTCTCGGAGAACATCGGCAGCGGCGATGCGACCGATGACTGGCAGCAGGTCTCCAAGATCGTGACGACCGACCCCAACATTGCGTTCTTCAAGCTCTCGCTGGTCGGCGACGGCATGGGCACTGTCTGGTTCGATGACGCCTCGGTGGTGCTCATAGCCGAGAGGCCGAACCTGCGCGTTCCCAAGGTGGGGGTGGCGCCGGAGATTGATGGTAAGCTCGACGAGGCCACGTGGGAGAAGGCCGCGGTGGCGGATGACTTCATGATCCTGGGCGGGGACGGCGAGCCGGCGCCGACGGCGACGCGGGCGAAGGTATGCTTCGATGATGAGGCGTTCTACGTCGGCTTCGAGTGTGAGGAACCGAATGTGGCCGGAATGGTACGCGAGACGACGGAGGACGGCACGGGCGTCTGGACGGACGACTGCGTGGAGGTCTTCCTGGACACCGCGCACGACCGGACCGGCTACCTGCACCTGGGGGTGAGCGCGACCGGGTTCAAGTGGCAGGACCGGCGGCTGGGCGCCAGGTGGTACACGAACTGGTACTCGACGGGTGGTGGAGGTCAGGCGGCGCCGCCTGAGTGGAGCGCGGCTGCGCAGGTCGGGGGGCAGTCCTGGACGGCGGAGCTGAAGCTGCCGCTCAGTGAGGTCGGCGGCGCGCTCAAGTTGGGCACAATCTGGGGCGCGAACTTCTGCCGCACGCGAAGGGCCACGGGCGAAGAGGAGAACTTCACCTGGTCATACACGCCTGGCGAAAAGTATGCGGTGCCGGAGCGCTTCGGGACCCTGGCCTTCGCCACGCGGCCGTCCAAGCCCCCGGCCGAGGTGCGACGGCCGGGCGACTACCGGCCGCCAAGGCCGACGGTGATTCCCCAGCCGCAATCGCTGGCATGGAAGGGCGAGCCCTTCCGCCCGAACCGGCACACGAAGATCGTGGCCCTTGCCGACGCCGACATGATCGCGGCACAGATGCTCCAAGCCGACCTTGAGGGACGGTTCAGATTGAGGCTTCCCATCGAGGTAGGCACGCCCGGAGCCGACAACGTGATAAGCATCGGCGTACCTGCGAAAGCCGAGGCCGCGCTGAAGCCGGAGGGCTACCGGCTCACGGTTACGCCGCGGCGCGTCGAGGTGGTCGGCGCCGACACGCGCGGGGCGTTCTACGGCGCGCAGACTCTGCGGCAGATGCTCACTGAGGATGCAACGGGGCCTATCTTCGGCTTCGGCGGGTGCGCGGTGACCGACTGGCCGGACAACGCATGGCGCGGCTGGCACCTGAGCAGCCCCTCGCAGGCGGACCTGCCGCTCTACCGCAAGTTCATAGACTTCATGGCTCTGCTCAAGTACAACACTCTCTGCCTGGAGGTGGACAGTCGGCTGCAATACGAGAGCCATCCCAAGATCGGCAGGGAGGGCTCGCCGACTAAGGACGAACTCAAGGAACTCGTGCAGTATGCCAGAGAGCGGCACTTCGAGGTCTTCCCGCAGCTTGCGACCTTCGCGCACTTCGGCTACGTGCTCAATGTCCCGGAGTACAGCCACCTGGCCGAGAACCAGGAGTCGGCCTCGGGCCAACGCCGGCTGTTCAACTACTGCCCCTCCAACCCGGAGACCTACGAGGTTGTCTTCGCGCTGATGGACGAGCTGATTGAGGTGTTTGAGCCGAAGTACTTCCACATCGGGCACGATGAGGCGACCTTCGATGAGATCGGCACCTGCCCCCGCTGCCAGGGCAAGGCCCCGGCTGACCTGTTCGTGGGCGACATCGCAAAGCTGCACGACTACCTGGCTGACAAAGGCATTACTACCCTCATGTGGGGCGACATGTTCCTGACCACGCACAACGGCATGAAGTACGACACCGCCGCCGCCACGGATCGTCTGCCCAAGGACATCATCATCTGCGACTGGCACTACTCGCCAGCGCACGACTTCGACGCCACGCTCGACTACTGGCAGGAGCACGGCTTCCGGACGCTGGGCAGTCCATGGTACGAGCCGCTGAACGTCTGGAACTGGGCCGCAAAGGTCCATGAGCACCACGTGCTGGGCTACCTGGGGACCACATGGTCAGGGTTGGAGAGCGACGTGACCCGCGTGCCGCACCTGGCGATGGCGTGGGTCATCGGTGCGGAGAACTGCTGGTCGGTGGAGAAGCCCGCCATTGACCAGGTGAGCTATCAGCCGGTGCCGATGTTCAACCGACTCTGGAGGCTGGGCCAGGCCCCGACGCCCACCAGCTTCAAGCTGGTGGACCTGGCGCCCTTCTGCAATGAGAACACGCGCGACACGGAGCGCCGTGCCGGGTGGATGGGGCTGGGGGCGGAGTACGACCTGCGCAACCTGCCGACGGGGAAGACCTGGATCGGGGACACGCCCTTTGAGCTCGTGGACCCGACCAAGAACGCGGGCAAGTCGTGTGTGATGCTCGCGGACGAGGCCACGCCGGGGGAGCTGTACCCTGAGTCGGTCTGGGAGATACCGATCGGGCAGAAGGCGAAGGCGCTCCGCTTCCTGCACACCTGCAGCGTACCGAAGAAACGGGTGCGGGCGCTCTACGACCGCAACCACGAGAGACCGACGCGCGTCGGCTGGTACACCATCACCTACGCCGATGACAGCGAGGTCAAGGTGGAACTGACCTACGAGGGCAACATCACGGACTGGAACTCGCAGAAGGGCCCGGTGCAGGCGGTGGACCTCTGGCAAGGCAGGACGCAGGCTGGCTCGCTGGCGACGCTCGCCGTCTGGGAATGGCAGAACCCGAACCCGGATTTGGAGGTCGCCAGCGTGAGCATTACCTCCTCCGTAGGCGCGGTGAAGCCGGTGCTGCTGGGGATTACCGTAGTGCCATGAAAAGGAAAACAGCGATGCAAGGAACTATCAGCTTGCGAGGTGTGCTGGCTGCGGTAGCGGTTGTCTGCGTAGCTGGGGGCTTCTCAGCCCTGGCGGCTCCGGCGCATGTGCTGCAGACCGAGGACAACCTGCGGTTGGTCGTTGATGCTCAGACCGGCGAGACGGCCGCGCTGGAGTTGGACGGAGAGGATCTGCTGCGCGAGGCCGGCGGGCTGTTCGTGCAGGACTTCGCGGCTGCCTCCGCAGCTCATGCGCTGCGAGCGAAGGCGGCCGCGAGCGAGGGTGGCGCCGTGGTTCAGAAGGCTACCCTTCGGCCCGAGGACCTTGAGGTCACCAGCACCTACCAGGCTTTGCCCGGCTACGTCCGCGTTCATTGCAAGGTGCGGGATCTGCGGCGCGAAGACCGCGCTATCGCGCTCAGCTATCGCCTGCCCCTGGACGCCGAGGGATGGAGGTGGGGCAAGGACCTCGTGCATTCGCAGGCGATGGTGGCCGACGCCGAGGAGACGACCTATCGCAATGCCGTGAGCATCGGAGCGGGAGCGGAGGGAGTGATTGACCGCTATCCGTTCTCAGCGGTCAGTGGGCCTCGGCATGGTCTTTCCCTCGCAATCCGCATGGATGAGCCCAGGGTGTTCATCACGCAGTATCGGACCGACCTGCGCTGCTACGAGATCCGCTTCAGCCTGGGTCTCAGCCAGGCGGCCACGAAGCTGCCAGGCGAGGCATCGGTGTCTTTCCTGATTTACCGGCACGACCCGCGCTGGGGCTTCCGGTCGGCGGCGGAGCGCTACTACGGCTTCTTCCCCGAGTTCTTTCAGGTGCGCGTGAAGCGGATGGGAGGCTGGTACTGCAACACGAGGGATGACGCGCTGGCCAAGGTGCCGCACGCCTACGACTATCACTTCGCCTACCACGAGTGCACCGTCCGCAGACCCGTCGCGGTAGCCGCCAGCAACCGGCTGGGGATATACACCTTCGAGTACACGGAGCCGTGGTTCTTCTGGCAGTTGATGCCAGCCGACTTCTTCGAAGAGGGCCGCCCGACGGTGGGCGGCGGCCTCGAGAAGCTCAAGCATGATGAGGACCCAACTAACAGCGGACTGCTCACGCGGGACGGGGGGTCGGCTCAGACCGCCGTTGCGGTTCGAGGGATCACCTACGATGATTTCGTGCGCAAGCAAGCGCAGGCTGTTGACAACTCACTGCTCCAGGACCGGGAGGGCAATGCCCAGGGCGCGGTAGTAACCTATCCCTGGGGCAAGGGGCAGTACCGGGTCAGGTTCCCTCTGAACCTGGACCCGGACATCCCCCAGGGCGCAGGCACCTTCCTTAATGAGTGGATCTTTGAGCCTGCATACACGCAGGCCCAGCAGCAGGGCTGCAAGCTGGACGGGATTTACCTCGACAGTCATGGCGCTGTCTCCACCAACCTCAACTTCAGACGGGAGCACTTCGCCTTCGCCGACATCCCGCTGACCTTCGACCCCGAGACCAAGCGCCCTGCCCTCGTCAACGACTTCTGCGCCTTCGAGTGGCTGGGCTGGCTCACAGAGCAGATGAGGCCGCGAGATCGGCTGCTGCTCACGAACTACTACCACAAGAGGCTGTTCTTCGATGTCATTTACTGGGACGCCATCGGCAGCGAGGGCTACAAGCGAGGTGAGATGCTCTGCCGGACGCTGTGTTACCACAAGCCTTTCAGCGACCTCGCCTACGGCGCTAAGCCGAGACCCATCACCCGGCTGTGGTGGCGCGAGTATCTCCTCTATGCGACCTTCCCCGGGCAGGACCTCAAGGAGCGGGAGGTCTTTCGCCAGGTCGGCTCCCTCGTCAAGCGGGAGATGGCGGCGGGCTGGGAGCCCGTGACGCAGGCAAGGTGCGCGCGAGAGGATATCCTCATCGAGAGATACGGGCGCGCGTCCGACGGGAACCTGCACTTCGCCGTGCAGAACAGTTCTGCTCAGCCGGCATCCTTCTCGCTCAAGCTGGAACCGGAGCTCGGCCTGACTGGCAGCGAGATCGCGTGGGACCTGCTCAACGATCGCTCGTGCCAGATGAAGTTCAAGCGCGACGCGGCGGAGGTCGCTCTCCGGCTGCTGCCCGGAGAGACGACGCTGCTGATGGTGGCGAAGCCGACGGAGGTGGCGGCGGCCTTCGCGCGCGAGGCGAGACAGTACTGGGCGGAGGTCACAAAGGCGGAGAGCTATCCGAACCTGGCGGCAGTCGCCGCCGACCTGGACGAGCTGACGCGCCTGCTGTCCGAGGGCGAGGCAGCGGCGAAGGTTGACGAGTGTGTTGCGAGGCTGCGTGGGCAATGGGACCTGGACGCCTCTCCGCAGGCTTGGGCGGCGGGGTTGGTGGAGAAGGCGGGCAATGTTCTTGAGGGGATGGAGATTCGCGCGAGGGTTGCGCAGAAGCGCGAGAAGGCCGAACTGCAAGCCACGGTGGTGGGAATCTCAGCCGACCAGGTGGCAGAGATTGAGTGGACCGTGGAACCGCCGGAGGGATGGCAGGCAGTAGTGACAGCGGGCGCTGCCCAGGGCACTCTCAAGTGCACACTGATACGTGAGAGCGCGAGCGCGAAACCGAAGGAGGAGGTGGCTCTCTTCCGGGTGCGCGCCCGCGTGCAGACGCGGGATGGGCAGGTGCGGCTCCTCGAACAGCGAGTGATGCGGCTCAGCCACGTCGCGAGAGGTGAGTTGAAGCGCATGCTGGTCTCGGACGACCTGGAGGGCGAGGACACGCTGGCGGGCTTCACGCAGCGAGGGGGAGGCAAGCTCGCGGCGTTGCCAGCCTCCTGCGGCCTCAACCCGGAGGCGGCGGCAAGCGGCAAGCGGGGCTTTCGGATAACCGACGACAGTTCCCAGCGCTCCATTGGTGTGCGCTGTCCCTTCATCGAGCCGGTAGAGGCGGGGGACTTCGTCAGAGCCTCGGCGAAGATAAGGCAGGTCGAGGGCGAGGGGGCGGCGCTCTATCTGCAGTGCTGGAGGGTCAAGGAGAAGACCTACACCCTGGTCAAGACCCAGGGCTGCGAACGCACGAAGGGTTGGGAGGAGGTCGTTGTCGAGGCCCAGATTCCGCCGGGCACCTCGGCGATCACCTTCGAGGTCTACTCCGCGGTCTCGGTGCGAGGCGTCTTTGACTTCGACGATGTTGAGTTCGGCGTGTTCGAGCCGCGGGAAGAGGCCTACTGGTCGGCGGAGCAATGAGACGCGGGGCGGCCCGATGGCGCCGGCTATCTGCTCACGCCGAAGTGCTCCAGCACGAACTGCTCCATGCGGGCATAGGTCGGCTCGAAGTGCGGCCCGCTGTTGAAGAAGCCATGCGGCTCTCCCTCGACCAACACCAACTCAACCTCCCGGCCCGCCTTGGTCATGGCCTGCGCGAACCGCACCGACTGGTCGTGCGGGACCGTGGTGTCACCGGTGCCGTGGAAGAGCAGGCACGGTGGCGTGCCGGGGCCGATGAACTCGATGGGGGAGGCCAGGTGATAGCGTTCCGGCATCTCCTCCAGCGTGCCGCCCATGAACTTGGTAACCCAGGCAGGCGCTGGTGCGTCATCGAAGAAGCTCACCACGTCCGTCACCGGGTTGAACGGTACGCCTAGCTGTACCTCACTCGGCTGGTCTGCATGACCGCCCTCGCCCTCCAACTCCTCGACGCCGGCGGTGGTGACGAGCATCGCCGCCAGGTGCCCGCCCGCCGAGCCGCCGGTAACGCCGATGCGGCCTGCATCAATGCCCAGCTCGTCCGCCGCCGCGCGCATCCAGCGCACCGCGCACTTGCAGTCCTCCACCGCAGCGGGGAACTCGGCCTCGCCGGAGAGGCGGTACCAGTTGCACACGCCAACGACTCCCTTCGCAGCGAGACGGGCCGCCTGGCGGTAGAAGTGGGAGGGCGTGCCGCCCTGCCAGCCGCCCCCGTAGATGTACAGCATTGCCGGACGCGGAGCGGCGAAGCTAGCGGGCGGCAGGAAGAGGTCGGCGGCTAGCTCGCGTCCACCGCCCACGCCAAAGGGTACGCCCCGGCGGAACTCCACGCCCTCGGGCATCTCAAGCGGCGGGCTCCAGTCGGGCCGCTCCTGGGCGAAAATGCGGACGGGATCATCGGACACGGATGCTCATCTCCTCGTAGGCTCCATCTGCGCGTCCTCCTTTGCCCACCGCTCTCAGGCAGCAGGCTCGAGCACGACCACCTCGTAGATGCGCACCGAGGGGACTTTGAACACGGAGAGCCCTTGGTCCTCTGTGACCGGCTTCAAAGCGACGGGATCATGATCCGGCGAGAGGCAGGTCGCTCGCCAGCCGCCCTCGCGAGCGGGGACCTTGACCTCCACGTTCTCAGCCGGGACGACCTTGAGCTTGCCCGCGAAGTCCTCGGGTGTGAAGGTGTCCTTGAAGCCCTGCTTGTCCATGATCCGTACCAGGTACTCCCCGGTCTGCACACCACTATCGGGCGAGAGGTCCTCCGTCGTGAAGTTAGCGCCCTCGTCCGTTGACCAGGAGGAGCGCCCGGTCCTGGCGTTGGTGTCAATGCGCAGGTTGAAGTAATCCGGGTTCGGGTCGGGATTGCCGGTCACGCGGAACTCGATGACGTTCTCGCCGGCCTTCAGCGCACCGGCCGCCGGCGCCTCGTGCCAGATGCTGCTGCGCAGCGCGGCGCCTGGGAAGCTCGCGAGGTCCTTTCCGTTGAGGGTGACGACCAGCTTGAAGTCGGTCCCCGGGGAGTTGCCGAAGAAGCGAATCACCGGTTCGGCGATGGCCCCCGGGTCGTCCACGGTCAGGACCTTGCGCGCGCGCCAGTCGGTGTCAGAGAGATAGGTGCGCGCCTCGCCCGAGCCGTCATCATCGGCTATTTCGCCGGTCTCCGGGCGGTCATAGCGGAAGTCGTAGTTGAGCAGATGCACCTGCAAGGTCCCGCCGTCGGCGGACCTGAGCACGTTCGCCACCAGCGTATCCGAGGGCGCGATCGAGACCGAGCGCGGGCCGAGAAGCTGGTCCAACTGCCCTCGTAGCTCCAGGCCGGAGAGGTCATCCGGCCAGCTTGCCAGCCACCCCACCTGGCCCGTGCCCACGCGCTGGCTCGGCTGCTGCGCCGCCCAGAAGTCCCCACGTTGATCGGCGGGCCGAGCGACGCCCGTGCGGTCAGCCGTCGCACAGTCGCCGATGAGCAGCGCTCTGCCGCCACGCTGTGTGAAGGCCTTGACCGCCGCCATGTCCTCCTCGTTGAGGTTCTCAACGTGAGAGAGTATCAGCGAGTCATAGGGGGCCAGCAGCTCTTCGGTGAGGTCGTCCTCCGTGATGATCTCGAAGGGCATGCCCGCGCGCATCAGGTCGCCGCACAGGGAGCGAAGCCGTTGCGCCTTGCGGTTCTGTAAGCTGGTCCAGATGGAGTAGAGCACGGCGGTCTTGGCGCCGGGCTGGGCGCCGGCGTAGAGGTCCTCGTGCTCGACCAGGAAGTCATAGTACTTCTTCATCGCGGCACGGATGGCGACCTGGTAAGGCTCATCGCCGGGGCGGATCTTCTGCTCGCGGATGTTGGTGGAGGGGATGAAGGTGGCGTCGCAGGCGGCGCCCTCGGCGATCGCGAGCTGGTACTCCTCGGGGTAGGTGTAAGACTCCTGCACCTCCGGTTGGTGGAACTGCCAGTCAAGCCCGCGCTTGAGAGCGCGCTCCTCCGCCACGGTCGGCGGGAGGCCCAGCAGTTGGCCCACGACCTTGCCGTGCGAGGCGGCCAGGCCCATCTTGTAGCCGTAGACCTGCCGACTGAACGGCGGGAAGCTGTGACCCTCCTCGTAGAAGACAAGATCGTTGACACCGAGCGAGGTCAGGTAGGCGTGCCAGTTGACGCTCACGTGGCAGTTCGGGCAAACCATCACCGGCGTCGGCGAGACCTGATTGAGGTAGGCCTTGATGTCCCGGAAGAAATCTAGCGCGGCGTGGGCATCGAACATGAGCTTGGCGAAGGCGAAGCGCGGATTGTCGGTAGAGCCTGCGAGGGTCATCTCCTCGCCGAGAAGCTGCTTCGTGAAGGCCGGGAACTGCTTGCGGTCAATCTCATTGTACGGGTCGTAGCAGTTGAAGTTGTCAAAGAAGATGGAGGCGGGGTGGGAGGCCTCGATGGTCTGATCAATGCGCTCCATGATATACGCCAGCCAGCGGGGATCGCGGTAGTTCCCCGCATAGCGCGCGGGGTTGCCGTACATGAGCCGGCGCTTGCCCTGCGGGTCCAGGCAGCAGGCATCCTTGAGCTCAGGGTGCGTCTCGAAGAGCTTCTTCCAACTGATGGTCTTGGAGCAGATGTACGGCTGGTAGCGCAGGCCGCCCTCGCGGGCGCGCGCGGCTGCCTCCTCGTCGGCGAAGCTGCCGGACTGCTTGAGGTTCTGATCCAGCTCGATAAGCATGTTGACGCGCGCCAGGTCCATCTTGGTGAAGCCGTGGGTCCAGTGGACCTTGCCGCGCTGGCACCAGTCGGGCAGCTCCGGATGGTCGCGCCACTCGGCGAAGCTCGTAGTGCACGTTGCCAGCAGGACAACACATGCCAAGAAGTAGCTTTTCATCATTGTCTCCCTCCAGCGCCCTCAACGCTCGCGGTGCTGACCGCTACCATGTGAACTCAGCGGTGGCGATGATACCGTAATGCAGCATCTCCGGGCTGCGGTTATACCAGGCCGTGGTTATCATCCCCGCCGCGCCGGCCTCGATGCAGCGGTCCGCGAAGTTCTTCATATTCTCGCCGTAGCGGGGGAGATCCGGCAGCGTGTACCACGCGCTGCGGTTACCGGAGCAGGTCGGCCCCCCATAAACGGTGCGCCCCCGGTCCTGATAGTACTCCAGGTAAGGGAAGCCGCGGACGTACTTTGGCAAGTGCTCGCCCAGGTAGTCGCGATACACGGTAAGGTACTCCTCCGTCAGGTCTCGGTCAAGCCGCACCGGCCGGGCGAACTGATCGAGCGTCTTGCGGGTGACCTCCGACAGTTCGCCCACCCACTCGGTGTCCCAACGCTCATCGTAGACCACCGAGCCGCTGCCGCGCGCCACCAGCAGTGGGCTGGGGTCGCAGGTGGTCCAGTAGTCCCAGTACATGATCTGCGCCGACTCGTGAAGATGATCCATGGTTTCGGGATGGGCGCAGAGGATGTCGTCCCAGATGATAGGCGCGATGCCGCGATCCGCCAGCCACTCACAGACCTTGTTGATGTGATGCGCATAGAGCCCTCCCTTGCCGGACCTCTCCGCTTCCGCTGCGCACCGCGGGCATTCGCCAAGTTGGCGCGTCTCGTCGGCGCCGATGTGCATAAGTGTGCAGTCGGGAAAGAACGAAAGCACCTGCTCGGCGAGTTCGGTCCAGACCTCGAAGGACCTCTCGTTCAGCGGGCACATCTGCGCCCGCACTTCGTCCTCCTCGCGGATGTCGGCGTACTCATCGTGCTTAAGCAGGTAGTTGAGGTGTCCGAGGGACTGCAAGAGGGGGATGACCTGAATGCCCAGGTCCTGCGCGTGACCCAGGAGTTCGGTCAGCTCGCTTGCTGTGAGCGCGCCGGGCGAGGCGACCACCCGGTGCTCGCCCTCGAAGGGGAAGCGGTCGCCGAACTCCATCAGGATGGCGTTGAGCTTGTGCTTCGCGGCGGACTCGAGCAGCCGCATCGCGTCCTCGAAGCGAAGCTGCTTGACGCTCTCGAACATGAGATGCAGACCGCGCAGCGGCAGGCGCGGATAGTCGCGGACCTGGCCGACCGGCAGAAGCGGCCCATCGCGAAGCTGGTTGAGCGTCGCCAGCGCATGCAGGAAGCCGCGACGGGAGGATGCCTTCACCTGCGCCTCCCCCGGCGCGAGGTCAAGGAGATACTCCTCCTCGGCGAGTCCCTCATCACGCAGCAGTGCGAAGGGCTTCGCTCCAGCCGTCGCGCCGACCCGCAGGTCCTGGGCAAACCTGGTCGCCACGTCCGCGAAGCCGGATTCATCGGCGACCATCCAGGTGCTATCCAGTACAACCTGCTCCTCGGAGAACTCGGCCTCTTTCAGGCTTGGTATGACCTCAGCGATTGTCATTGTTATCGCCCCTATTCGTACAGAGTCCTACGCAGCAGATTGCAGTTGCGTGGCACAGCCGCCTTGGCCCGCATTATTCACGAACGGCATGAAGGGCGGCGGAAATCAGCCTCACCCACCCCTACGGGGGGGACAGACAGCCATTTCGGCCCCCCCCATGGGCGGGAACGCCCGAAATGATGTCAGTCCCGAACGGCCCACCCCCGTGGATAAGCCCTGGACCTGGGCTCGTGAACAGTGCGGGTTAGAAGTACCCGAGTCCTTCGAGGCGCCTTTGCACCTCGGGATCAACCTCGGCGTTCAGCCCCTCAGTCGCGGCATGGGGTTGGGCGCGCTCCTCCCAGTCGAGGATGATCCGCGACAATTCGGCAGCGCGCTCCCGGTTCTCCTGGATCAGGTTGACGTTCTCCTCCGGATCGTCGCGCAGGCTGTACAGCTCGTTACCCTCGCTGGCGCCATATATCAGCTTCCAGCCATCCTGAATGACGGCAGTCATGCGTGTGACGTGGGGGCCGAAGTCGAAGCTCGGATTCTGCCGCTGCGCCCGCTCCAGCCGATGCGCCGGGAAGCCCTCACGCTCGCAGAGGGCGTACGGCCGCCCCGCGCCCATGGCGGCGGCTCGCAAGTCCACGCCCTCGGCCGCGGTCGGAGCAAGGGCCTCGCCAACCCCGCCCACGGAGGCCAACGTGTGCGTGATGTCCGCGGACTGAACCAGGGCCTCGCTCTGCGCACCCTTGGGCAGGAGTCCCGGCGCGCGCATGATCATCGGCACGCGGATGAGAGGCTGGTACATCCCCGCTGGTCGGCCATGACTCATGAGGCCCTTTTCCCCCAGCATCTCCCCATGGTCGGCCGTGATGACCACGACGGTGTTCTCCCAGCAGCCTCGAGCCTCCAGGCCCCGGCGGAGCTGGCCGATGAGGTGGTCCGTGTAAGCCAGCGCTCCGTCATAGAGACCACTGATGTCCCTCAGGTCCCTTTCGGAGGCGGTCGCGCCTAGCTCCTGCATGTGGTGCATGCGTCGCATCAGCGACACCTGGCGCGACAGGGACACTTGCCCCCCGCAGAAGCGCCTGGTGAAGGGCTGCCTACCGGAGTACGGGTGATGCACATCGTTGTACCAGATGAGAGAGAACCACGGCTCCTGCATGTCGCTCAAGTGCCGGACAAAACGCGAGGTAAGTGCCCCGCCGCCGGCGTCCGTCCAGCCGAGCCAGCGGAAGAGGTACTTCGTGATCGGCTTGGTCATGCGGAAGACGTGGGGAGGCATGTAATGGGCGTCGAAACCGCGCGTGAGGCCGTAACGCGCGCCGATGAACTGATTGCCTGAGCCGAGGTAGGTCTGATAGCCCGCGCCCTTGAGCGCCTCCTGGAGCGTAGGGATGGCATCGGGCAGGCTCCGGTGGGCTTCGGCGCGGTGCTCGCGAGGCGCCAGGCCCGTGAGCAGCGTGAAACACATCGGTAGTGTCCACGAGGACTCGGCCCACGCCTCCTCGAAGAGGGCCCCCTCCTCGGCGACGGCATCTATGTTGGGCGTAGTGGGTTGGTCGTAGCCGTAGCACGAAAAGCGGTCTGCCCTTGCGGAATCGATGACGATAAGCAGCAGATTCGGTCGGTCCACGGAGGACTTCTCCTCTTGAGACGTGTAGTCCGGCGACGTCGTGTCGTTCGCAGGTCGGAGGACGCTTACTGCGCTCGTCCCAGTGCCTCCATCACGTTCGCAATGCCGGTGCGGATCATGCCGAACTCCGAGCCGCAGTGAACGAGCTTGAAGCCCTGCTCGGCACGGCGGAGGGCCTCCTCCACGGTCCCGCACGGAAAGCCGGCGGGAATGCCGGCCGAGGCCGCGGCATCGAGCACGCGTTGGATGGCCGCCTCGTGATCCGCTGAGCCATGCTCCACGCCGAGCGACACGCTCAGGTCGCCCGGACCCATGAACAGGCAGTCGAGGCCCTCGACGGAGGCGATCTCGTCGGCGCGCTCCAGGGCTTCCCGCGTCTCGATCATCACCGCCAGCAGGGTGTTGTCGTTCGCAGCCCGGGCGTAGTCCTCGCCGTAGTAGGAGGTGCGGCCACCGCCGCTTGAGCGGCCTCCAAGCGGCGGGTAGTTCGCCGCGAAGACGGCCGCCTCCGCCTCCTCCGGGGAGTTGACCATCGGCACGATGAGGCCGAGCGCCCCCGCGTCGAGCGCCTGACCGATGCGGAAGAACTCGTTCGAGCCGGGGCGCACGATCGGAACCGTGCCGGTGGGGGCGATGACCTGGATGGCGCGGAGCATGTTGTCGTAGTCCCAGTACCCGTGCTGGGTGTCAATCCAGATCCAGTCAACGCCGGCGTGGGCGAACATCTCGGCGATGATGTGTGAGCCCGCGGCCAGCGATAGCCCGAAAGCAACCTCGCCGCGCCGTATCTTCTCGAGGGCTACGTTCTCTATCATGTTCGTCGCTCCGTTCGCTGCGTCGTAGTGGGGGTAAACGTCCTTCTCGCTTTCCAGGAATGCAGAGGGCTCGCCAGGCGAGCGATGTCATTGCCGCGCGACCGCTCGGCAGTCGCACGGAGGGGCCAAACGTCCTTCTCGCTTTCCAGGAATGCAGAGGGCTCGCCAGGCGAGCAATGTCGTTGCCGCGCGACTGCTCCGCAGTCGCACGGAGGGGCCGCCCGAGCGCGCTTCTGCGCCTGCAGAAGCGCGCGAGGCCGGCCCGCGCACGACCACTGCACCTTGGTCTGCCCCACTATACCACTCCACCTGCTGCCCGATGACAGACGCGGGCCGACCTCACCCCGCCCGGCGGGCGGGGTTCGTGCGGCCCCTCCGTCACGGCCCCACCGCTTCGCGACTGTGGTGGGCGGCAGCCGTTCCTCTGAACCCCGCCTCATTTCTCGAATGTAACGCCCTCGTCTGCCCGCCTGTTCGGCAGGTGAGCGCGCCTGCCGCCACAAGGGCCCTCGATTGTGCGCGCAGACGCCTCGTCTGCGCAGAACGCCGGTCCGGCGGGTGAGGGCACCTGGCGGCACACTGTTGGTAGCCACGGACGACAGGGCATTTCGTCGGCAGGACGCGGGCACCTGCGCCAAGGTGAAAGCCGCTGTGCATGGAATAGGGACTTGCAGTTGATGTAAGTCATCGCTCTGGGAGGCGACAGTCATGCGCATCAGCGGGCTGGAGTTGGTGTTGTGTTGCGTACTGATCCTGGGTTTTGCAGCGTGCCGAGGCCAGGCGGCGACCGTCGGCAGCGGTGACCTTGCGCTCACGCTCGACGACGCCGGGCAGGTGACAGCACTGACGGTGAGCGGCACGAACGTGGTGGGCGGGGCGGAGGCGGCGCCGCTGGTCACCCTCTGCGATGTCACCAAGGGGCAGGAGTTCGTGGCGGGCGCGCCTGCGGGAGGCACGGTCGCCGAGGGTCTCGCCCTGAACTTCGAGGGCCTGCAGGCGACCGCGACCGTAAAATGCGAGCCCTTCCGTGAGGCCCTACAGGTTACGTGCGACCTGAAAGGCGCGGAGGGCTTGCCCGCGCGCGGGATGCTGCTGCGCTTCGCCTTCCCCATGGACTGCGAGGGCTGGCGCTGGCATGACGACATGCAGACCAGCCGCGAGATCGGCGCCGGCGAGGTCTTTGAGAACGTGCGGCCCCTCCGCGCGTGGGCGGACCTGCCGGAGTGGAAGGACCAGCCGGACCTGAGGATGGGGTACTCGAACCGCAACTTCGCCACCGTGCTGACCGGGCCGGTGGGCCTGTGCCTGGCGGCGCCGCTCGACCGGCCCTGTATCTTCCGCACCGCCTATGACGACGGCGCGAAGCAGCTTCAGATGGTCTATGACTTCGCGCTCTCGCCGGACACTGTCACTCCCAACGCCGTCAGCTTCTCCTTCCTGCTGTATTCCTCCGACCCGGCGTGGGGCTTCCGCGCCGCGCTGCAGCGTTACTATGACCTGTTCCCGCAGATGTTTGAGGTCTATGCGAAGGAGCAGGGCATGTGGATGGCCTTCAGCCCGCTCTCGCAGATTGACAACGCGAACGAGTTCTACTTCGGCCTGCAGGAGGGCGCCCGCGAGCCGGCCTACGATGACAAGATCGGCGTGCTCGACTGCACCTACTTCACCCACGCCGGGCAGTTCGCCTGGATACCGGGCTACGATGGCGAGAAGGACCCGCTGCCGCCTCACGAGAGGCTGGTGGAGGTGATGACCGAGACCTTCAAGAAGCACACCGGCGTGGCTGACATGTA
>JALGVE010000056.1 GCA_029820045.1 Candidatus Zipacnadia bacterium | reverse complement strand
CCCATGCGGGGGACAGGCACAGGGGCGCCGACATTCCTGTCGGCGGGCGTTTGTTATCGGCGACAAGAATGTCGCCGCTCCTATGCGGGGGACAGGCACAGGGGCGCTGACATTCCTGTCGGCGGCCGTTTGTTGTGGGCGACAAGAATGTCGCCGCTCCCATGCGGGGGACAGGCACAGGGGCGCCGACATTCCTGTCGGCGGCCGTTTGTTGTGGGCGACAAGAATGTCGCCGGCCCTGTCCGGCGAACAGAAGGTATTCGGCAACAGATGGCGAATACCCCAGGTGCTTGGACCTGAGAGTCCAGCGTGCATTCATCCATCTGCCGGGTCCGCCCTGACGCGGGCCTGCGGCGCGGGGGGAAGGTGAGGAGGGTGGAGAACCATGACGCGTGCACATGCGCAAGTTGCGCTGGCCCTGCTCGTCGCCCTGCTGGGAGGCTGGCAGGCTGCCCTCGCATGGGAGATCACTCCACCCATCGAGACGCCTGCCGGTCAGATTCTGGTGCACCTGGCCCCGGGCTACGAAAACCTCGCCGCAACCCGTAACCTGAGCACGTCGTTCGGCGCTCAGGTAAGTCTTCACGCCAACCGTCCGGGCTGGCTCACCGTTACTACGCCGGAGAACGTGGCCCCCGAGGAGTTCGCTGCAAGCTTGCGGGCGCGACCTGAGATTGACGGCGCCGACCCGCACCTGAGGTGCTTCCAGCTCTCGCAGCCCAACGACCCCTTCTACCGCGACCTTGACAATCCCGACCCTGACACCGGCTATGACCAGTTCTACCTCTTTGACATCAACGCCGAGCAGGCGTGGGCTGACACCACTGGAAGCTCTAACGTGACCATCGCCATCATTGACAGCGGCGTCAGCTTCTACCACGAGGACCTGGCCGGGCATATTTGGACCAACCCCGGTGAGGTCGCCGACGACGGCATAGACAACGACGGCAACGGCTTCATTGATGATGTGCATGGTTGGGACTTCGCCGGGGACAACGTCGGTGACCCCAGCAGCGATGACGTGGCATCGTTCGACAACAATCCCAACGTGTGGGACCCCGCCTGGTGGGACGATTCGTGGGGCTACCCGCCGGTCGGAGAGACCGACTGGTGGGAGGACCCGACCTGGACTTCGCGCCTGGCGACAATAGACCCGGCTATCGGTAACACCGAGGACGACGATAACAACGGTTACGGCGACATGGGCGTGGGCCACGGCACCAACGTCGCGGGTATGGCCGATGCCGTGACTAACAACGGCCTGGGCATCGCCGGCATCGGCTGGAACAGCACGATCATGCCGGTGCGCGTCATCAACGCTGAGGGGTGGGGCTGGGGCCTGGACGCTGCGGATGCTATCCGCTACGCGGCCGACCAGGGCGCGGACGTAATCAACATGAGCTTCAGCTTCGGCCGCGTTGATTTCGACAATCCCCCGGCCCCGGGCGAGGAGGGTTACGCCGACTACCTGGAGGCGCTAGCGGTGCGGGATGCCATCATCTACGCGGCGGGCAAAGGCTCCATAATCGTGGCCGCCGCCGGCAACTCCGGCGACCAGTATCAGGGCCTGGACTTCCCGGCGGACATGCCGGAGACCATCTCGGTCGGCTCCGTGGACTCGAGCAGCGTGAGGTCATACTACTCCGCGACTGCTCTGCCGGGCGAGGAGCTCGACATCGTGACACCAGGCGAGTGGGTGCTGACCACTGGCGTTTTGAACATGACCTCGTGGGCCATGTGGCGGGGCCTGGGGATGGACTGGTACCTGGGCCAGGATACCTACGAGCAGGTCCAAGGCACCTCGTTCTCCTGCCCGCTGGTGAGCGGCTTCGCGGGCCTCTACCGATCAATTCGTCCGGACGCGACGCTGGCGGAGTTCCGCGCCGCCATCCAGACGACGGCCTTCGACCTGGGGGCTTCGGGCTATGATTCGGAGTACGGCTGGGGGCTCCTGAATGCGGCGGGGGCGCTGGAGTACGGGGAGAACATCCCCGAGCCGGTGACTGCGAGCCTGTTCGTGGTGGGCCTCGCCGCCCTTGCGCTCAAGCTGCGGCGCCGGCGGAGGGCATAGGCCTGGGCCGGCCCGTGGGACAACCGCATCGGCCGAGCTAAAGCCCGGCCGCTCCATACGACAACGACATTCCCGGCTGTGGAGAGAACGGGTCTATGGAGGGGCTGGGCTTTGGCTCAGCCCCGGTCGTCGAGACCCGGCTAGCTCGTAGGACAACAGCATCGGCCGAGCTAAAGCCCGGCCGCTCCATACGACAACGACATTCCCGGCTTCGGAGGGAACGGGTCTATGGAGGGGCTGGGCTTTAGCCCCCGTCGTCGGGGGGCGGCCGCTCCTTCTACCAGGCCAGCGCCTGCTCCGCCCCCGTGCGCGACGCCTCGTACGCCGCCTCCGCGACGCGTAGGACGTAGAACGCGTCCTCCTCCGTCACCAGCGGCTTGCCGCCTGCCTCGACTGCGCCCACGAAATCGCTCAGCAGCGCCAGCGCATAGCCCCCCGGTTTCCTCTCCTCGATGCCGATGGTCTGCGTCGCGGTGCCCGCCGAGAACCCCTCGGCCCGCGTCCTGAGCCTGAGCGTCACCGGCCCGTGGGGGAAGTAGCCCAGCGACCCTTCGGACCCCTCGAACGCCATCATCAGGTCGTTGTCCTCGTAGCCGGGGAAGGGGTCCAACAGGTAACCCGCCCGGATGCTCCCGATCACCCCGTTCTCGAGCCTCAGGTTCAGGCACGCCACGTCCTCCACGCCGATGTCGGGATTCTGCGTGGCGACCATCGCGCTGACTGCCACGGCCTTGCTGCCCGTGACGAACTTCAGCGTGTCCAGCCAGTGGCAGGCCAGCCAGTACGCGATGCCGCCTCCGGCAAGCTCGTCGCTGAACAGCCAGTGCTCCACCCCTCGCAGCCTCGCCTGCGAGGTGACCCAGGTCGCCTGGAAGGACCACAGGTCCCCCAGGGCGCCGGACTGTATCAGCCGGCGCATCTCCTTCGTCTCGCCGAAGGTCCGCCGGACATAGCATGGGCAGTAGTGCGCGCCGGTCTGCTCGGCGGCCTCCACGATTCGTTCCATGTCGGCGGCAGTGCGCGCTCCAGGCTTGTCGGCGTAGACGTACTTGCCCTGCTCGATGGCCGCCAGGGTCATCGCTCCGGCGTCGCGGTTGTTCGTCAGCACGCACACCGCCGGGATCGCGTCATCCGCCAGGAAATCCTTCCAGCCGTCCTCGACGTATTCGGCCTTCGCCATTGCCTCCGCGCGCTCACGGGCCGCCTCCGAGCCGGTGATGAGAACCCGCTCGATTGTGTCCAGGGCCTCGATGTCCGTGAAGTGGCCGCCAGCATGCGGGTGATCGTCGTAGTAGACGCCCAGCTTGACACTCATGTTGACACCTCCTGTCGGAGGTTTCTCCTCCGACAAGGGTATTCCTGCGAGGGCGGCGAAGGGCCATCGGCGCAGACGCATCCGGCCGCGAGGTGCCAACGCACCCGAAGGCGAAAGGTCTGAAAGGAACGTTGGGTCAGTCACCCAGGCTGGAGAGCGGGCCGGGAGATGAGGGCCTTCAAGAAATGCGAGCGGGGTCACAGTTGCGGCTGCCGCCCACCGCGCTCTCCGTCGCGAACAGACGCTGCCGTCACGGACGGGCTGCCGCCCACCGTGCTCTCGGTCGCCAAGAGATGCTGCCGTCACGGACGGGCTGCCGCCCACCGCGCTCTCGGTCGCCAAGAGATGCTGCCGTCACGAACAGGCTGCCGCCCACCGCGCTCTCCGTCGCGAACAGACGCGGCTGTCACGGAGGGGCTGCCGCCCACTGCGCTCTCGGTCGCCAAGAGAGGCTGCCGTCACGAACGGGCTGCCGCCCACTGCGCTCTCGGTCGCCAAGAGAGGCTGCCGTCACGAACGGGCTGCCGCCCACCGCGCTCTCCGTCGCGAACAGACGCCGCTGTCACGGAGGGGCCGCCCGAAGCCCGCCCGCAGGGCGGGGTGAGGCCGGCCCGCGTCTGCCGCTAGCGCAGGTCGGGCTTCCTAGGCCGACTCCGACGCCACCTTGGCGCAGACCGAGGCGCAGTGGTTGTGCGCGGGCCGGCCTCGCGCGCTTCTGCAACAGCAGAAGCGCCCTCGGGCGGCCCTCCGCACGGCAACGACATCACTCGCCTACGGAGCCAGCTACATTTCTGGAAAGTGAGGAGGGCGTCTGTCCGCACGATAATAGGACCCATTGTCTCTCGTGCGGCAGTCCCGTCTCTCTGCACGGATCGAGGGCACCAGCCCACGCATGGGAAGGGTGATGGGAAATGCGTGTGATCCCACGACTGCTCATCTGCCTCGCGGCGCTGTGCCCGATGGCGGCCTTCGCCTTCAACGGGGAACACTACACCGTTGAGCCGGTCACCGTCGTCATCGGCGAGGTCCCGCTCATCACCGAGACGCAGACGCCCGTGGCTGTAACGGTCACGGTCTCCAACTCGTCGGACGCGCCGCTCCAAGCCACTCTCCGCACGCGCATGACCGACGGCTGGCGCACACAAGAGCCTGCGGAGACGCCCCTGACTATCCCCGCGCAGGGCGACGCCAAGAAGGAGCTTCATGTCATCTGTCCGGCGGATGCGTACTCCGCGCTCTATCCGCTCCACGTTACCGCGGTCTTCAACAAGGAGGGCAAGCGGACCGAGTGTCACGCCGTGCAGATCATCGAGACCAAGCTGCCCCCACGACCGGTCAGTGCCGAGTGGCAAAGGCTGACGCTGCTCGACGGCGGCGCCCTGAACCTCGTCAACGCGAAGAGCTGGCGGGTGCGCTGGCAGTACTTTGATGGCGACTGGGTCGAGCAGCCGCCCAACTGGCAGGGCTCGGCCGAGGGTTCACGTGCGAGTATGCAGCGTGGCAGGTCGGTGGTCCGCGGTGGTGTTACTCGCCGCGTCATCAACATGCACCCGCCGTGGACCGGCGGCGTGGGCACCATCATGACCGTCTTCAAGATCATGCTGCCGGAGACTCCCGCACGTCTCAGCTTCTGCACCGCCATCCGCGACAACACAGAGAAGGAGCCGCCCAGTGATGGCGTCCTCTTCCGGGTCTGGGCGGACGATGGGACCGGGCCGAAGCAGATCTTCGAGCGCTTCTCGGATGCCAAGGTCTGGGAGCCGGGCGAGGTGGACCTGTCGGCGTACGCGGGCAAGACCATCGAGCTTGCGCTGGAGAGCCACCCGGGGCCGAACCGGGACACCACGTGCGACTCCTCTTACTGGGGCGCCCCGGTCATCATCAGCGGCGAGCGGCCGGCCGTGCGCACGCCCGAGGAGCGGGCGGTGCGGGTGGCAGAGTTGACGAAGGTAGGCCGAGCCGTCCTGCGCGGGGAGGAGCCTCCTCGCGAGGTCCACGTGTTCACAGCGGGCGAGGGTGAGGAGGCCTTCGCCTGCGTCATCTCCCCGGGTGAGTACGGCCTCCTGGACGCGGAGATCGTGCTTGTCTACCCCGACCGCGTGCTGGCCTTCCACGGCTTCCGGGTGAGCGTCAATGACGAGCGGCTGGGGACGCCGGAGTCCGGGTTGGTGCTGGCAGGCACCACGCCTGGAAGGCCGGCGCGGCCCCTGAAGCTGGCCCATCACTTCAAGGGCCCTGACTGGAACTGCGACCTCCTGGTCACGGTGGCCGTCGAGGGCGACGCCATCCGCTTCGACTTCGACTGCGATGAGCGTATCACTGAGCTCAGCATCGGCGCGTTCGATCAGATCGCACGCCGCTGCTACCTGGGCCCGGGCAACGTCATCGAGGAGCCTGAGTACTTGCGCATCGGCTCCGGCGGACATGGTCTTGCGACGAGCTACTTCGGCTGCGACTTCGAGGGCGGCGTGTCGCTGCTCCAGGCTACGACCGTCCCGCCAGATTACTGCGAGGCCCGCCCCGCCGAGCGAGCGTATCCCCTGGTGACGCATCTCAACGGCTCCCTCACGCTCGTGCCATCTCCCAAGGGTTGCTTCGATGCCGCCTTGAAGCTGCAGCATATCTGGCAGCCTGAGCCAGCGGGCGGCGTGGCAAAGGTCGCGGGCAAGTTCGTCTTCGATGTCTGGGGTGGCCGCTACGCCGACATCGCTGAAGACATGGAGCGTGCCGCCCGCTACGGCCTGACGGACTCGATGCTCATCGTGCACAACTGGCAGCGCTGGGGCTACGACTACCGGCTGCCTGACATCTACCCGCCCAACGCGCGCTACGGTTCCCTGGAGGATATGCAGCGCATCGGCGCGGTCTGCCGCGCGCACGGAATCCTCTGGGGCCCGCATGACAATTACATTGACTTCTACCCCGACGCGGAGGGCTACAGCTACGATCACATCTGCTTCACCCGCGACGGCCGGCCCGTCAAGGCCTGGATCAACCGGGGCCGCGACGCGCAGAGCTACCGCTGGCGACCCGACCACATCCAGCCCTTCGTGGAGCGCAACCTGAGGCTTATCAAGCCCAACCTGAAGCCGACGGCGTACTTCATTGATGTCTTCAGTTCGATCCCGGTCATTGACTTCTACGACCGCGACGGCGCCTATCACTCGAAGCTGGAGACCCAGCGCCGTTGGGGCGAGGCCTTCGCCTGGATCCGCGACTTCCTGGGCGGCGACGCGCCGCAGATCTCGGAGGCCGGCCACGATCACCTCATCGGCTACCTCGACGGCGGTCAGTGTCAGATGCGGCGGATCACGCCCGACAGGCAGCGGCAGGCTTGGGGCGTCAAGTGCGCCGACTGGGAGCGCACCCCGTGGTTCAACGCGCTCTGGCACGACAAGTTCATCCTGCACGGGGTCGGCTACAGCAACCGCTACCAGGGCGGCCTGTCCTTCGTGACGCATGGCATCTACAGCGACGACTACCTCAGCTCCGAGGTGCTGTGCGGCAATCCGGGGATGGTGCGGGCCGGCTTCGGCCGTGGGTGGGTCGCCAAGTACTGGCTCATCGAGCCGCTCATGCGCTCGTTGGCCCTGGCGACGATGACAGGCCACGAGTTCGCGGGTGACAACCTCCACCGGCAGACTGTGACCTGGAGCAACGGGGCGACCGTGCACGTGAACCGCGGCGAGCAGCCGTGGAAGGTGGCCGGGCATACGCTGCCGCAATACGGCTTCTACGCGGAGGGCGACGGCGTGGTGAGCGCCGTCGAGAGGATTGAGGGCGTCAGGGTCGCTCATGCGCAGGCGCCCGACTACCTCTTCGTGGATGCGCGCAGCGTGGACCCGGCCACGCGCTTCCCCATCACGGTTAGGGTGGCGGAGTTGGAGTATCTCGGCGGCCGGGCCTTCCGCATCGCCTATACCTGGACCGCTGAGCGCCCGACGGATAAGGAGCATCGGGCCTTCGTGCACTTCTGCAGCGACAGGGCCAAGCGCAGCGATGGCATCGTGTTCCAGGGCGACCATGTGCCCGACCCGCCGACCACCAGGTGGCAGGGGGAGGTCCGCACCGAGACAACAGTAACCCTGCCTGAGGGCGTACGGCCGGGGGAGTATGACATCCGCGCTGGGCTTTATGTGCCGGGCGGCAGCAGGTTGCGCCTGCGTGGCCCGACCGACGGCAGCAGCCGCATCAAGCTGGGCAAGGTCGTCGTGGCGAGCGAGGGGGAGAAGATAACGGACATTCGCTTCCAGCCGGAGGACTACGGCCCGCCGGAGACCGTGGACTTCAACCGCCAGGCCAAGGTCATTGACTTTGGCCCGGTGGCGACGAACGGCGCTTTCCGGCTGGTGCTTGTGGATGGCGCGCTCGTGTTGACACCGCTGCCGGAGCAACCGCCCGCCGAGGTGCGCCTTGACCTCGCGAAGCTGTTCGAGGGCCGCGGCCCTGAGCGCATCTCGCGTATTGTTGCGCTGGACGAAGACGAGCAGCCGGGCGACGAGTCGAAGTTCGAGCAGGCGGACTCGACGGTCAGCTTCAGTACTGATGGCGAGGCTTTCGCCTATCGCCTGGAGGGGTGATGGCCCGCGTCATATCGTGCGGGCAGACGCCCTCGTCTGCCCCAGTTCTCGTCTGCCGCAGCCGTCACCGGAGGTCAGCAATGGCGGACTCTCGCGCCCCCAACCTTCTCGTCCTCCTCTGCGACCAGCAGCAGCGCAACGTGCTTGGCCCGTACGGCGGCCCCGCACCCACGCCCACCTGGGACCGCATGGCCGAGAACGGAGTTGTCTTTGACCGCTACTACTGCGCCACGCCTATGTGCGTGCCCACGCGGCCCTCAATGATGAACGCCCGCTGGCCCCACCAGCACGGCTCTATCTGCAACTCCACGAAGGCCTACGCCACCCTCCACGAGGGTGAGGAACTGCTCATAGACCGCCTCCAGGACGCTGGCTATCACGTTGGCTATGAGGGCATCTGGCACATCAATCGCCCGGAGCAGGACGACCGCACGGGCGAGTATGCGCACTTCGTCTCCTCGGGGTTCCCTTACGAGCTGCAGGGCGAGATGCTGGTCGAGCAGGGCCGGCGGCCGGACGACCAGCGCGCACCGGTCTTCACTCCCACCGACCACGGGGATGAGAAAGCTCAGATCAGCGTGCCGGTTCCAGCCACGTGGACGCGGCCCATCGAACAGCATCCCGACATGATGCGCGCACAGCACATCGCGGACTTCATCCTCGCCGCGCCGGAGGACAAGGCGCTGGCTGCGTGGTGCTCGCTGGGCGGGCCGCATCCGCCGCTGCTGGTGCCCGAGCCTTACATGAGCATCTTCGATCCGGCCGAGCTGGAGCCGCCGCCGGGCTTCGGCGCGGACATGTCTGAACTGCCGCGCTCAGTTCGCGAGAGTCCCGGCGCGCTTGGCGTAGAGGGCTGGGGCTGGGACCGGTGGTCGGTAGCGATCGCGGCCTATCTGGGTTACACGGCCTTCGTGGATCACTGCATGGGCGTAGTTCTCGATGCGCTGGAGCAGAGCGGACGGCTCGATGACGCGGTGGTCATCGCCTCGACGGACCACGGCGAGATGCTGGGGGCGCTGAACATCTATCAAAAGTTCGTTATGTACGACCGGTCGGCGAGGGTGCCCTTCATCATCCGGGCGCCGGGCATCGAGCCGGGCCGCCGCGCTCACCTGACCTCGCAGACGGATTTCGCGCCGACGGTGCTGGAGCTGCTCGGCATGGAGCCGCTGGAGCGGGCGGAGGGCGAGAGCCTGGCCCCCATCTTGCGCGATCCGAGCACACCGAGCCGGGAGTGCACTTTCTATGAGTACAACGGTTGGAAGGATGGCGGCTTCAAGATGCGCGCGGTTGTCTCGGAGCGGTGCAAGTATGTCTACAGCCACGAGGACCGTGACCAACTCTTCGACCTGGAGCGCGACCCGGACGAGTTGACCAACCTCGTTGACGATCCTGCCCACGCGGAGGTGGTCGGCGAAATGAGGGCGGCGCTTTCCGCCTGGATGTGCGACACCGGCGACTTCCTCACGCCGACCTGGGCGGACGACGCGGTCAGCCGGTAGTCCTCCCCGCTTGTGAAGCGCAGGCATTCGTTGTGCGGGCAGACGCCCCCGTCTGCCCGGAGTTGCGGCAGGTGAGGGCACCTGCCGGCACGAACGGCAAGGCGAAAGGGCTCCTCGGCAATTGCCGACGAGCCCTTCGATCTTCCGCTCGCGATCAGTCCCTCTATTTGCTCAGCAGCCCCAACGCCTTCTGCGCGATGTGCTCGCCGGTCAGGCCGAAGACCTTCGTCAGCTCCCAGGGCTGGCCGGACTCGCCGAAGCGATCCGGCACCCCCACCATGTCCATGTGCACCGGCCGGTCGAGGCCCGCCCGGCCGATTACTCCGGCCACGATGTTGCCGAACCCGCCTACCTGGTGCTCCTCGGCCGTCACGACCACGCCGATGTCCCTGGCGGCCGCAATGATCGCGTCCTCGTCAATCGGCTTCACCGTGTGAGCGTTAACGATGCGTGTCTCCAGGCCCTCCTCCTCCTTGAGGATGTACGCGGCCCGCATCGCCTCGGGCACCATCGGCCCGCAGGCAATGATAGCGAGGTCCTCGTCCTCGGAAGTGTACTCCGGCGCCAGCACGACCTCGAAGGCGTCCACGAACTGCTCAGCGACGCCGCGGAAGCGGATGATGTTGGCGACGCCCGCCTCGAAGGGGGTGTCCTCCGTGGTGACGATGGGCGTCGCCTCGCGGGCGTACCGGACCACCGAGGGCGCATCATTGTAGGCTATCGCCTTCGTGGCCTTGGCGGTCTCGACGGAGTCGCAGGGGACCTCCATGACGAACCTGGGCAGACATGTGATGACGGAGATTTCCTCTAGCGCTTGGTGAGTCGCGCCATCGGGGCCAACCGAGATGCCTCCGTGGGCGTCAGCTATCTTGACGGGGAAGCCGCCGTAGGCGATGGTAGTTCTGAGCATGTCCCAGTTGCGCCCGGTGACGAAGACGCCGTAAGAGCCGATGAACGGAATGCGGCCCTCCTTGGCGAAGCCGGCCGCGACCAGCGCCATGTCCGCCTCCGCGATGCCGCAGGTGACGAAGCGCTTCTTGCGTTCGGGGTCCTCGTTCTTACCATCGGGCTTGTAGAAGTAGTCCATGCGGATGGAGCCGGTGATGTCCGCGCCGTGGGCGACAATCCGCTCATCGGCGCCCAGTTCCGCGATAGCGGCCCCGAAGCCATTGCGGGTCGGGTCCATCTCGACCTGCATGTCCTCGGCCTCGTTCCACCAGTAGTCGCGGCTGAACTTGGGCATCCCGGCGGCTACCCGCTCATCCGCGACCTTCTGGTAATCATCGGCGAACTTCATCAGCTCGTCCACGCGCTCCGACGGGAACTCGTCCGTGGCGCCGATGCACTGCAGCGCTGTATCCAGCGACTCATCGCCGTGTCTGCCGTCCTTGGGGGGGACGCCGTGGTATCCCACGACATTCTCGGCGAAGGAGACGCACTTGCCCTTGACGGTGTGAGCGATGATCAGCGCCGGCTTGCCCTTGACCGCGTCGGCCTGATCGAGCACCTCCAGAATCTGCTCCATGTCATGCCCGTCCACCTCGAGCACTTCCCAGCCGAAGGCCTCATACTTCTCGCCGATGGGGTCTATGTTCATGACCTCTTTGGTGGCCCCGTCAATCTGCAGGAGGTTCTTGTCCAGGATGGCTACCAGGTTGTCGAGGTGGTAGTGCCCGGCGAACATGGCGCCCTCCCAGATGGACCCCTCCTCCTGCTCGCCGTCACCCATGATGCAGTAGACCCGGTAGTCCTTCTGCTTCATCTTTCCGTCGAGCGCACAGCCGCAGGCCACGCCCAGGCCCTGCCCTAGGGAGCCTGACGAGAACTCCAGCCCGGGCAGCTTCTGCCAGTTCGGGTGCCCCTCGAAGGGCGAGCCCAGCTTGCGCAGCAGCACGACCTCCTGGATGCCCTTGATGTCAGCGAACTGTTCCAGCGGCTCTCCATGGAAGCTCACAGGCAGGTCATCGAAGTATCCTGCCTTGCCCAGGAGGCAGTAGATGGCCGGCGCCTTGTGGCCCACGGACCAGAAGACGCGGTCGCGCCCGTCCCACTGTGGGTTCTTCGGATCGTGCTTGATGTGGTTCAGGTAAAGGGCCGCCCCGACGTCCATGATGGACATCGTGCCGCCGGTGTGTCCTGACTTGGCGGCGGTGATCGAGATCATATTCCAGGCGCGCATCTCTCGCGCCGCCTCGATAAGCTCCTCGACGTCGTAGGTCTTCACCACTTGGCCAGTGGTCGAGTCAATAATCGGCATTGCATATCACTCCATTGTCTCGATGGTAGGTTTGCCCTGCTCCTCACTTCGCAACATAATAACTTCGCCGCCCAGTCGCCTTTCACCTTGAACTCGCCACGAAAAACTCCGTGGGAAAAGGTGACTGCCTCCCTTTCCCTCGGAGGTCAGGCCCATGGCTTGGGGGAAAGGACAGCTCGTGGTCTATCCGCAACATGAACGCAAGCAATCATACTACCCCGCGACCCTTCTCGCAAGAGCCTGGAGGTCGGACCATGAGGGAAGCGCCTGCTCTCAATCTCCTCGTCCTGCTCTGTGACCAACTCCAACGCAACGTCCTCGGGCCGTACGGGGGCCCAGTGTCCACGCCCAACTGGGATCGCATGGCCGAGGCGGGCGTGGTCTTCGACCGCTTCTACTGCGCAACCCCGCTGTGTGTGCCGACGCGTCCCTCAATGATGACCGGACGCTGGCCCCATACTCACGGCTCTATCTCCTTCGGTGAGGGCTATGCCACGATGAACGAGGGCGAGGAGCTGCTCATAGACCGGCTCCTGGACGCTGGCTACCATGTTGGCTACGAGGGCATCTGGCACATCAACCGGCCCGAGCAAGATGAGCGCAGCGGAGAATATGCGCACTTCGTTTCCTCCGGCTTCCCCTACGCCGAACACGTCGAGATGCTGGAGCAGCAGGGCGGCAAGGACGGGGACCAGCGCGGCGCCGTGCGCACGCCCACGGACGAGGGCTACCATGACTGGAGCTTCAGCATCCCCGTGCCCGCGACCTGGACGCGGCCCCTCGAGGAGCACCCGGACATGCTCCGAGCGCGGCATATCGCGGACTTCATCCTGAGCGCTCCGCCAGACAAGCCCGTAGCCGCCTGGTCCTCACTGGGCGCGCCCCATCCGCCGCTGCTGGTGCCGGAGCCTTACATCAGCATGTTCGACCCGGCCGACATGGAGCCGCCGCCGGGCTTCGGCGAGGACATGTCCGGGATGCCCGAGGCCGTCGCGGAGGCTCCGGGCGCGCAGTCGGTGCGCGGCTGGAGCTGGGAGCAATGGTCGGTGGCGATAGCGGCTTACTACGGCTTCGTGGCCTTCACCGACGCGTGTCACGGGGTCGTCCTGAATGCCCTTGAGCAGTCCGGCCGCGCCGACGAGAGCATCGTCATCATGAGCTGCGATCACGGTGAGATGCTCGGCTCGCATAACCTCTATCAGAAGGGCGTCATGTACGATCGCTCGATCCGCCTACCCTTCATCCTGAGCGCGCCCGGCATCGAGCCAGGCCGTCGGGGGCAGTTGGTCTCCCAGGTGGACCTGGCTCCCACCGTCCTGGACCTGCTTGGCATGGAGCCGCTGGCGCACGCGCAGGGCGAGACGCTGGTGCCCATCCTGCGCGAGCCAAGCTTCCCTGGGCGCAAGTACGTCTTCTCGGAGTTCAACGGCTACATCAACGGCGGCTTCAAGGTCCGCGCTTGCATGTCAGACAGGTACAAGTACGTCTATCATCATGAGGATCGTGACCAGCTTTTCGACTACGTGAGCGACCCGGGCGAGCTGGAGAACCTGGTCGAGGACCCGGCGCAGGCAGAGGTCGCCCGCAAGATGAGAGACGTCCTTTCCGCGTGGATGCAGGAGACGGGCGACTTCATCGGGGGTGCAGCGAGTGGGCGCGGCGTACTGGATAATCCAGGGAGCAGTTGAGGCGCTTTTCGCAGTGCCTTGGGCGTTTCTGTATCAGGCGCCCATCGCCTTCCTGGTCGCCTATCTCGTACTGCGACAACAGGCCTTCGAGCAACTGCGCGGGCGTGCTACCCTCATCCTGGCTGCCCTGGCCGGCGGCGGGGCGGCGCTAGTCTTCGCCGTTCACCTGCTCCTCGGTACGCTCTTCTTCCGTCTGATCTTGCCTGGTGCCCCTGGTGCCGGGGGGGCAGGCCGTTCTTTCCCATGTTGGGGGTTTTGCCTGCTCTCGTGATCTCTTGGTGGCTCATTGCACACGTTATTGACCGTGGTCTGAACCTGGACCTGGAGAGCAACTACCGGATCGTTGGAGGGATCTTCGGGCCCACGCTGCTCGCGTGGATCGGCATAGGGGTGCTCATCATCATTATCAACAACCCCTGAGCGGCTACCGCTTCCCAGAGGCGAGTCCTTATGACTCATCGCGAACGCATCCTTGCAGCCGTGCGCGCCGAGCCGGTTGACCGCCTCCCCTGGGTCCCGCGGCTGGATTTGTGGTACAAGGCCAACCGCTACTGCAACACCATGCCCCGCGAGTGGCAGTGGCGTGACGCCACGCTCACGGACATCCAGCATGACCTGGGCGTCGGCCGGCACGAGGTCATCCCGGACTTCCTCGACACGGAGGAGCCGGAGGAGGTTTATGACCGCGCCCTCGGCATTGACCACGTGAGGAACCAGCCCTATCGGCTGCGCTTCCGGCGCACCCAGAGAGTCGTCGAGCGCGCCGGCGATGAGACGCGCGTCACCTATCGCACGCCGGTCGGGTCGGTGTCGGCGAAGCTCGTCTACACCGAGCAGATGCGTCGCGACGGCGTGACGTTGATGCAGGTCACCGAGAAGCCCGTCAAGTCGCTGGACGATTACGATGTGGTCGCGTGGATCTTCGAGGACCTTGAGGTCGTGCGCGATGGGGGACGCTACGAGGAATTCCAGCGGGAGGTCGGGGACAGCGGCATAGCCGTGGCCGACGCGGGGGTGGGGGCCGGGCCGGTTCATCAGCTTCTCAAGGAGCTTGTCGCCTACGATCAGTTCTACTACGACATGTATGACCACCCGCAGGTCATCGAGCGCACCGCCCGGCGGATGCAGGGATACTTTAACGAGATTGTGGAGGCCTGCGCGGCCAGCCCGGCCGAGGTGGTTCTCTTCGGCGCCAACTACGACCTGATGATCACGCCGCCGCCGCTGTTCGAGAAGTACCTCGCGCCCTACCTATCCGAGGCGGCGGACCGCCTGCACGCGTCTGGCAAACTCCTGGCAACGCACACCGACGGCGAGAACCAGCAGCTCCTGGACCTCTACGTGCAGTGCGGCGTGGACCTCGCGGACTCCATCTGCCCCTTCCCGATGACCCGGCTGCATCTGGCGGAGGTTCGGGAGGCGTTCGGGACGCGCCCCGCAATCTGGGGCGGTATCTGCTCGGCGAGTGTGCTGGAGCAGAGCTTCACGGACGAGCAGTTCGAGGCGCACCTGGACGAGGTCATTGAGGCCGTCGGCGATGGCCGGGGGATCATCTTCAGCATTGCCGACACGATGCCGCCAGCCGCGTCCCTGGCACGCATTCGGCACATCGGTGAACGCCTGGCGACCTTCGTCCCCGTGTCATAGCCGTATCGTGGCTGAAGCCCCGCCCCCCGTACGGCGTTCACGTCGCATCTGCCGCGCGCGGGCTGCCACCTTCGCCAAGGCTTCGGCGGCCAGGAAAGCCCGGCCTTCCAACGGCTCCCGGCCCGCGTAGGTCGGGCTTTCCAGCCCGACACTCAATGCGGCGCGGCATCCCGCCCGAGGGGCGGGACGCCCTACACTGAGAAACTTCACACCCGCCAGCTAGCCCAAACCGATGCTCCCGGTCCCCGTCCAGGAGCATCGGTCTTAGCCGGCTGAGGCTGTGCAAGTGTGAAGGGGCCGCAACAGGCGGACAGTCGGCCTTTTCGCAGACGATCCACCTCCGCCAAGGCTACGGCGGACAAGCAGCGAAAAAGGGGA
>JALGVE010000165.1 GCA_029820045.1 Candidatus Zipacnadia bacterium | reverse complement strand
GCACGGTGGGACATTCCGACAGCGCGGGCAGCGCGGATGCGGTGGTCGTGGCGGCCGAGGATGGCGCGCTGGCAGATGCGCTGGCGACCGCGGCTGGCAACCGGGTGAAAGCGCGTGAGGACGCGGAGAGCGCCATCGCTTGGGCCAGGGAACGCGCCGAGCTGAGACACATCCTCATCATTTGTGGTGACGCCCTGGCGACTTGGGGCGAGTTCGAGGTGAGGCCCATCTAGCTCACCGTGCGAAGTCAGCCGACTTGACGCGCGGGCCGTATTCCCATATAATCTGTCATTGTGGGCGTCCGGTCGGGGCGTCCCATGTTCGCTTGCAAGCGCGAAAACACGTCTGAAGGGGGTCTCGCCCGATGTCCGACGATGAGCGGGACGACACGACGGAAGACGAAACCTCGGAGGAGCCCGAAGAGGAGGTTGAGCCGGAGGCCGAAGAGGAGACCCTCTCGGGCAAGGTGGAAGTGCCCGAGGCCGGAGGCGGCGGCAGCGGCGGTGTCTGGGCGGTCATCATCATCGTTCTGGCCGTGCTGATCGCCCTGGGAGTGTGGTCGGTGAAGAAGAACGCCGAACAAGAGGCCGCCAAGGAAGCTCAACAGCGGCAGCAGACGCGTGAAGGCCAGTTGCATAAAGCCGCAGAGGGCATTGTCGCGGCGGAGACCGCGCTCCAACTGGGCGACGTGGGTAAGGTCGTAGACGCCCTCCAAGGCATAGCCGATAAGCTGGACATCATGCACAAGGCTGCTGCCCAGCAGGGAGATGCCGAGGCCGCCGATGAGATCCGCCGCATGAGGTCCACGGTAGACCACGCAATAAGCGACATCAACGCCAAATACTCTGAGATGGAGGAGGTCGCCAAGACCGGCGTGGACTCCGTGCGTGGCGCCTTAGCTAAGTACGCGCCTCCGGCACCCCAGGCACCCGAGGAGGGCGCTCCGGCCAAGGAGGCTCCTCAGGAAGAGGCTAGTGGGGAAGCCGCGCCCGGCGGAGAGGCCACTCAGGAGCAGCCAGCCGAGCAGAGCGGGCAAGAGCCGCCGGCCGCCGGGGAGAGCGAGGCAGAACGGCCAGCCGGCGAGGCAACCCCAAGGCCCGAAGAGCTGCAAGTGGAGGAGCCTCAGGGAGCACCGGTGGCCCCAGCCCAGTAGACCCGCGACCCGACTTTCGCATGTCGCGAGCCATCCGAACCGCCCTTCCCAGTGGAGCGCTTGCGCTCCCCGCGCAGGGCGAGTCCAGGGTCGGGCGGGGAATGACGGCCCTCTACCCCGTCCTGCCCAGGGAAGGCCGCCGAGGGCAGTTCCTCGACGGGGCGGTATCTGATGCTGTCTAACGGTCGAGTTGGTCCGTCTGCGACGACCTTCACATGCGCTCAGATTCACTGAACCCCTGCACGCTACCACGGCAGACAGGCAAACCATGAGTTCAGCCAAACGAAAGGCCTCGTCACTGATATCCAAGCTTCGCGGCCGGAGTTCGGCCTCGCGTGAGCAGGTAATCCTTGAACTCACCGAGATTGGCCCCCTGGCGGTCAAGCCCTTGACAAAGGCCCTGGGCGACAAGGACTACAAGATCAGGATGGCGGCCGCGGAGGCCCTGGGCGCGATCGGCAGTGAGGAGGCCATTGATCCCCTCATCACCGCGCTCACCGACTCGAGCAAGAACACCCAGGCGGCGGCGGCGGCGGCGCTCGCACAGATCGGAGACGGCGCTGTCGCGGCGCTTCTCGACACCCTGATCGGGAGCGATCAGGCTGCGCGCAAGTGGGCCGCCGAGGCTCTCGGGAGCATCGGTGACACCTCCGTGGCTCAGGAGTTGATGGCGCGTCTGAACGATCCCAATGTCGAGGTGCAGCGGGCGGTGGTCACGGCTCTGGGAGACCTCAAGAGCAAGCGCGCCATCGAGCCCCTCATTGACGTGCTGAGCAGCGACAACGTGGAGCTTGCAAAGGCCGCAGCCGAGGCCCTAGGGAAGATCAAGAGCACCGTCGCCATAGAGCCCCTGGTGCACGCCCTTGCCTCCTCCAGCGCCGATGTCCGGCAGGCTGCCGCCAACTCGCTGGTGCGTGTAGGTGCTGCGACGGTCCCTGCGTTGCTGGAGGCCTTTGAGACCGGTGATGGTACCGTGCGTCGCTGGGCTGCGGACGTTCTGGGCCAGATCGGCGATGATCGCGCCCAGCGGGTCCTGCTTGATGCCCTGGAGGACCCCGATGAGCGCGTGGTCCGCTACGCTGCAATGGCCCTCGGCGGCGTGGGCAGGGAGTCCAGCATTGATCACCTCGTGGGGCTGTTGAGCCACCCGAACAAGGACATCCGCTACGCGGCGGTCGAGGGGCTGGCGGGGACTGGCAGTCCCAAGGCGGTAAAGCACATCGCTAAGTGTCTCCAGGACGAGGACTGGGTGGTGCGCCTCGCTGCGGTCTGCGGCCTCGGGCAGATCGGCAGCCGCACCTGCGTGGCTCCGCTCATCACGGCGCTCAAAGACGAGGAGTGGAGCGTCCGCCGCCACGCCAGCATCGGCCTCGGGCGCACCGGCGTGAAGAAGCGCAGTGTGGGCGCCCTCATCGGCGCCCTTGACGACCCCAAGGAGTCAGTTCGCAGCGCTGCGGCCGAGGCTCTCGGCGAACTTGGCGACAAGGCCGCGGTCGAGCCGCTGCAGCGACTGCTCTCGGACGACGATTCTAATGTCGTCACCGCCGCCGAGCAGGCCCTGGCCGAACTCGGCCACGATACCGGCGCCCCGCATCTCGCATAGCCGCCGTCCCCGCGACCCCTGCATGGCCCCAACTCCGCGCGCGTAAGGTATGACGCGGACAGCCCGGCTGTTTCGCGACGGCGGTAGGCTGCAAGCCCGCGCCGCTGTCTCTTGCCGCGCTATGCTGTCTGATTGCGCAGAGGCCAAGGCGGAATTGGCCGACAGGAATGTCGGCCCCACTAGTAAGAAACCGAGGCTCCTGCGCGGTTCTCAGGAGCATCGGTTTTAGCTGGCTGACGGGCGTGCAAGCTTCTTTTCGGTGTAGGGCGTCCCGCCCATCGGGCGGGATGCCGGGCCGGTGCCGTATGGACGCGCCCATGGAGGG
>JALGVE010000055.1 GCA_029820045.1 Candidatus Zipacnadia bacterium | reverse complement strand
TTACCAGACAGACGAGGGCGTCTGTCCTACTGCTGACAGACGAGGGCGTCTGTCCTACTGCTGACAGACGAGGGCGTCTGTCCTACCGCTGACAGACGAGGGCGTCTGTCCTACTACGCTGACGGCGCGCCAGGGGACGGGCCCACTTCCCCTACTCGGAGCCAAGTGGTAGGTTCACTCCAGCACGTCCGCAAGGTCCATCGCCGCCTGCGCCACGCGCCAGCGATAGTAGTTCATGGTGCTGTTGTCCCAGTTGTTGCTCGGGTCAAGGTAGGTCACCTTCACGGCGTCGCGCAGTTCGACCAGGACCGCCCCGGCCTGCTTGGCCTGCGGGCTTTCGCCCTTACCTGCGGCCTGGGCTGCCTTCACCCGTTCCTCCAGCAACTGGATGTATCGGTAGTCGTCCACGCCCTCGCGCTGGGCTAACATGCCGATGGAGGGGAGCACCTCCCAGTCCGGTGTATAGTGACAATCGCAGGAGACGCGCGCGCCAGAGGGCAGCGCCTCAAAGGGATCGCGCGAGTCGCCGTCATAGCTGAAGGACCATTGCGCGCGGTTGTAGGCATCCACCCGCCACGGATAGAAGCCGTAGCTGAAGCGCGTCGCGCCCATGTTGTAAAGCCCCAACGTGCAGCCGTGATCGCGAAGCTCCTGGATCGTCTCGGGTGTCACCGGGTAGGCCTGGTTCGGCATCACGATGTCCGCCTGGTCCAGGTATTCCTGAGCGATGCTCACGCGGAGCGTTGAGATACACGTGCGGAAGCCGCCGGGCACGGCCTTCCGGCACTTGTTCAGCGCCCGGAGCAGCTCGCGCCCATAGCGCGCGCCCCTGGCCCCATCATTCCCCAGCTCATCCTGTACGTAGAAGGTAAGCTCAGGAAGGCCCTCAGCCCGGAGCTGCTGGTACAGGAACTTCGTCATTGCGGTCATTTCCTCGACGGCCTCATCGCTGAAGACGATGTCCTCTATCGCCATCTTGGGTATCGCGCGACGAGACAGGAAGTGCGGGCACTTCGGGAACATCTGTGGTCCTCCCACGTAGTAGCAGAAGATCCGTTCCCGGAAGTTGGGGATGGACGCGGCGGTGCGGAAGACCTCCAGCCAGTGCTCCCAGGTCTCCGTGGTCTGGATCTGCCCGTCATTGTACTCGAACGGGTACCACCCGAGGCTATCGTAGAGGCCGGTGAAGCCCTGGTCGGCATAGAACTCCATGCGCGTGCGCAGCACCTTTCGGATGAGGTCATCCGGCTCGTTCTCCCTGCCGCGGTAGTGCCGGAAGGTTGTGCCGCGCAGGTCTCCGGCGTAGACCCCGGCGTAAAGCCTGCACCTCGGCAGCTTGAGCGGCAACACGCGCACCTCGACCGGCAACGTCGCGTCGACGCCGGGTCCGGTAAGGGTGAGGGTGCCTTCGTAGAAGCCCGGCTGGGCGTCCTCCGGCGTGTGCAGGTCCACCCAGAATCCTCGCGTTATACCCTTCTCCATCCGCTCCGGCCGCCAGGGGACCAGGAAATGCGGCCGCACCACGTAGCCGCCGGTCACCGGGTACTCTCCGTAGCGGACATAGCGAATGTCGAAGGCCGAGGCTGGCATCCGGGCGCCGTTGGCGCCTTGCAGGTCGGAAGCCGTCAGGTCAACAGGCCCCGGCACATCCGCTAGCGGCGTCACCGCGATGACGCCGGCCTCTCGCTCTCCCTGGCTGGCGAAGAGCCGCAGTGGGCGTCCGAAGTCGCGAGGCACAGGGCGTGTCCCGGGGCGCAGCTCTCTCGCGTCTTCGCGCACGTAGATAGCCGCGCCTGCCTGTTTGACTGCCTCTGGCAGCTCGGGCATCGAGTGCTCCGGCTCTGCCGCGAGGTACGGGTACTGGTCATTGAAGGTCGCCTGCTGCTTGGCGCGAAAGGCCTCCAGCGCCGCCTGACCGGCCTCGCTGCCGACCGGGAAGACCCACAGCCCATTGATGGGGGCATACCGGGAAGCCGTTATCTCCAGTGAACCGCCCGCGACCTCAACCTGCCCCTCGCCGAACGGTATCCAGCGACTGATGTTCTCCTCGTACAGGTTGACGTCGGGATGCCAGTCGCGGTAGTAGTTGTGGAAGTAGCGGCCTTGCGGATCGAAGAAGGCCTCCGCAGTATCCTCCTGCTCATAGAGCACTGCCTCGCCCGCGGTTATCGAGTACTGTCGGTAATGCGAGTCGGGCCGGTTCGCGCCGGGGCGGCTGTACTGGCCGGTCAGCGCCACGACGCGATACTTCCCATCCGGCAGGTCAATGCGGAACGGTGTCCCGCCGTAGATACCATCACGCGTCACGTCATCCAGTAACAGGTTATCGCGTGTGATGCGCCGGTTCTGGTCAAAGGCTGCCTTGTACGCGCGGCCCTCGGTATAGCCGAAGCCCTGCTCCGCGCTGTAGGCCGTGTCCGGCAGGACGCGATAGTACCCGGCCTCAGCCGCGCTCTCAGGCGCGCCAAAGTCGAACTGCCACACCCCGTCAGGCGGCGGCGCCGGCGGCTGCTCGTACTGCCCCGCTTCGGGCTGTGCGCAAGCCAGGGTCGTCAAGAGCAAGCCGGCTAGACCGGCCCAGGCAAGCAACGCGTGCCTGCCCCTGTTACGACGCGCATGAGTCCGCATCACTGACATCCTCCCATTACCGCTATTGCGTGCGCGCAAAAGGCGACGCTCCCACGCGCAGCACATCTTCGGCCTGCGCTACTACCTTGCCGTTGCTCACTGCGGTCACTTGCAGCCGGTACACGCCCGGCTGCAGGTCCTCCACAGGCAGCCACGCCGTGAGATTGGCCCCCCGGGGTGGGCCAAGGTCCTGCGTGGCAACCACGCGCCCGGCTGAGTCCAACAGTTGCGCCTCGAGGTTCAGACGCTGCGCAGTCATGCTGCCCACCCCGAGCCGCGCCGCTACCATCACGGGCCTGCCATCCGTGAAGGTCGCGTGGCTCTTCAGCCCTACCACCATGGGCTCGCGCAAGGCGCCGGCTCGCCGGGCGGCGTACACCGGCCGCCCACGCGCGTCGAGTATGCGCATGTCAAGTTCCCAGCGACCCTCGGCTGAGGGAACCTCAAACACCATGCCCACGGTTTGAGCGCCACCCGCCTCCAGGGCGAACTCGCTCTTCCTGTCGGTTCGGCCGTCCTGGGTGGTGAGGGTTAGCGCCAGCGTGTAGGCGCCGGCTTCCCCTGAAAGGTCTGCAACCCGTGCCCGCAGCAGGTTCTTGCCCTGACCCACGCGGCCGAGCTGGACTTCCTCGACCCGAAGGCGCGGCTCGCCCAGCGCCAACAGTCCGAACTGGTGCGGGTCATGCCAGTCACTGGTCGGCGACAGGCACGTGTACTCGTCAGTATCCCAATCGGCGCTCGTGATGTTGAAGCCGACTGAATGTCCCGCCGGCGCGCCGGACAACCCGATTGACCTCAGCGGCAGCGCCATCTCCGCGCTCCAGTACTCATCGTGGATCGCCACCGCGCGCACCAGCCCGGACGACCACGCGACCTCCGTCTCTCGCTCCAGCTTTGTGTCCGTCGGGCCAACTCCGCCGGGATCCGGCACGACCTTGTAGCTGTGCGCGGCGTCGAACAGCACGCCCTCGCTGTTCATGATGAGTTGGTAGTACTCCGTCCCCGTGTTGAAGGGGTCCAGGAACACCTCCAGCTCGTCATCATTCCAGATACGTGGATTGTCCGGCTGATGGGTGAGCACCCGCAACTGGGTGCCGGGCTCCCGCGCCAGCTTGACGCCCAGGTAAAGGAACTGGTCATCGTACGTCGCCCAGGCCTCACGAGTATGACGCGCCGGGAGGGCGCTCAGGCCCAGGCGGAACTTGCCAAGGTGCGCCGCGGCCTCCTGCCAGCACGCATCGGTCAACTCACCGTCAATCTGTGGCGCTTGGGCGGCGCGCGGCAGTTCAAAACGCAGCCGATTAGGGTGTGCCAGCGTGCTTTCGGCGGACACGGGCTCGGAGAACCTCACGCCCTCAAGCAGTTCAGCGTGCGCCGCCGCTGTCAGAAGGCATCCCATCACTACGCAGAGTAACCCGCAAAGTCGAGTGCCCGTAAACACGTGGGTTCGCAACCTTTCAGTGTGCAAAGGGACCCTCCGCTCTTCGGAACGGCAGCAGGACCTCGCAGTCGCGCTCGCCTGGCTTGGCCCCGACGGCAAGGCGCACCGCGTATCCGCCCTCGGCAAGTTCAGGCACGGTCACTTCTACCACTGAACTGGGAGTATTCAGGGTCAGGTCGCCCTGGGCATAGCTGCTCAGCCCGTCCGGTGAGGTCACGTTCCAGCGCAGGTTGCGCAGCCCTTCAGCCCAGGCGTCATCGGCTACCTCGACCTTGATCGGCAAGAGGTTGTCGGGCAGGAAGACCGTCTCACCGCACAGCAGGCGTGCGCTGACTCTGGGCTCCGCCAGCGCCTCCAGCTTGACGTCATCCACGTAGACCACAGGGGAGTTATTCAGGTCGGGGACCTGGCGCATTCCCACCCCCACGTCCCACCTCTGGGTCTCACCCATCCTCAGGGTGAACTCGCTGGAACAATAGGTCCACTCGCCCTGCACTGCCGGCATCCGCACCGACACGTGGCTCAGTGGCGGCGTCCCCGGCGCGCCCCACTGGCGCAGGGTCAGTCCTCCCTGGTATCCCGCCCGCCCGCTGGCCTGCCACAGCCACGCCGACAGCCGCATCCGTCGCCCCTCATAGGGGGCCAGGACCTCAGCGCTCCCCTTTTGCTGCGCGAGTAGGGTCCGATCCTGGCCCACGGTGGTGAGGTCAAAGCAGAGCGCCCAGTCGCCGGCGTGAACCACGTCCTGCGAGTAGAACACCGATTTCGCGATGAGCTGGTCCCGGGTGCCCTCGCGTGGAGGCCAGTCGCTGAAGCGCCAGCTCTTCGACTGGGGGGCCTCGAAGCCGCTGTTGTCCACGAGGTCTATGTTCGCCGGCGCCTGCAGGTTAAGGGGCGGCAGCCTGGCGCCGCCCTTCTCGGGCTGCGCCACCGATGCAAACACGAGCGCCCCCGCTGCCCCGAGCAACAACCATCTCAATAGTCGCATACGCCCACACTCCCGATCTGGCTGGTCTTGTCAGGGGTCACTTCGACGTCCGGCCCGGTCGCTCCTGCCTGCGCCACGGGCCGGTGGGCGTGCATCGGACGAAGGACTCCTGGGCCCGGCGGCGAATCCTAGCACGGTCCATTGAGCCTTCCGATACGGAGGCATGCAGATGTCTGAGAGCACTGCTCCACGCGTAGCTCTGATTCAGTTCCCCGGCTCCAACTGCGAATGGGAAACCAAGAGGGCGGCGGAGGCCGCCGGCATCCCCTGCGATATCTTCCGCTGGAACCGGGACCCGGAGTTACTAGCCGACTATGATGGTTACATCATCGGTGGCGGCTTCTCCTATCAAGACCGGGTGCGCGCCGGCGTGATCGCGGCGAAAGAGCCCATCGTCGCCCGCATGATGGAGGAGATCGCAGACCGCCCTAAGCCTGTTCTCGGCATCTGCAACGGAGCGCAGGTTCTCATAGAGACCGGGCTGATTCCCGGCGTGCACCGCGGCGAGATTGAGATGGCGCTGGCACCGAACCGCCATGACCCGGAGCACCGCATCGCGGGCTTCTGCTGCCGCTGGGTTTTCCTCAAGGTCGCCGCCGCGCCTGAGCGCTGTCTGCTCACCACTGAGCTTGACGCGGGCCAGGTCTTCCCCATCCCCATCGCTCACGGCGAAGGGCGGTTCACCAGCAGGGACCCGGACCTGATTGAACAACTCCGGGCGAACGATCAGATCGTCTTCCAATACTGCGACGCGCAGGGCGAGGTGGTGGACCGGCCCGAGATCAATCCCAACGGCGCGGTCGCAAACATTGCCGGTCTGTGCAACCCGGAGGGCAACGTGCTCGCGATGATGCCGCATCCGGAAAGAGCCAGCTTCCTGCGCCAGGTGCCGACAGACCTGGGGGAGGGCTGGGCGCAGCGGCGCCGGTCCGCTTACGGCATCCGCGAGGCGTTGTCCGCGCCGGGCCCTGGCCGTGCGATCTTCGAGTCGCTGCGCAACGCCCTGCTCGCGGCACAACCTGCATAGGGAAAAGGCGGAGCGCTTACGCTCTGCCCGAAATCAGGAGCATTGGTTTTGCGAGGCAGGCTCTGTGGTGTAGGGCGGGGACCTGTTTGTCCCCCGTAGCCTTGGCGAAGGGGGGTGCCCCGCCCGCCTGGGGCGCGCCGCAGGTGCGCGCCCTACATACGACAGCGGCGCCCGCGGTCCCGCCGAGGCGCGATCGGCACGGCACCCCCGCCGAGGGCAACGAGCGGCAGGGCTAGAACCGACCCGAAATGCACAACCTTGACACCGTATGACGGTTCTGCTATTCTTCGCCTACACTCGTTGCCCCCAGCGGGCGGTGAGGCTACGTCAACCGCGCGTCGTGTTGGGAGGCAGGCCCCATAGACAAGCCTTACCGTGTCAATGAGCGCATACGCGCCGCCAGAGTACGTGTAATCGCGGCTGATGGCGAGCAGATTGGCATCATGCCGACCACTCAGGCTGTGGAGGCCGCTCGGAGCCAAGGCCTGGACCTCATAGAGGTAGCGCCGAATGCGGACCCACCGGTGTGCCGGATCATGGATCACGGCAAGTTCCGGTATGATGCACAGAAGAAGGCCAAGGAAGCTAAGAAGAAATCCAAGCAGATGGACGTGAAGTCCATCCGCGTCAGGCCGAACACGGACCGCCACGACATCGAGTTCAAGATGCGCAACGCCAATAAGTTCCTCAAGAAGGGGGACATGGTCAAGTTCAACGTCATCTTTCGTGGCCCCGAGCTTCGGCACAAGCAAATCGCGGTCGCGCAGTTGCAGAACTTCATCGAAGGCTGCAGCGAGTTCGGTGAGGTCGAGCAGCCGCCCCAGATGGATGGCCGGCGTATGACCATGGTGCTGCGCCCCAAATCCGGTGGTCAGCGGGAATAGCGGAAGCCTCTCGAGCAATCCTCTCACCGGCCGGGGCATGTCTGCTGGCCGGTGAGAGTTTCGTGGTAGCACAGGCGCCCTCGCCTGTGCGCTTTGTACGTGTGTCGACAGGCGAGGGCGCCTGTCGTACCAACAGGACGGGCGCGAGTTCCGCAACGGCACGCGCCGCACAGTTAGGGGTAGGTACTAGTGGCCAAGATGAGGACCAATAAGGCGGCGTCCAAGCGCTTCAAGCGCACCGGCACCGGCAAGCTTGTATACAAGCGCCAGGGCCAGAGCCACCTGGCGTCCAAGAAGAGCAGGAGCCGCAAGCGACGGCTTGGCACCGAGGGCGAGGTTGCCCGAGTTGACAAGAAAGCCATCGAGCGCGTACTGCGAGAGCGGTGAATCAACGCCAGGCAACTTGTGGGCCGAAGCCTTGACGAAGGCCCATGGGCAATGGGGAATGGGCAAACAACCTACGGCACACAGCAGATGACCTGGTCGTTGCTGTTCGTCGTTCCCCTATTGCTGATTCCCTATTCCCCATTCCCAGCCGTTCTTGCCCTTTGCCGGCGATGCAGGGAGGTTCGTCACAAGATGGCACGTGTAAAGAGGGGTACGGTAGCGCGCCGGCGGCGCAAGAAGGTACTGAAGGCCGCCAAGGGCTACGTCGGTGGCCGCCACCGGCTGTTCAAGACCGCATACGAGACCTTGACCCGTGGGGGCGCTTATGCCTGGCGCCACCGCCGCCTGCGCAAGCGCGACTTCCGGCGCCTGTGGAATGCCCGCATCAATGCGGCGGCCCGCATGAACGGGACCAACTACAGCCGCCTCATGGGCGGCCTGAAGAAGGCCGGCGTCCAGCTTAACCGCAAGATGCTCGCCCAGATCGCCTACGACGACCCGGCGGCCTTCGCCCAGGTCGCTGAGATCGCCAAGCAGGCGATGAACTAGTCGAACCACGGACCTCGGATAGCGGACCACGGACTCGCGTCTCACCACCACGGCAGTTCTGCCGTCAGGTCCGAGGTCGGAGGTCCGATGTGCGTCATTGACAGCCCGCACAATCAGCACGTCAAACGCCTCAGGTCGCTGGCGACGAAGAAGGGCCGAGCGCAGCACGGTCAGTTCCTGGTGGAGGGTGTGCGCGTGCTGGAGGAGGCCCTGGACCGCGGGGCCAAGGTCGAGTCGGTGGCGCACTGTCCCGACCTGATTGTCACCGAGCGGGCGCGGGTAGTCGCCGGGCGGCTGGGACAGAGCGGCGCAGAGACCTTTGAGATGAGCGAGCGGGCCTTCCGGGCCTTCAGCCAGGTGGAGGCCCCCGAGGGGATAGCGGCGGCGGTCGCCATCCCGCAAACGCAGTTGCAGGACCTCCCGTCCGAGGCCTCCCTCGTGCTGGCGGCGGTGGAGGTGCGCGACCCGGGCAACATGGGTGCGCTGCTTCGCACTGCGGCTGGGGCCGGCGCGGATGCTTTCATCGCTGCGGGGAGTTGCGTGGACCTCTACGAGCCGAAGGTCGTGCGGGCGACGGCCGGTTCGGTCTTTCACATACCGGCTGCGCAGAAGGTCGCGGTCAAAGCGATGTTGGCCTGGTCGCGGGATAGCGACATGACGACGGTCGCGGCTTGCCTTGAGGAGGCGCGGCCTTATGCTGAAGTGCGCTATCCGGCTCGCACACTCGTGATGATGGGCAGCGAGGCTCACGGCCTCGACCGAGACGTGGCAAGCCAGGCCGATCTGAAGGTGCGTATACCGATGCCGGGCCGCGCGGAGAGCCTGAACGTAGCGGTCGCGGCCGGCATTCTGGTATTCGAAGTCCTCCGACAGCGACAATACGAGAAGGACTGCGAAGGAGAGAAGTAGGCGCGAGAAGTGCCCTGAGGAAGCTCCGCTTCCTCACAGAGAGGGGTTGCCGCAGGCTGAGAGCGCCCCGGGTGGCCTCGCGCTGAAGTTCGCTCCGGAGTCGCAGGCTGAACGTCCTGCGAGGGCCACGCCCTTGTGGCACAGGCGGCCTCGCCTGTGCGCCCCTGGCCCCGCCGGACCGGTAGGCTGAGCCGGCCCGCTCCACCGTTATCGGAGCCCCCACCGCATAGGGTGGTACAGCGGAAGCCCCGGCTTTCGTCCCTGGGACGAAGGCGCGGGGCATTTTGCGTACAGTGGCAATGGGCAAGGGGCAAGGGGCAGCGGCCGCAATCGCCAAGGGACCACCCACCGCGAGGAGGCGCGACATCCTTGTCGCGCAAGGCCGGTCGGCAGGAGGCTGGGGGCCGACAGCTCGAAGCCGGGATGACAGACGGCCGCCGACCCACCTTCGCTGAAGCTACGGCGGACAGGCAACAATGTCGGCGCCCCTGTGCCATGGCTCGGTGGTCGCACGTCCAAGGAGGTTGCGCAATGGAAGAGAGCATCAGGCAGCTATCTGACCAGGCCCGTGCGGCCCTTGAGGCCGCTACCACTGAGGAAGAGTTGGAGGCGGAGCGGCGGCGCTTCCTCGGCCGCAAGGGGCTGCTGCGGGAGATACGCCAGGGGCTCAAGGACCTCCCCGAGGAGGACCGCCCCGCTGTCGGCAAGCTCATCAATCAGACCACCCGCCAACTTGAGGCCCTGCTTGAGCAGCGGCGGCAGAAGCTGGCAAGCGGCAAGGCCGCCTTCCCCGAAGACCGTCTGGACGTGACGCTCCCCGGCCGGGCGCCGCTCATCGCGGGTAAGCACCCGCTGCTTGCCACCATGGAGGACATGATCGAGATATTCTTGGGGCTCGGCTACCTTGTCGCCGAGGGGCCGGAGATAGAGGACTACTATCACGCCTTCGAGGCCCTCAACTACCCCGAGGACCATCCGGCGATGGATGAGCAGATGACCTTCTACGTTGAGGACGACGTGCTGCTGCGCAGCCAGACCTCGACGGTGCAGATTCGGGTGATGGAGAAGCAGGAGCCACCGGTGCGCGTGGTCGTGCCGGGGCGCTGCTACCGGCGAGACACCGTGGATGCGACGCACTGTCACACCTTCTATCAGCTTGAGGGCTTGCTGGTAGACGAGGGCATCACCTTCGCCGACCTCAAGGGCACGCTTCAGGCCTTCGCCGAGGGGATGTTCGGGCCGGAGGTGCGGGTGCGCTTCCGCCCCGACTTCTTCCCCTTCACCGAGCCCAGCGCCGAGTTCGCGGTGAGCTGCTTCATCTGCGGCGGGGTGGGCTGCCGGGTCTGCTCAGGCACAGGGTGGCTGGAGCTGGGCGGCGCGGGCATGGTTGATCCGAACGTGCTCGCGGGCGTCGGTTATGACACAGAGAGATACACGGGCTTTGCTTTCGGGGTGGGCATCGAGCGCTTCGCCATGCTGCGCTACGGCATCAAGGACATCCGCGTGTTCTACAGCGGCGACATGAGGGTGCTGACGCAGTTCTGATGTAGGGCCGTGCCAACACATGGGTAGCACAGGTGCCCTCGCCTGTGCCAAGTGGCGTTCGTGCGACAGGCGAGGGCGCCTGTCGTACCATGCTCTGACGGAAGAGCGGAGGACCCGACGATGCGAGTACCATACGGTTGGCTGATGGAGTACATAGACACCGATGCCTCGCCCGAGGAGTTGGCCCATGTGCTGACCATGGGTGGCCTGGAGGTTGAGGAGATCGAGGACTGGACCTCCGAGGACGGACAGGCCTCCGACAAGGTGCTCATCACCTCGGTGACCTCTAACCGCGGCGACCTGCTCTCCATGATCGGCGTGGCGCGTCATGCGGCGGCGCTGCTGGACGTGGAGTTCACGCCGCCGGAGATGTCCCTGCCGGCGACGGACGAGCCGATCCGTGCCGATGATGACCTGACCGAGGGCGACACGCGTGTGCAGATCCTGGACCTGGAGGGCTGCCCGCGCTACAGCGCCCTGCGTGTGACCGGCGTCGATGTAGGGCCGTCGCCGGAGTGGCTGGCACACCGGCTGGAGGCGGCCGGCATCCGCCCCATCAGCAACGTGGTGGATGCCACCAACTACGTGGTCTGGGAGACGGGCCAACCGCTGCACGCCTTCGACCACCGCCTGCTCATAGACGGTCACATCATCGTGCGCCGCGCGGAGCCAGGCGAGCGAATGCTTACCATTGACGATCAGTGGCGCTATCTGACGCCCGATGACCTGGTAATCTGCGACCCCAAGGGCCCGGTGGCCTTGGCTGGCATCATGGGCGGCCTCGACAGCGAGGTGCGCAAGCTGACCAAGGACGTGCTGCTCGAGTCGGCGCACTTCAACCCGACCCTGATTCGGCGCACCTCCCAGCGCCTCCCCCTCAGCACCGAGGCCTCCTACCGCTTCGAGCGCTATGTGGACCCGAACCTGACCCTGCCGGCTCTGGCACGCGCCGCGCAACTGATCCTGGACAGCGCCGGCGGCGAGATCGTCGGCCCCGCGCTCGATGTGCGCACCGAGGAGTTTGAGCTTCGAGCCATCACCATGCGGCCCGACCGCTGCAACGCGGTGCTGGGCACGGACCTCAGTGGCCAGGAGATGGAGGAGCTGTTGAAACGGCTGGGTCTGGAGGTCAGGATGCAGTACGGACTGAGCGTGCGAGGCGTTGAGACCTACCTCGGTGGCGGCGTGCCGGTAGCCGAGGAGGATCGTGAGGGCGCCCCCGGCAGACCAGCCGTGAAGCTCCCGGAGCCGGATGCCCTCCTCGTGACCGTCCCCACGCACCGGCCCGACCTGGAGCGGGAGATTGACCTCATCGAAGAGGTCGCCATCGTGCACGGCTATGACAGTATTCCGATGACCCTGCCGAGGGCGGGCAACGCGGCCGCGGTGCTCACCCGTGAGCAGAAGCTGGAGCGGCGCGTGCGCGAGGTGATGCGGGCCGCCGGGGTCTGCGAGAGCCTCAGCTTCTCCATGATGGGCCAGCATGACCTTGACAGCATCGGCCTCCCCGAGGATGCGCCGGAACGCTCGGCGCTTCGCCTGCGCGATCCGGTGTCAGCGCATGAGGACCTGATGCGCACCACCTTGCTTCCGTCCCTGTTCGACGCAGCGCGCGACAACGTGCGTCAGCGCGTGCAGGACGTCGCGCTCTTCGAAGTCAGCCGCGTGTTCCTACCGGCACCGCCAGCCGAGGGCAAGCCCTCGGCTGGGGAGGAGGAAGGTGCGCAGGCGCCCAGGGGACTACCGGAGGAACGACGGCGCCTCGGCGCGATTGTGATGGGCAGCGTCATGACCTCCGGGTGGAACCTCCCGGCCGAGGTCGCCGAGGCGGATTTCTACTGGCTCAAGGGCCTCGTGGAGCAGCTCTGCCGGTCGCTGGGCCTGGATGAGGTGGTCTTCGAGCGCGCCCGGCATCCCTCGCTGCACCCCGGACGCTCCGCGCAGCTCCTGGTCTCGGGCGAGTACGCGGGCGCGCTAGGCGAGGTCGCACCGGAGGTCCGCGACGCGTACGACCTACAGCACCCGGCATACGTGATGGAGCTGGACCTGGAGGTGCTCTTCCAGCACGCGCAGCTTCAGGCCCACTACGAGCCGGTGCCACGCATGCCGGCGGCGCTGCGGGACCTGGCGCTGGTGGTGCCGGATGATGAGGAGCACGACGCCAGCACCCTGACGACCGCAGTTGAGCAGGCTGCCGGCGATGAGCTGGCGAGCGTCGAGGTCTTCGACGTGTATGAAGACCCGGAGCGCCTGGGCGCGGGCAACAAGCAGATCGCCCTCCGGCTGACCTTCCGCCATCCGGAGCGGACGCTTACCGACGACGAGGTTGACGCGCTGATGCGGACCATCACCCAGCGCCTGGAGCGCGACTTGAGCGCGCGCGTGCGAGACTGGTAGCGCCTTCCAAGGAGTGAGCGAACATGTCCGCTGAGAAGCTGCGCATAGGGTTCGTCGGCTGCGGCTTCATGGGTCAGTTGGTTCACCTGGCGAACTTCGCGGCCCAGGAGGACTGCGAGGTGGTGGCGCTCGCCGAGTTGCGCCCGCGCCTGCGCGAGCTCGTGGCGCAGAAGTACGGCATCCCGCGAACCGTGGCGACCCATGCCGAGCTTGCGGAGGCCGATGACATTGACGCCGTGGTTTCCATCACTCCCGAGGACCTCAACGAGCGCATCACCTGTGACCTGCTGCACGCGGGCAAGCCGGTCATGACGGAGAAGCCGATGGCCCTGAGCGTGGAGGCGGCCCGGCGCATGGTCGAGGCGGGCCGCGAGGGCCAGGCGCAGTTGATGGTCGGCTTCATGAAGCGCTACGACGACGGCGTGCGCGAGGCCCTGCGGCTCATCGAGGGCTGGCGCGAGAGCGGTGAGCTGGGCGAGCTGACCTTCGCCCGCGGGCACTGCTTCTGCGGAGGTTGGACGGCGGGGCTGGCGGGGCACATCACCACCGATGAGCAGTACCCCGAGGTCGAGCGCACCCCGCTGCCCTCATGGCTGCCGGAGCAGGCCGCGGGCGACTACCGACGCCTGAACAACGTCTTCTGTCACAATGTGAACCTGCTGCGCCATCTCCTGGGCTCGCCGCTGGAGGTCAGGCATGTGGACATGAGCGGGCCGAGCTGGGTGGTGCTCCTCGACGGTGGCGGCTTCCCGGTCAACCTGGAGTTGGGAATTCTCAGCGCCCACGCCTGGGAGGAGCACACGCGCGTGTACTTCGAGCGCGGCTGGATCGAGATCGAGACCCCGCCGCCGCTTCTGCGCAATGTGTCAGCGAAGGTAACGGTCTACCGGGGCGGCGAGGCTCCCGAGGTGCGCCAGCCGATCGGCCCGTGGACGTGGGCCTTCGAGAACGAGGCGCGGCACTTCCTGGAGTGTGTGCGCGAGGGCAGGGAGCCGCTAAGTTCCGGGCGGGACTCCCTCCGCGACCTCGAGATTATGGAGGACATCGCCCGCGAGGGCTTGGCCGGCTGAAACCGGGGAGCGGGAGATCAGTGGCAGAGAAAGAGAGACGCCCTGCGTCACCCCGACTCTGTCAATTCCTTGATGACCCTATCAGCTTGCCTAATGGCGGACGTAACTAGATCGGGAAAGGGATCAATCATGTCGGGATACTGGACTAGGCACTCCCTGACATCTGCTGACTAGGGGATTCTGATCCTCTTTGACACGAGTGCAAAGAGGACGTCTTCCGCTTGGATCGGTGGGTCCGCATATCTCTTGGGCACTTCGCACCTCCGAACTCCGCATGCCGACAGCCGACGTCCACCCGTACTGCTTTCTGACGCACACCACGGTCAGTTCGGGCGCGACGCACAGTCGCGACACAGCCCCAACCACAGAGTATAGCTATTGCGGCCGCCGGAGTCCAGACTACCACACTCACTACAGGAGCATCGTTTTAAGAGTAAGTCGGCTTGTGAGTGTAGGGCGGCGACCCGTGCCCCGCCCATCGGAGGCCCCTGTGCGCCCTTACAACAGCCGCGCGGGGCACGGCGGCTA
>JALGVE010000054.1 GCA_029820045.1 Candidatus Zipacnadia bacterium | reverse complement strand
CAAGGGTCTCCGAAGGAGACACGCGGGAGAGGGGGTCAGGGGGTGAGGCAACCCTTTGCCCCCGCCCGCCCACGCCTTTGCTTTCTACCCAGCCACTTCAGGCAGACAAAGGCCCGACCCGGCGCTCAGTTCCCTTCCAGCCTTCTCCCCCTCGTCGCGCCTCCCGCTCGACTCTGCTTGCCTTATTCCCCCTCTCCCAAGGGTCTCCGAAGGAGACACGCGGGAGAGGGGGTCAGGGGGTGAGGCAACCCTTTGCCCCCGCCCGCCCTTCTCCCCCTCGTCGCGCCTCCCGCTCGACTCTGCTTGCCTTATTCCCCCTCTCCCAAGGGTCTCCGAAGGAGACACGCGGGAGAGGGGGTCAGGGGGTGAGGCGAGCCTTTATCCGTTCCAGCACCCTCCTCATGTCTTTCTCAACGTCCTCTGATGCGATCCTCAGGACTCGGATCCCGCGCTGGCCCAATTGCTCATCGCGCCAGTCGTCGTAGTTCGCTTGAGCCGCGTGATCGGGCCCATCTATCTCGACCGCGAGCCGTGCCTCCTCGCAGTAGAAGTCGAGCACGAACTTCCCGATGGGATGCTGGCGGCGGAACTTCATGCCGAGGGGCCTATCGCGAAGGACCTCCCATAGAGCCTCCTCTGCGCGCGTCGGGTTCTGCCGCTGCTCGCGGGCGAAGCGCACCTTATCGGCGGAGGCGACGCGCTTGATGCGGCTCATTTCGCCTCACCCCCCGGCCCCCTCTCCCGCACGTCTTCCCGCCTATCGGCGGGAAGCCTCTTGGGAGAGGGGGAGAACAACTGCAAGCCCGTAGCGACTGGCCTGACGGTTCGTGAATCCTTTCGCTGTACACGACTTGTGAGACGGTGCGACAGCCTGCTTCGCTCCCTCCGGCTGACGCTGTTGGCTCCCCCTCGGCCCTTCCCTCGCGAAGGCAGCCTTCTCCCCCTCGTCGCGCCTCGTGCTCGACTCTCCTTGCCTTGTTCCCCCTCTCCCAAGCCGCATCTGACCCGCCCTCGGGGCGCAGATCACGAGGGAGAGGGGGTCAGGGGGTGAGGCAACCCTTTGCCCCTGCCCGCCCACGCCTTTGCTTTCTACCCAGCCACTTCAGGCAGACAAAGGCCCGGCCCAGCGCTCAGTTCCCTTGCAGCTTTCTCCCCCTCGTCGCGCCTCCCGCTCGACTCTGCTTGCCGTATTCCCCCTCTCCCAAGGGTCTCCGAAGGAGACACGCGGGAGAGGGGGTCAGGGGGTGAGGCGACGCCTTACACCCTCAGACCCCCTTCACCGCCCTCAGCACGTTCGTGACGCTCGCCACATACAGCGGCACGGCCCGCGTTTCCTCGTTGATCCACTCCGGCGCCTCGCCCTCCTCAAGCTCGTCAATCACCTCATCTACGAACATCCTCGCGGTCTCCGGGTCATATTTGTCCAGCACCATCGCCACCCAGCCCGAGGGCGTCGCCCAGTAGGCGCCATTCTGATAGGTGCCGGGAGCGACGTCTACGAGCATCCGCTCCCAGGTCTCGTCGCCGGGCAGGTGCCGCACGCAGCCACGGAGGATGCAGTCCTCGTAGTTGTCGAAGAAGAACTCCGCGATGCGTCTCGTCTGGCTCTTGGTGGCTGCGCGGATGACCCCGGCGTAGGCGCTGCCCCACAGGTCCACCTGCCGACAATCCCCGGTCGCGGCGCGGAACATGCGTGTCCGATCATCCAGCAACTCGTGGAGCACCCTCCCGACGCGCTCGGCGGTCTCGAACCAGGTGTGCGCGGTATCGTGGTCCTCGGCTTCCTGCGCCATGCTAGCGAGCAGCAGGCAGGCCTCCCAGTAGAGCAGCGAGGAGAAGAGCACCTCGCCGGTCTTCGCCACCGTGTCCGTGAAGCCGTAGGCCGAATGAGGGTGGCTCGGGTCCACGAACACCAGCGCATCCTCGCTCAGCGGCACGGTCTGCATCGCGTCCATGAGTGCGTTGCGCCGCTCCAGGAAGAAGACGTAGTCGCCCGTGAGGTCCACGTACGCCTTGACCAGCTTTACCGCGAACTGTGCGTTGTCGGTCGGGGGCTGAGCGAGGGCTTCATTGCGCTCGTTGACGACATAGATGGCTGTGCCGTCGGGGTCCACGCGGTTGGGCATGAGGCCATCCTCACGCTGGCGGTCGAACAGGTAGTCAATGGCCGCCGCGATCTCCTCCGGCCTTAGCAGGTGCCCGGCGCCCTCCACTGCGTAGCAGAAGTCGCGCATGTACATGCCCGAGTACTTGTCGGACCCGTCCGGCTGGTAGATGATGGTGCCGTCGCTCGCCTCCACGCGCGCCGCCTCCAGGCACCGCCGGGCGAGCCCCTCCAGGCGTTCGTACTGCGCACTGTCTACCTCAATCGGCCGCAGGAAGTGCTTCATAGTTGCTCCTTGGGGGTTGACGTTCGGCGATGGCGCCGGGTTCTTGCAGGCGCGTCGTCTCTATGTAGGCCTACGGCAGGGCCAGTCGGAGCAGGAACTCCGACTCGCTGCTGGCCCCTATGTGCCCTCAAGTGCGCCGACCAGGTCAGCAACGCGAGGGACCCCATGCCGGCGACAGTACTCCGCCAGCCCGTCAATGACGCGCACCGTCGAGGCCGGCTCCACGAAGTTCGCTGTCCCCACCCCCACTGCCGTCGCGCCCACCAGGATGAACTCCAGCGCGTCACGCGCGGTCATGATCCCGCCCATGCCTATCAGCGGCAGGTCCACCTCCTGCGCCACCTCGTAGACCATCCGCACGGCCACGGGCCGGATCGCCGGCCCGGACAGCCCGCCGGTGACATTGCCCAGGTGCGGGCGGCGCGCCTCCACATCTATGCTCATGCCCAGCAGCGTGTTGATGAGCGAGAGGGCGTCCGCCCCAGCCTGCTGCGCCGCGACGGACATCTCCACGATGTCGGTCACGTTCGGCGAGAGCTTGACGATGACCGGCGCTGCCGAAGTCTCAGCGATCGCCGCCACGAGCCTTGCCGTCAGTTCCGGGTCGGTGCCGAAGAACATCCCCTCGTGCTCGACGTTCGGGCACGAGATATTGACCTCCAGCGCGCTGACGCCGTCGGCCTGGCTCAGTCGCTCCGCCAGCCGCACGAAGTCCTCGATGCGCTGCCCGGAGATGTTGACGATGATGGGCACGCCGAACTCGCGCAGGGGGGGCAGCTTCTCCGCGATGAAGGCCTCGACCCCGGGATTCTGAAGGCCGATGGAGTTGAGCATCCCGGCGGGCGTCTCACGCACTCGCGGAGGCGGATTGCCGGCGCGCGCCTCCAGCGTAACGGCCTTGGTCACGATGGCGCCGAGCCGCGAGCAGTCCAGGTAGGGCGCGTACTCGGTTCCGTAGCCGAAGGTGCCGGAGGCGCTCATCACCGGGTTAGCCAGTTTCAGACCGGCCAGCTCCACCGACAGGTCCGGCTCCATTGCGCTCATGGCCGCATCCTGTCCCAGGCAATCTCCGTGGTATCGAACACCGGGCCCTCCGTGCACACGCGCACGTACTCCTGTGGCCCCTTCGCCGAGGGCACCGCGCACCCGAGGCACGCTCCGACCCCACATGCCATCCACTGCTCCATCGAGACCTGGCACGGCACGTCGTACTCCGCGCACAGCCTGGCGACCTCCACCAGCATCCCTGGCGGGCCGCAGGCATAAACGCGGTCAGCGTCTCCACGCTCCAACTCTCGCGCCAGGACCTCCGTTACCAGGCCCTGCTCGCCGGCGGAGCCGTCCTCGGTGGCCGTGGTGAACTCATTGCAGCGCCCCGCGAACTCCGTCCAACACACAAGAGCCTCGTTCGTGGCTGCGCCGAAGAGCGACCGGACGTAGACACCCAGGTCTGACACGCTCAGCGCATCCGCCAGGAAGATCAACGGGGCAACGCCGACGCCCCCGGCCACCAGCAGCGCCGTCTCGTTCGCCCGCGGCAGCCGCCAGCCCCTGCCCAGCGGGCCCAGCAGGTCATAGACGGTCCCCTCGTCGTGAGTAGCTATCAGCCCGGTGCCGCTGCCAACCACCTGTACCAGCAGCCAGATGCGCTCCTCTCGCGGCTCGGTGCGCATGATGGAGAACGGGCGCCTGAGCAGAGGTTCCAGGCCCTCGCTGAGGCGCAGATGCACGAACTGCCCCGGCTTTGCGTCCGCCGCTATCTCCGGGCACCGCAATTGCAGTAGGTAGTGCCCCGGCGCCGCCTGCTCCCGATGCAGCAGTTCTGCCACGGCCCTCGGCATCGCCTCACCTCGAAACAGCGGATGCGGGAGGCTGGATGCGTGAGGCGAGAAACGACGCCCCTATTCAGCCTTCGCGGTTCAGCCCTTCCCGCTTCCAGCCTCCAACTCCCGCCACACGTCGGTGCTCATTATAGCATACCATCGCCTGGGGTGCACAGCAGCAGCGCCAGGCCAGTGCCTGACCGGAGATCGTGCCAGCTTCGACCGAGGGATTGCCCTGCGTCTCTACCACCATTTGTGCCCACAGGTGCCCTCACCTGTGGAGTTCGGCATTACGGTCGCACAGACGGGGGCGCCTGTGCGCAGGATATTGCGCCGTGTAGGTGGGCGTGTGACGCCTGTCGAATAGTCTTCCTACGAGGTGATGCAAATGCGCGGCTGGCACATAGGTAAGGTCTTTGGCATAAACCTGGAGATCAACTACACGTGGCTCATTATCTTCGGCCTCATCTTCATGTCGGTGTCCAGCGAACTGTCGGACGCCACGAGAGAGGTCCCGCAGCATCAATTGTGGCTGGCGGCCCTCGTCACTACGGTTCTCTTCTTCGTGTCACTGCTGCTGCACGAGCTGGCGCACTCAGTGATGGCAATCCGGCTGGGGATGAAGGTCTCGCGCATCACTCTGTTCGTCTTCGGGGGAGTCGCTCAGATAAGCCACGAGCCACGCAGCCCAGGCGTCGAGTTCAAGGTGGCTATCATGGGCCCGCTGATGAGCCTCTTCCTGGCAGTCATGTTCGGGCTGCTCGACAAGGCTGCAAGGGCCGCCGGAGCTGCCCCGATATGGACGTTCTCATGCCACTGGCTCGCCGTCATCAACGCACTGCTGGCCGGCTTCAACCTGCTGCCTGCCTATCCCCTCGACGGCGGCCGGGTGCTGCGCTCGATCCTGTGGGCCTCCTGGAAGAGTCTCGAGCGCGCCACGCGCGTCGCCGCGACCATCGGGGAGTGGTTCGGCTACACCATGGTGGCGTTCGGCTTCCTGCAGATCTTCACTGGCGCTGTCGGCGGCGGCATCTGGATGCTTGCCCTGGGCTGGCTGCTGGCGATGATGGCGAAGGCCAGCAACCAGCGGGTCCAGATAGAGCACACTCTCGGCGACATCTACGTCCACGACCTGATGAGCAGCCCAGTCGCCACCATCCCGGCGGACATTGACCTCGACCACGCCGCGCACGCCTACTTCCTCTCTGCCAGGTTCACGGCCTTTGGAGTGGAGGACCACGGGAGCATCATCGGCCTGGTGCGCATGGACGACCTTCAGGCCGTGCCGCGCGAGCGCTGGCTCATGACGACGGTGAGGGAGGTAACGCGGCCGCTGGACCCTGAGAAGATGACCATCACGGCGGATCGGGAGGCGGTGGAGGCGATGATGAAGATGGCCGAGAACAACGCGGGGCGGCTGCTGGTGACCGACTACGCGGGCAGCATCATCGGCATCATCAGCCAGAGCGACATCATGCGCCTGGTGCGCGTCAAAGGCGGGCTGGGGATCTAGCGGTTGTCCTCACAAGTCACGCTCACCTGGGCAGCGGCAGAGCCCTGCCCGTGACCATGTTGCACCGCTCGAGCATGGCAGGTTGCAGGTCGCGCTTGTAGGTCGGGCCTGTAGGTCGGGCCTGTAGGTCGGGCCTGTAGGTCGGCCCTGTAGGTCGGGCCTGTAGGTCAGGCCTGTAGGTCGGCCCTGTAGGTCGGGCCTGTAGGTCGGGCCTGTAGGTCAGGCCTGTAGGTCGGCCCTGTAGGTCGGGCCTGTAGGTCGGGCCTGTAGGTCGGGCTTTCCAGCCCGACTCGTCGGCCACTCCCTCAAGGCTCAACGGAGTCGGGCTAGAAAGCCCGACCTACGAACACCCCTACAAACACCCTTACAAGCACTCTTACTTCGGCGCTCCCAGACACGACCACGGTTCCGGGAAACAGCACTAACTGACCGACGGCGCCATGTGCTCTCTGCCCGGCCTGAGTTCGGCCAGGCGCACCGGACGGCCGCCTTGCTGCGCCGAGAGGTCCGCCGCCACTAACATCGCCACCGTCTCGATGGTGTCCTCGTAGTCAATGGGCGGCTCGCCGGTCTCGATCATCCGCAGGAACTCCGCCATGGTGCTGCGGTAGAAGGCCTTGCTCTCGACCACGAAGCTGACCGAGCCCGCCTCGGTGAAAAGCTCCCCGTGATGCCCTGCCTTGGCGTTGCGCAGCAACTGAAGCGAGGCCGAGCGCCCATCCCCGAAGCTGACGCTCAGCAGGTCGAAGTCGCTCTCAGCCAGGTTCGCGACGCACTCCACGCCCGGCCCCATCACCGCATTGAGCAGGTCGGTCAGATGGATGCCGTAGAAGTACAGCTCCCCCGGCCCGATCAGGGAGGCGTGCAGCACCTCACCGTCAAGCTGCTCCAGCGCCGTCGCCAGCTCGTCGCTGAAGCGCAGACCCGAGCATGACATCAGCGGCGCCTCGTTCTCCACGGCAGCATCCACCATCGCGCGGGCGTCATCGAGGTCATGCGCGAAGGGCTTGTCCACGAAGCAGGGCTTGCCAGCCTCCAGGAAGGGCATGGCCTGCTCGACGTGGCGGCTGCCATCGCGCCCCAGCATGAGTGCGGCGTCCACGATCGGGACCAAGTCGGCCGGGGAGTAGAGCACGGTCTCGATCTCGAACTCCGCCTTGAGTTCCTCGATGCGCTGCGGGGAGTTGTCCTGGCTGCACAGGGCGACGACCTGCGCGCCATCCAGGTGCGAGGGCTCCGCGGAATCGGAGTTGAAGATGCGGCAGAAGGCGTCAACGTGCGTGGACTCAAGCGAGACGATGCCGAGGCTTATCATCGGTTCCCTCTCCTGCGCCGCCACCTCTCCACCCATCCCTCAAGGTTCTTCTGCCGGTCCCGGCTTACGCCGAGCGCCCCGCCCGGCACGTCCTTGGTTATGACCGAGCCGGCGGCGATGTAGGCGCCGGCGCCGATGCGCACCGGCGCGATGAGCGTTACGTTGGTGCCGATGAAGGCGGCGTCCTCGATGATGGTCTTGTGCTTTTCGAGGCCATCGTAGTTGCAGGTCACCGCGCCGGCGCCGATGTTGCAGTTCGCGCCCACCTCGCTATCACCCAGGTAGGAGAAGTGCTGCATCTTGGTGCCGGAGCCGACGCGGCTGCGGTTGACCTCCGCCGAGCTGCCCAGCTTGCAGCCCTCGCCGACCTCGCTGCCCTCTCGTACGTAGGTGAACGGCCCCACCGCCGAGCCACTGCCGATGCTGCTCTCGCTGATTACGCACGAATCACGCACCAGCACCCCATCGCCGAGCGTGGCGCCCCGCAGGGCCACGCCCGCCCCGATGATGCAATCCTCGCCCACCGAGGTCTCGCCGGTGAGCTGCGCGCCCGGGTGGATTACCGTGTCCCGCCCGATGCTCACGCCCGCATCAATGAGAGTCGAGGGCGGGTCCAACAGCGTGACACCATCCAGCATGAGGCGCTCGCGGATTCTCTCGCGCGCGATGCGCTCGGCCTCGGCGAGCTGCACCCGCGTATTGATGCCCATCACCTCATCGGCGTCGGGCGTGACCAACGCCCGCACCGGCTGCCCCTCCTCCACGAGGACTGCGATGGCGTCGGTCAGATAGTACTCACCCTGCGCATTTGCAGGCTCGATCCTCTCCAGCGCGGGCAGTAACGCCCCCACGTCGAAGCAGTAGACGGAGGTGTTTATCTCGCCGATGCGCCGGGTCTCCTCATCGGCGTCAGCGTGCTCCACGATGGCCGTGACTGCGCCGCTTTGATCGCGCACGATACGGCCGTAGCCGGTGGGGTCTTCGGGCTCGGTCGTGAGGATCGTGGCCGCGGCCGCCTCGGCGCGGTGGTGCTCGATCAGATTGCGCAGAGTGTCCACGGTCAGAAGGGGTATGTCGGCGCAGGTCACAAGCAGGTCGCCCTCGAAGCCGGGCAGCGCCTCGGCCGCGCACATGAGAGCGTGGCCCGTGCCAAGCTGCTCGGCCTGCTCGGCCACCTCCACGCCCTCGGGCAGCCGCTTTCGCACCTGGTCCGCTTCCCGACCCAGGACGACCACGGTGCGCTCCGCTCTCAACTCCGCGAGCGTCTCGAGAACGTGGTCAATCATAGGCCGACCGCAGACCTCATGCAGCGGCTTCGGCAGCCTGGATTTCATCCGGACGCCCTGGCCGGCGGCGAGCACCACGCAGGCAAGCGGGGGCAACTCAATCCTCCTCGGTCCGAAAGTTGACGTGAGTAGGGGGTGATTCTACCTGGGGCAAGCCGCGACCTTCTAGCTCGTAGTGCTCTCGCGACCTCAGGTCGAGGGGTTCAGCGGTGGGGGCCGTTCGCGAGCAACGCCTGGCACTTACAGGGGGGCGCGACATTCTTGTCGCGCATGCCGGTTGTGTCCGTCCCAGCCCGCACCATTGACACGCCGACGTGGAGGGCTCACCCGGCGCTGGGCCGTTGGGGACTGACACCATTTCGGGCGTTCCCGGCCACGGGCGGGCCCCGAAATGGCTGTCTGTCCCCTTGTAGGGGTGGCTGAGAGAGGCCCAACACACTACCTGAGCGCCGGGAATGCCGGACAGTACGCAACAACCCCACCAACAGGGGACTGTCGCGATGGTCGCCGCTCATGCTGTTCGTGAACAATGCGGGATAGCACGCGGGCCGCTGCCCTCGATCACAAGAGGTGCGAGGGGGTCACTCTTCCTTCTGCTTGAAGCAGTGGCAGACCGGCTCTTCTTCCGCTGTGGCTTCGGCTGTCTCCTCGGGCGGCGGCTGCTCCTCGGCGGTCTCTGTGCCGGCCGGAACCGCCGTCCCCAGCGCGGTGGCTATTGCCTGTTCCAGCTTCGTCGCGGCGCCCTCCTTGGAGCCCTCTTGATAGAAGGTGATCTTCCCATCGCGACCGATGACGAAGACCGCCGGCAGGGGCACATAGACGCCGTAGATCCGGGCTATCTTCTGAGCCGGGTCCGCCGCAACCGGGTGGGCGATCTCGTGCTCATCCACGAAGCTCTTTGTCATTGCCGGCCCGGTCTCTCCCGGCTGCAGACTGATGGAGAGCACCTTCAGGCCGGCGGCCGCGTACTTCGTCGCCAGCGTCTCCGTGACTTGCAGGTGTGCGGCCGTGCCCTTGTACGATGTCATGAAGAAGTCCAGCACCACTACCTTGCCGTGCCAGTCCGACAGCTTCACGGGCGTGCCCTCAAGCGTCTTGATCTCGAAATGCGGGGCTACCACGCCCACCGCAAGCGGCGCTTCTGCAACGTCCTGCGCAAAGGCCGTCGGCGCCCATACCAACATCAGCGCACACGCCGTAAGTGCGAAAGGCATCCGTGATCGCCACATAACCGCCGCTCCTTCGCTCGGACAGGGTAGAACTGCACTTCAATTCGCCCTTACAGCCCGGGGGACCTGCCTGGGAGGGAACGTCTTAGCTGGGCAAGTTCAACGAGGTCCGCCGGAGTCGTCCGCGCAACCAGGGCCCAGCGCACGCCGCCTGCCTCCCACGAGACCAGGGAGGTATCTCCGCCCGTGCCCACCTCAAGCCCGTTGGGCAGCTTTGCGGCGGCATCTCCGTGGCTGAAGGGATGCCATTCGGCCGGCCCCTCAAAGAGCGAGACCGGGCAGCGGCCCACCTGGAAGACCGTCTGACTTATCAGCGTCCCGTCGAGCTTGAGCAGTGCGCGACGCACCGGCCTCCAGGAGATTGCCGAGGGTGTCACGCTGACCGCAGAGTACGCTCCGCCCGGCGCTCCCGCCGCCCACGCGCCCTCGGTAAGACGCTCATGCGCCTGAACCAGGAGAGCAGGGCTGCTCACGGAGGAGAGCACGGCGGTCTTGAGTATCACTGCGCTGCTGACCATGATGATGCCGACGGCGGCGATGGCCACCAAGCGCCGGGCTTGCGGCGGCACCCAGCTTACGCGCGCCCGCAGGCCATCCACCTCATCGAGACGCCGCCTCGTCTCGTCCCACAGCTCCAAGGGCGGCTCGGCATCAAGCTCGGGCCTCGCCAGCAGTCTCTTGACTGCAAGCAGCCGACCTGTCTCCCGGCTGCACGTGGGGCACGCGAGCACGTGCTGGGCCACGCGGCGTCGCTCCCGCTCCGGCAGGTCGTCGTCCACAAGGCCGGACAGGGCCTTGTCATCCGGGTTGCACTCATGCCTCGCCAACTATATCAGTCCTCTCGCCTCGGCGTACTCCCTGAGCTTCTCCTGCAGGACACGCCGTCCCCTGGCTATGCGCGAACGGATGGTGCCGATGGGCACCTCCAGCGCCTCCGCTATCTCCTTGTAGCTCAGTCCATGCATGTCGGAGAGGATCACGGCCTCGCGAAAAACCTCAGGAAGCCCGGCCAGAGCGTCCTCGATTTCAACGTCCAGCGCATCCCTGAGAAGCTGCTGCTCAGGCGGCTGCTCGGCGCTCTCCGCCGCCACCTTCTGCGCGGCCTCGCGCGGTATTGCCTCCCAGGTCGTCATCTCCGGCGTGCGCCGCCTGCGCCGGAACTCGTTGATGTAGGTGTTAGTGACGATCTTCAGGAGCCAGGCCCGGAAGTTCGTCCCTAGCTCGAATTGATCGAAGGCCAGATACGCCTTGACCAGCGCCTCCTGCGCCACGTCCTGGGCGTCGGAGTAGTTCCTGGTCATGCGCAGCGCCGCGTTGAATACGTCCCTCTCGTACTGCAGGGCCAGCCGCTCGAACTCCCTGCGGCGCGCGGCCTCTCGCCCAGCCCTGGTAAGTTCCAGCCGCATCGGGACACCTTCCGTGCCCGGACGCCCAGATCGGGCGTCACTACTGCTAACGCTCGTTGACTACTCGTCAGTTCCCCGGGTCTGCTCGGGGTCCGTACCCGAGAGCGCCTTCACCGGATTGCGCACATACACGCGCAGCCGCCGAAAAACCCTCTCCGCCTGCGGCCGATTGTGCAGGAACTTCCGCTCGGCCTCGCTGAGCAAGTCCGGGGCGTACCTCTCCTTCAGCTTATATATACCCCTGAAGTCGCTCTGCTGCACATACGGCAGCGCCAGCGCGGCGAGTGGATTCCCTCCGCCCAGGATCGCCGCCGCGAAGTCCACCAGCGCCGGCTCCCCCTCGGGCGTGATCAGGATGTTATCGAGCTTCTCCAGGTCGCCATGCGCCACGCCGCGCCGATGTAGCTCTCGCACCATCTCGGTGAGACGCTTGAAGAACTCGCGGTCCAACTCGGGCTCGTCGAGGTTCGTGATTTGCTCTGAGGGTATGTACTCTTCCATCAGCGCACACGCGCCCAGCCGGGCAAGGACTCGCGGTATGTTGCGCATGCCCTCGGCCCGGCGCAGCGCGGCGGCCTCGCGCCTCACGAGGAAAGCTCCCACCAGGCGCTTGCTCAGGGTGGCCGACCCCGCGTAGTCCTTGACGACTATCCGCCGGCCCTCCAACTCTATGAGCCGCACCTCGGGCCGGGCCCCCCAGGCCTCGCGCAACACGCACACCGTGAGCTCCTCCATCCGCTCACGGGACAGGCCCCTGAGCGCCTCCTCCGTCACCGCCCTTCCTCCTATCCCGCCGGCTCCTCAGGTTCACCATCGGCGCCCTCGCGCCAGAGAGCACCGTAGTCACGTGGATGGCCCCGAAGGGGCACTTTGCGCACTCGAGGCATCCCACGCACAGGTAGTTGTCCACCTCGCGGCGGGGGTCAAGCCCCTGAGGGCAATGCTGCACACACCAGCCGCAGTCGGTGCACTTCTCCGGGTCGAAGCGCAGCCGGATCAAGCTGAAACGGTTGAACAGCGAGAAGAATGCACCCAGAGGGCAGATGCTGTGGCAGAAGGGACGCCGATAGAAGACGGCCGCCAGCATGACCCCGACCAGGATCGCTATCTTCGTGTACCACCAGCTCCCGATGAGCGGGCGCAGTTCGGGGTGCAGGAGGGGCTGGAATATGCCACCCTCCAGCGCGCCCTGAGGGCAGAGCCTGCAGAACCATGGGATGCCGGTCATGTAGGGCACGATCAGCACCAACCCGACCAGCACCGCATACTTGAGGTACCCCATCCAGCGCGGCAGTGTCCGCGGATGGCGGTTGAGTTTGCCCAGCAGCTCTTGTACCAGGCCGAAGGGACAAAGCCAACCGCACATCATGCGCCCGAAGAGAGCGCTGAAAGTCAGCATCAAGCCCAGAATGTACAGGGGCAGTGCGAAGACGATGCGCGCATCGGCGATTGCGTCCTGAAGCGCGCCCAGCGGGCACGCGAATGCCGCCCCCGGACAGGCCCAACAGTTCAGCACGGGAACGCAGACGCCACGCGCGCTCAGCCCGACCAGGAAGGAGGAGTTAATCACCAGTGCGGACAGTAGCTGTATGAGGTGCCGGAAGCGGAGGTACCATGGTCTATGCTTAGCCTCGACGCGTCGTAGCATGATTACTTGCCGCCGAGGCCGATACAGTCGCTACAGAGGAAGGACGCATGACGCTTGACCTCGCCCATCTGCCCGCCGCGAATGCCCAAGACGGTCATCCCGATGCCGATTACGGCCAGCGCCAGCCAAATCCAGCGCACTGTTGCCACTCTCCATCACTGCCCGCGCGCGGCGGCCCTGCCGTTCTGCAACTCCCAGCCTCCCCGATACGGTTCCCCCATTGTCCGTCGTTCTCACAGGCTCCGCAGATACTCGAAGTCACAAGCCAGGGCGCTGGCCTTGTCCTGGGCGTTGCTCGGCGCGAACTCCACTGCCAGGTAGCCCTGGTAGCCGACCTCCCGCAGGCGGCTCACCAGTGGAGCGTAGTCCACGAAGCCATCCGCCAACGCCACGCGCTCCACGCGGTTACCATCCTCATCCAGGGGCGCGTAATTCTGAGCATGCAGGTGCACCACGCTCGGCAGCACCGCCTCCAGCCGTTCCGTCGGCTCATCATCCGACAGCTTGCTGGAGGCCTGGAAGTTCAGGGCAAAGGCCTCGCTGTCCACGTCCTCGACGAGCTTGCGCGCGCATGGCCCAGTGTCCGCAAGGGTGTTGCTGTGCATCTCCGCCGCCAGTACCAGGCCCATCTTCGCGGCGCTTGCGGCTGCCTCTTTCGCCTCGGACACCGTGTTACGCCAGATGTGCTCGTCAGCCTCATCTGAGCTTACGTCGCTCGCCCATACGCGTATGATCGGCGCCCCGAGCGCGGCGGCCGTTTGCAGTACGTCCTTGAGAGCGACGGTCCCCGCGCTGTTGCTATGCGTCGCGCCCAGGCGAAGGTACGACCCGAAGACCGGAACCCGAAGCCCCCGCTCCTCGACCATCCGCCTTACCGCATTCACTCGGCTGGCGTCGAAGTGCTCCGAGATATGCGGCTCACGCCCCCATATCTCCACGCCCTGGAAGCCGATGTCCGCGGCCACATCCAGCGTGTACTCCAGCAGCCGTTCGCGAAAGGCGATGCTGCACAGGGCGACCTTCATGGGTTCGCGCTCGGTCTGCGCCACCTGCGTTCGACCTCTAGGGTGTGCTGTTCACCAGTTAATCTCGACCGGCTGTCCCGCCTCGGCGGACTCGTGAATCGCAACCAGCACCTTGGTCACGTTCAGTCCATCCACCCCACCCACTACTGGCTCACGGTCCTCAATAACGCAATCAGCGAAATGACGGATGCTCTGTACGCCGAAGCCGTTCGGCAGCCCCTGCACATGGGTGCGGACCGCGACGTCGGCGTACTCCGCGCCCTGCGGGCTGAACTTCTGCACCATCCGATGGGAGCTGCAGTCCGCGAACACCGTCCCCTCGGAGCCGATCAACTCCATCTTGAAGTCGAAGACGGTCGGCATGGCCTCCGACATGATCCAGCAGTTCTCAACGTGGGCGACACCGCCACCCTCCATCTCCAGGATGGTCAGGAAGAAGTCCGGCGTATCCACGCCGCGCTCGGCCAAGACGCGCGAACGCGCAACTGAGTATACCCGCTTCACCTCGTCATCGAACATCCAGCGCACCAGGTCTACCGAGTGGCTGCCCAGGAACCACACTACACTCGAAGTCCCGGCCCAGCTCAACATCTCGGTCGGCACGTAGATGGTGTCGTTCAGCCGCAGGGTCATCATTTGCGGCTCGCCCAGCTCTCCGTTTTCGAGGGCCTGCTTCGCATCCCACATCGCCGGGTTCCAGCGGTTGTGAAAGTCCACCATGAACTTGACGCCTGCGCTCTCCGTGGCCTCGATCATGGCCTCGCAGTCCTCGACCGTCGTGGCCATGGGCTTCTCCAGGAGGATGTGCTTGCCCGCCTTCGCCGCCGCCAGCACGATCTCGCGGTGCAGGAAGTCCGGTGTCACAACGGACACGGCCTCCACGTCATCGCGCTCCAGCAGTTCGTGGTAGTCAGTCGTGTAGCTCTCCGCGCCGTACTGCTCGGCGCGTTCCTTCAGGAGGTCCTCGTCGAGGTCGCAGATGCAGACTAGCTTTGCATGGGGGTGCGTTGAGTAAGTCATGAGGTGCGTCTCGCCCCAGACACCAGTGCCGATAACGCCGAAACCGTGGGTCTCTGTCACCGTTCTGCACCTCGTTGGCCGGGCCAGGTTACTAGTGGGTTGCGCTGCCTACTGCGGTGGGACTGCGAAGCATTATAAGCAATTCCCTCGAAAGCTGTCAACGACCGCAAGTGCGCTCCAGGAGCATCGTTTTTAGCTGGCTGGTGGGTGTGAAGTCTTCTGAGTAGGGCCGGGACCTGTGTCGCGCCGCATTGAGAGTCGGGCTAGGAAGCGCGAAGAACGGCAACGCCCGGCAGGACTGAAGTCCTGCCCTCCGCACGGCACGGCTTTGCTAGCCGCCATCCCGCGCGGCTGTTGTAAGGGCGCACAGGGGCCTCCGATGGGCGGGGCCCCCCTTCGCCAAGGCTACGGGGGACAAACAGGTCCCCGCCCTACAGCGCAGCCCCAGGCTCCCCCGCAAAACCGATGCTCCTGAGTGCGCTTAAAGTGTAGGAAGGATTCTCCCGCGGCGAAGGGGCAGTTACCTCTTGCTCATCTATCAGCGGGAGGTGGCGCGATGCGATTCCTGCTCTCGGCAGTCCTTCTCGCCTTACCACCAACAGCGGCGCTGGCGCAAGAGGCACAGGTTGTCTTCCCGCGTGCGGATGTCGAGATCGAGTGGGGCGACAATGTCCTGTCCAATCCCGGCTTCGAGAGCGAGGAGAGTCTCTCCCCCTGGCAGGCGGGCTTCGAGTTCGACGAACAGGTCAAGCACTCGGGCCGGCGCTCGGTACGCTGCGAGATCGCTAAGCAGGGCGTGCAGACCGGCGCAACCCATAACGTTGACCTCAACCAGGAGCATGCGCGGCCGGTCCTCATCGGCGGCTGGAGCAAGGCCGAGAACGTGAGCGGGCGCAAGGACCGCAACTACAGCGCCTGGGCGGACAGCCAGTACCAGGATGGTTCATCTCTCTGGGGCCAGGCCGCGCCCTTCGAGGTGGGCAGCCACGACTGGCAGTACGCCGAGAAGATCATCTGGCCGTCGAAGCCCCTGCGAACGATGGACCTGCACGCGCTCTTTCGCGGGCACACCGGGACCGTCTGGTTCGACGACTTCGTGGTGAAAGAGGGCGCGACCCCGATGACCGCCGCGCGCTTTGATGCCAAGACCTTCCGGTCATCCGTCCAGCCGCCATCTGTCGGGACAGCGGTCGCTGAGGCAGCGACCAAGGACGAGCTGCGGCTGGCGATGGACGGGAACGGGCAGATAGCATCCCTGCGCACAGGCGGCCGGGAGCTGGCCGTCCCAGCGCAGTCAGGCTTCTACCTGCAGGACGTGGCGGCGGACAGCGACCTCGTGCGCTTCCAGGGCGTAGTCGGGCCCCCGGCTGCCGGCATGTGGGTGCGCCAGGAGGGGAAGGCCTTGGGTGTCGAGCTGAACGCAGAGATCAAGGGCCAGGGAGGCTACCTGGACATCAGCGGTCACCTTCACGACACGACCGGCGAGGACCGGGCAGTCACGGTCTACTTCGCCCTGCCGATAGACGCGACCGGCGGCATCTGGTACGAGACGCTGGCCACGTCCTCGCGGATTGCCGACGCCGGAGAGGTGCATGTTTCCCGCTATCCGTGGGGCGCGCTCACTACCGGGAAGACCGGCCTGTGCCTGGCGATGCCGCTCGACTCCCCGCGCGTTTTCCGCATCGGCTACAACAGTGACTTCAAGCAGTTCTTCATTGCTTTCGACTTCGGGCTGACGCCGGAGACCAAGAAGTTCCCCTCAAGCGCGGACTTCCGCTTCCTGCTCTATCAGTTCGATCCCGAGTGGGGACTGCGCGCGGCGCTCGCGAAGTACTACGCGCTCTTCCCGCAGTGGTTCGAGAAGCGCGTTGAGCGCGAGGGAATCTGGATGCCCTTCGGCTCCATTAAGAACGTGCCCGGCTGGGAGGACTTCGGATTCGCCTTTCACGAGCTCGGTACCGACTGCGCCTGGGACAATAAGCAGGGCATATACACCTTCGCGTACTGCGAACCTCAAACCTACTGGATGCCGATGGCCAAGGAGACCCCGCGCACCTACGAGGCGGCGCTGGCGCAGCTCAAGGCCCAGGCCAACGGCGAGGGCGAGGTCACCTCGCCACACCAACGGCGCTCGCAGGCGATCCTGCGCTGCGGCGACGAGATGGCCGACGGCCGCCTCTGGCATGACTTCGCCAACCGCGCCTGGTGCGACGGCGTGGTCTTCGCCGCGAACCCCGACCCTGAGCTCCCGGAAGATGACGAGTGCCCCACCAACCAGGGCCACCTCGCGCACACGACGACCTTCAACTTCGACCGAGGCGAGAACGGAGTGATTGACGGACGCTACATTGACTCCATGCCTAACTGGGGCGGCGTCGAGAACTGCCGGCGTGAGCATTTCGCCTACGTTGACGTGCCGCTCACCTTCTCGCCCGACACGAAGCGGCCCATCATCCGGCAGGTGTTTTCGACCTGGGAACTAAGCAAGTTCGTCTCGGACGATTGTCATAGCAAAGGCAAGTTGATGATCGGCAACGGCGGGACGCACTTCGCGTTCTTCGCGCCGCTGGTGGACATGACCGGCAACGAGTGCGGGTATTCGTTCCCCGAAAGCTCGCTGTCCGGTTACCGTATGCTGGTCTATCAGAAGCCGTATTGCCTGCTGCTCAATACTGACTTCCGGAAGTTGGGGGAAGGCGCCGTCGAGGCCTACCTCAGTCAGTGCATGCGCTGGGGGCACTTCGGCAGCATCTTCCAGGGCGACCTGTTCGTGGAGGGCAAGTGGGAACGGCACTACTACTGGACCACGCCCGAGCTTTATGAGCGCGACCGCCCCACCTTCAGGAAGTACGTGCCGGTAATGAAGACCATTGCCGGGGCCGGCTGGGAGCCGATCACTTACGCACGGGCCACGACCGAAGGTGTCAGCGTGGAGCGCTTCGGCCCCGATGAGGCGGGGGCGGTCTACCTCGCCGTTTACAACTCCGGCGAACCGCGCAAGGTCACCGTGACGGTAGAGACCAAGGCGCTCGGCCTGCCCGCCAACCCCGCCGTCTCTGAGTTGGTTGAGAATCTGGAGGTCACCACGACCCCCGGTGAGGGAGGACTCACTGTCACGCTGACCATCCCCTCAGCAATGTGTCGGGTCGTCAAGCTCGCGCCCTGAACGGGCAGGAACATCGGTCTTGCGGGGCAGGCTGGGGCTCGGTGGCGTTGCACGGGCCAGGCGCCGTTGCACGGGCCAGGCGCCGTTGCACGGGCCGTGCGCCGTTACACGGGCCGGGCGCCGTTGCACGGGCCGGGTGTCGTTGGAGGGGCCGGGCTTCAGCCCGGCCCAAGACGCTCAGAGGAGCCGGCAATGTCCGACCTGACCAGGGCATTTGAGACGGTCGTCGTCACCGAAGGCGGAAGGGATCAGAACGCCGCCGACCTCCCGCTCGAAGCACCCCTGCGCATGGAGGTCAACGGGGTGCACCTGGCGACTCTGATGCGCCTGCCGGGCAACGACCGGGAGCTGGCGCTCGGTTTCTGGCTCACGGAGGGCCTCATC
>JALGVE010000053.1 GCA_029820045.1 Candidatus Zipacnadia bacterium | reverse complement strand
CTCCGTACGCTATCGCTTTGTTAGCAGACCTGCGCCCTGACGGCTGCCTCGGTACCCGCCCGCTCAGACCCTGGCAATACCCAGCCTTACTACTCACAAGCCGACTTACTCTAAGACCGATGCTCCTGGCGGTTATGCAAGGAAGGCTCGCAATGCGAGTTGACAGAGTTCTGCGTGCACGGGTATAATGATTGCAACAATCTGGACGTACAAAGACTGTGAAGGGGAGGAGTAGGCGGCTGGCGGACCCGAGAGAGGTCGCCCGAGAGGATGGCTGTCATCCTCAAGGCTGTGAGGCGGCCGTTCGCTTGCCGTTGAACCTGGCCCCGGAGTCGCGCGCTGAAAGGGCGGCGGTGGTTGGTGGTCACCCACGCCCGAGTAGGTTGCGCCGGGCCTTCCGCCGTTAGAAGGAAGACGGCATCGCCTCGTCCAGGGGCCGTGCCGGTTGAGTGGGCTGCCCCTGCGGCAGCCAACAAGAGTGGTACCGCGGCGCCAACTGCCTGGCCCCCGTCTCTTGACGAGATGGGGGCGTTTGCATTTGAGCACACTTGAGGTCGCGAGGAGGTGGCCTGATGGACGAAGCTGAGCTGGACCTGTGCCTTACCCGGCGAGTCGGTGGGCGCCTGGCGGCCGCCGCCTCGCGCGCAAGAAGACCGACGTGCTCAACTCAGACGCACCGCAGGAGGCGTTCAAGATGCCCCGACAGATAACGATATTTGACACGACGCTGCGCGACGGCGAGCAGTCGCCCGGTGCCAGCTTGGACCAGGCCTCGAAGCTGCGCATCGCTCATCAGCTTGCTCGCCTGAACGTGGACGTCATTGAGGCGGGCTTCCCGTACTCGTCGCCGGAGGACTTTGAGGCGGTCAGCACGATCGCGCAAGAGGTCAGGGGCCCGACCATCGCCGGGCTGGCGCGGGCGCTTCCCGAGGACATCGAGTCGTGCTGGGAGGCGGTCAAGCACGCCGAGAAGCCGCGCATCCACACCTTCATCGGCACCTCCAAGGTCCATGTCGAGAAGCGCTTGGAGAAGACCGAGGAGCAGGTGCTTGAGATGGCCGTGGACGCGGTGAAGCTGGCTTGCAGCCTGTGTGATGACGTGGAGTTCTCGGCCGAGGACGCCATGCGCACCGACTTGCCGTACCTGCGCGATGTCGTCGAGGCGACCATCGAGGCGGGCGCCACCACCATCAACATCCCTGACACGGTCGGCTACGCAACGCCGCCGCAGATGGCCGAGACCATCGAGTACCTGTTCGACAAGGTCACCAACATCGAGCAGGCGACCATCAGCGTCCACTGCCATGACGACTTGGGGATGGCGGTGGCGAACTCCCTGGCGGCGGTCCAAGCCGGCGCGGGGCAGGTGGAGTGCACCGTCAACGGCCTGGGCGAGCGGGCCGGCAACGCCGCGCTGGAAGAGATAGCCATGGCGCTCAAGACGCGCGCCGACGAGTTCGACTGCGAAACACGGATCAACACGCCGGAGATCATCAACACCTCCCGCATGGTCTCCAGCCTGACCGGGATCGTGGTCCAGCCGAATAAGGCCATCGTGGGCGCGAACGCCTTCGCGCACGAGGCTGGCATTCACCAGCACGGGATGATCATGGACCGCCAGACCTACGAGATCATGATGCCCGAGGACGTTGGGCTCAGCGACAGCGTCTTCACGCTCGGCCCTCGCTCGGGGCGGCACGGCCTGCAGCACAGGCTTGAGGAGATCGGCTATGATGTCCCCGAGGAGGAGATGGACGCCATCTATGAGCGCTTCCTCGCGGTGGCCGACAAGAAGAAGCAGGTGTACGATGAGGACCTCCACGTCATTATGCGGCAGGCCTCGGCCAGCGCGGCGGCGGAGGTCTACCACCTTGAGCGTCTGCAGATTGTGGCCGGGTCCTCGGCCATGCCGACGGCGGTCGTGGTGCTGGGGCATAACGACGAGGAGATCCAGCACGCCGCGTGTGGCAACGGACCGGTTAACGCGACGTACAAGGCCATCAGCCACATCACCGGCATGGAGGTGGAGCTGTACGACTACACGATCCGCAGCGTCACGCGCGGGACCGACGCGCTGGGCGAGGCGACCGTGCGCGTCAAGCGCGGGGAAGAAGAGGCCGTCGGGAAGGCGGCAAGCCTGGATGTGCTGGAGGCCAGCGCGCTGGCCTACCTCAACGCCATCAACATGCTCCTGCTGCGCGAGCGCTAACCAGAGGAAGTAAGCGAGGATACGGGGCCCGGCCTGTCGAGCAAGGCCGGGCCCTCGCAACTCCTTGGGGGCAGCTACAACGTAATCTGGGCGCACGTCATCCGAGACCTCGAAGCTGCACTACCTCGACATGCCTGGAGGAACGCAGGATGGACGCCTACGGCAAGGACTTCTCCGCGCTCTACAACAACCGGTGGGGGTTTTATGGCGTCAAGATGTGGCCGTTCCTCTCGGAGGTGATCGGCCGGCATCAGCCTGAAGCTGAAACGTGGCTTGACTTGTGCTGCGGCGCCGGGTCGTTGCTTGAGATGGTGTGCGAGAACGGCTTCTCCGCGACCGGGGTGGACATCTCCCGCCATCAACTCAAGTATGCCCGAGAGAATGCGCCCTGCGCCAAGCTGGTGCACGCGGATGTGCGGGAGTTCTCTCTGCCCGAGAAGTTCGACGTCATCACCTGCATGTTCGACAGTCTGAACTACCTGACGACCAAGCGCGATCTCACTCGGGCCTTTCGCAGAGCGCGCCACCACCTCCACGATGAGGGCCTGTTCATATTCGATGTCAACACCTTCGAGGGCCTTCGTAGCCGGTGGTGTAGCGTCTCTACAATTCGCGAGCCGGATCGCATGGTCATAATGGACGGCTCGTTCGACGAGAGGCGCGCTTTAGGCCGCAGCCTGATCACAGGATTCATCAAGGAGGGCCGTCTCTGGCGAAGGTTCGAAGAGGAGCATGTAGAACGCGGCTACACAGCTCAGGAGTTGGATGACCTGCTGGAGGGGACGGGCTTTTCCTTCAGGAAGTACGACAGCGAACGGCTGTCCAGGCCCAGGAAGGACTCGGCACGGCTGCTCTACGTCTGTCGGCGGCAGTAGGCAGAGTCGTGATGACGGGCAACAGCAGCGCCTACGGTCCCGCCGAGGCGCGACATTCCTGTCGCGCTATGCTGTCTGATTGCGCAGAGGCCGAGGCGGAATTGGCCGACAAGAATGTCGGCCCCACTGATAAGAGGACCGATGCTGCTGGCGAATCTGGATACTGTCTTGACACGGGGGTGGTGCGAGGGTATAATGACTGGCGTCGCTTGGCAGGTATGTCTAGAGTTTGGCCCGCGAGCCTAGACAAAATAGTATTCGCACTAGCGCATGCGGCCCGAACACGAAGTTGATACCGCCTCCTCAAGATGCAGCTCGGGCTGAGTGAATCGGGCCACGCGCTCTGCTTCATCGCAGCTTTCACGGCAATGTCTACCACGGGCGGAGCGTGTCGCAGCCGGGCCGCTGCCTTAGCGGCCCGGCTGTGAGTTAACGGAGCATGGCCGCGCCCCAGAGACAAGTTGCCGGAAACACAGCACCCAGGTGACCGCAGGAGGTGGTCCGCGCTGCCTGCTATCGGTGACCACCCAGACACGGCTCGCGAGCGGCGCGCCTGGGAGGTTGTGGTGTGCACGGCCCTCATCTGTGCGCTCATCGGGCCGGCGGCAGGCCAGGAGTCAGGGCCGCCGCAGCCGGAGAGCGGATGGTCCGCGCTGCTGTCCCGGCCTCTGCCCGGAACTCCCGCACGAACGGACGCTGACCTGGCGAGCTCGCTCGAGCGCGCCCTCGCAGGCTTCGATGGCATCGAAAGCGCCCGCGTGGTGATCGTCCGACCGTCCTCAGAAGGAACCTTCGGCAATGCGCCTGCGCGGCGCGCGGCCGTGCAGGTTACGCTTGCCCCCGACGTCCCGGCCACGAGTTCATGGACGGAAAGCGTCGCGACCTTCACCTTGCAGGCCATCCCCGATCTCGACCCCCAGGAGTTGACCATCGTTGACAGCGGCGGCCACGTGCTGTACACCTCAGGCCAGGCGACGGCGCCCACGCCCCGGCCATCCGAGGCCGAGGCAACTGAAGAAGGTCCGCGGCGCGCGGCCTCCGGATGGTGGTGGCTGCTAGCGGTGCTCATTGGCCTGGGAGCGGCCACCGCCGCACTGCTGGCCACGCGGCGGAGGCCAGCCGAACACGAGCCGCCGGAACCGCACGGGCCCCTGGCGTTCCTGGAGGCTCTGTCGGATGACGAGCTGCGCATCGCCTTCGGGGGAGAACGCGCGGAGGTGGTGGGCGTCGTGCTTGGTCAGCTCTCGGCGCGGGGAGGGGCGCGGCTGCGACGGGTCCTGCGCGTGCCGGACGAGGTTCAAGCTCCGCCGGGCCCACTATCAACCGAGGTACTCGGGGCCATGGCCGAAGGGTTCAGGGGCAAACTTCAGGCAATGGGGAACAGCTAACGGCGACGACCGCGACGACGCGCGGACCGCGAGAGATCGAGGGTATCTGAGCGCGATGGGCAAGGTCATTAAGAGGGAAGAGCTGCAGGAGAAGGGGCTGAGTATCAGGCGCGTGGGGCCGGGGCCGAGTGAGGCTGCCGGTCAACCCGCGCCTCCGCAGATGCCCGAGCCGCTGGCGGAGGTGCTCCAGGAACCGGCCGAGTCTGAGCAGGTAGACCGCGTGCGGCGGCTCGTGCAGGCGATGCTCAGCGGCTTCGCCCAGCAGCGTCGGGAGCTGTTGGGGGAGCTGCGCCCCTACGTGGTGCGGCTCGCGGTGGAGATAGCGAGACGTATCGTGGGGCGTGAGTTGCGCAGCGACCCGGGCATGATCACGCGCACGGCAGAATCGGCGCTCGAGCAGATTGCGGCGGCCTCGGACGTGCGCGTGCGCGTGCATCCCCTGGACGCGAGAGTGTTGGAGCAGACTATGAGTGAGATCGTGCCGGCACAGGACAGAGCGGCGGCGGTGGAGATAGTGCCGGATGGGTCAATCGAGCAGGGCGGGTGCGTGGTGGAGAGCGACCGGGGCATTGTGGACGCGCGGCTGCGCACGCAGTTCGAGGAGATGCAGACGCGGCTGCTCGATTCGCTGGAGGGCTACCGGGGCAGGGAGGAAGCGGAGTAATGGCGGCGCGGCGTCCGGGAGGCTCAGACACGCCCGCCTGGGTTGAGGCGCTCATCGAGGAGGCGAGACAAGCGCCGGTGATGCAGCGCTGCGGGACCGTGACGGAGGTCGTGGGCCTGACAGTGGTGTCGGTAGGGCCGGCCACGCGCATCGGAGAGATGTGCCTAGTGGCGCGGAGCGGCGGCGGGCGTCCGCTGCCCGCTGAGGTATGCGGCTTCCGCGAGGATCACGTGCTGCTGCAACCGTTGGGGCGGGCGGAGCATGTGGAGCCGGGCGCGCGGGTCACGGCGCTGGGTCATCCCCTGCGGGTTGGGGTAGGCCCCCAGCTCCTGGGTCGCGTGGTGGATGCGCTGGGCCGGCCCCTCGATGACCGAGGCCCGATAGCGGCGGAAGAGCGCCGGCCGGTGCTGGCGGAGGCGCCCTCGCCGCTCAAAAGGAGCAAGGTGACCGAGCCGCTGTGGGTAGGGGTACGCGCCGTGGACGGCCTGCTCACCTGTGGGAAGGGCCAACGGGTTGGCATCTTTGCCGGGTCGGCCGTGGGCAAGAGCATCCTGCTGGGGATGATGGCGCGCAACACCAGCGCTGACGTGAGCGTAATCGCGCTGGTGGGCGAGCGCGGGCGCGAGGTCCGGCAGTTCGTGGACGAGTACCTGGGCGAGGGCCTCGCCAGGTCGGTCGTGGTAGTTGCGACCTCGGATCAGCCGCCGCTGATGAGGCTGAAGGCAGGTCTGACCGCGACGACCATCGCCGAGTACTTTCGCGACCAGGGCAGGGATGTGCTGCTGCTCATGGACTCCCTCACGCGGCTGGCGAGGGCCCAGCGAGAGGTAGGGCTGGCGACCGGCGAGGTGCCCACCACGCGCGGCTACCCGCCCTCGGTCTTCGCCCTGCTGCCTGAGATACTTGAGCGCGCTGGCTCAGCGGAGCGGGGGACGATCACCGGCCTTTACACGGTGCTCGTGGAGGGGGACGACATGACAGAGCCGGTCGCGGACGCGGTGCGGGCGACGCTGGATGGTCACATCGTCCTCTCCCGAGAGCTCGCTAACAGCAATCAGTATCCGGCGATCGCCGTGACGCAGAGCGTCTCGCGCCTGATGGACCAGGTGGTCAATGAGGAGCACCGCGCCGCCGCCGCTGAGGTGAGGAGCCTTCTGGCTGCGTACGAGGACGCCAGGGACCTGATCAGCATCGGAGCCTACGAGTCCGGCAGCAATCCGCAGGTGGACCGGGCGCTGGCGCTGCTCGGCTCGGTGCGAGCCTTCCTGCGACAGGAGCCGGAGGACAGGACCGAGCCGCAGGCGTCTCTTGCGCAGTTGATCGGGCTGACTCGCCAGTGAGGTGAGGCCCATGGCGCGTGAACGAAAGCGCTTTCAGAGGCTACTTGAGTATCACTCGCACGTCGAGGAAGAGCGCAAGCGCCACGTGCAGATGCTGCAGGCGCGGGTGAACCGAGCGCGGCAGCGGCTCAAGCCCCTGCGCGAAGCCTGCCGAGCCTTGAAGATGGAACGTGGGGCGGGGAGCGTGACCGACGGCCCAACGCTCGCGCGGACCCATGCTTACGCGGAGCGGCGGCGGCGCGACCTGGCAGGTCAGGAGAATGCCGTGCGACGCGCGGAGCTGGAGCTTGCCCGTGCGCGTGAGCGACTGACGGCCTCGGCGCAGAAGAGGGTGGCGACTGAGCAGATGCTCAAGAGAGAAGACGAGGCAAGTCAGGAACGCGCGGCCGCCCGGGACCAGGAGAACCTGGATGACTGGGGCCGACTGGAGGGGCCGGGCCTTGGCTCGGCGCTCTTGCCCGGCTCCCTTGCGGGCCGGTCTGAAGACCGGCCCCTCCATCCTGAGGGAGAGGTGGACTGAGCGATGTCCGTACCAGGAGGGCGGGCTTCGAGCTCGCCAGGCCATCCGCTCTCTTCCCGTGGCGGGCTGGAAGCCCGCCCCACTGGTGGAGGGGTACGGGTGAAGCCACTGAGCCTGCCGCGAGCGGAGGAGCCAACGCAGCGCGAGTGGGGGCGGCTGCAAGAGTACCTCGAGGCCGCGATGCAGGGCTGGGAGGCGGCAGCTAAGGCGGGACTCATGGTGGAGAGGTTGCTCAGGGCCGATCGCCCGGAGGAGCTGCCCGCCATGCCCGGGGCAGTGACTTATCGCCTCACGGGCGCTCCTGTGTTCCTGGCGCTGCAGCCGGAGTTGGCGGCGGCGCTGGTCTGCCTGCGTCTCGGCGCCGACCTGCCAGGGGAACCCGGTACGGCCCTGACGGCGGTGGACCTGGCGGTGCTGGATACGGCGGTCAGCCCGTGCCTGGCTGCCATGGCGAGCGCCCTGGAGATCGGCGCGGGTGTCACCGCCGAGCGGCTCCAGATGGGGCCGCGCGAGGCGGTGAGCCGCCTGGCCGCGGCCGTGGTCGGGGCCTTGCTACGCTCACCTCGCGTGAGAGGCCGGGGGATTGTGCTGGTCACGCAGCAGGCGATGAGGGAGGCGTTCGCGGGGCCCGGGCCGCGCCTGGCGGAGAACCCGGGCGCTCTGATGGCCGCGCGGGTGGAGGCTCAGGCGCGAATGAGGGGAGCCTGTGTACCGCTCGCGGAACTGCTGATGGCCGAGGTTGGGGATGTGGTGATGCTCGGTGGGTCTGCGGACAAGGAGGTCGGCCTCTACGTGGGGGACGCCGAGTTGGCGAAAGGGCGGCCCGGTGCGAGAGACGGCCGGATGGCGGTGCGGATAACCGACGTGACGAGCCTCGTTGACACGGGGAGCGACGACATTCTTGTCGCCGACGACAAACGGCCGCCGACAGGAATGTCGGCGCCCCTTCGCAGGGCGGAGGAAGGTGGCACATTCCATGGCGAATGAGGAAGGGCAACCCGAGGAGAACGAGGAGCAGGCGCTGGCGAGGGTGCAGGCGAGGTCCCTGGCGGCGCTCAGACAGTTGTGTCTGCAGGTTGACGTTCGGCTGGGCAGCGCAGAGATCACCATCGGGGAGCTGCTTGAGTTGCAGCCGGGAGATGCGCTCGCCCTGGAGCGGCGGCTGGATGAGCCCGTCGAGCTGATCGTGGGAGAGCAGGTCATCGCGCAAGGCGAGCTGGTGGCAGTCGAGGAGCAGCTTGGGGTGCGCATCACGAAGATAGTGGCGCAGCCGGAGGCGAATCTATGAGGGCGGTGGCCGCGTGGGCATGGCCGGCGGTGACCTTCACGCTGGCGCCGGGAACGGCCTTTGCGGAAGGTTCAGGTCCGGGGCGTGCGCCCTCGCCGGTTCTCCTGTTACTGCAGGCGCTGCTGGCGCTTGCTGTCGTCATCGCCATCATCTACCTGGTTTACTTCGGACTGCGGCGGCTCACCGCGAGGCAGCCGGGCGCTAGCGACAGAGGGCCGCTTGAGGTCCTGCAGGCCAAGCACCTGGGCGGCGACAGGTGGCTGTATGTCGTCCGCATCGCGGGTCGGACTCTGGTGGTGGGCGGAGGGACGGGGCAGGTGCAACCCATCGCTGACCTGGGCGAGATAGATGTGCAGGGGGCGTCGCCCGATGAGGGAGAGATGCACTAGCGCGGCCCGGGCCGGCGCACGCAGGGGGAGGGTCGCGCAGCTTGCCGCAAGCGTCATTGCGCTGTTGGGCATGGCCTCGGCGGCGTGCGCTCAGGCCCCATCGCTGAGCCTTGACCTGGGCGCCGGTGGCGAGGCCGGGTACATCAAGCTGCTGCTGCTCTTTGCCTCCGTCTCGCTGGCGCCGGCGCTGCTGGCAGTGTTGACCTCCTTCGCGCGCATAGTCGTCGTGCTCTTCTTTCTCAGAGCGGGGCTGGGCGCGCATGAGATACCCCCGAGCTATGTCATCATCGGGCTGGCGATCGTGCTCACCCTGTTCACCATGGCCCCGACCTTGCAGCCTATCTATGACGACGCCGTCGTGCCGCTGCTTGAGGGTACGAGCGACCTCACCACGGCCGCGCACAAGGCCGAAGGTCCTGTGCGGAAGTTCATGCTCCGCCAGGTGCGGCCCGCCGACCTGGAACTCATGGCGGGGCTTGCGGAGCAGCCGGCCGCCGAGCCCGAGAAGACCTCCCTCAGCGTGCTGGCGGCGGCGTTCGTGATCAGCGAGCTGCGCATCGCCTTCCTCGTCGGCTTCATCATCTACCTGCCGTTCCTGGTCATTGACCTGGTGGTGGGAAGCACGCTGGCGTCGGTGGGGATGCTCACGCTGCCCGCGCCGCTGCTCTCGCTGCCGTTCAAGGTGCTGCTGTTTGTCATGGTGGACGGCTGGCAACTCCTGACCCAGGCGCTGGTACACAGCATCAAGTGAGACGGGCAATGGGGAGTGGGCAATCGCAGTGGGGAAACGGATAACGACAGTTTCTTGGCCTCACGAGGTCGGGCTTCGTTGGAGGTGAGCAGTTCTGAGTCCGGGAGAGGTACTTGAGTTAGCCCAACGAGCGCTGCTGATGGCGTTCTACGTCGCATTGCCGCTCCTCGGAGCCGCCTTCGGGGTGGGGATGGTGGTGTCCATGCTTCAGGCCGCCACGCGGCAGAGTGACCCGACCATCAACACGGTGCCCAAGTTACTGGGTGTCGGCGGCGCTCTGCTCATCTTCGGCGCGTGGATGACTGCGCTCCTGCAAGGGTTCTGGTACAACCTGTGGGTGCACTTGCCGGAAATGGTGAGATAGGGCGGCGATCGGACATCAGACCACGGACTGACGGTCAACGGCGACGACAAACGGGGAACGGGCCAGGGTCAAGGCACGCGTGTTCTGCGGGCTTCTCAAGTGCGTGGCCGCGGAGGCCGATAGTAACTATGCGTTTACGTTTGCGTTGCATGTGCCGCGCGGGAGGGGAGGCGCTGGGTGCAGGGTAGCTGGCTCGCCGCGCTGCCGCTGACCGGGCTGGTCTTCGCGCGCTGTGGCGGCCTGCTCGCGGTCGCGCCGCCCCTGAACGTCAGGCACTTCCCCATCACGCTCAGGATCGGCATCGCAGCGGTAGTCGCGGTGGCCTTGACGCCGGTGGCGGGCGTCGCCGAGGCAGGGGTCGTCAAGCCGCTGGAGTATCTGGCGATGCTGCTGCATGAGGCCGGCGTCGGGCTGCTCATGGGTTTTGCGGCGGCGTTGGTGTTCTGGGCCTTCGTTATCGCCGGGCAACTGCTGGACACCTACCTGGGGACCGGAGATGACGCCGCGCGCAGGCAGGGCGAGGCGCCCTTCGCGGCGCTCCTCTACCTCGTCGCCGCGGTGGCGTTCATCGCAGCCGACGCTCATCACTGGGTATTCGCGGCGCTGGCGGAGGGGTTGAAGGAGCTGCCGGTGGGAGGCGGAGCGCTCTGGCTGGCCGGACTGTGCGGCGTCGGTGGGGTGGTGCGCGAGATGCTGGCGGTCGGCCTGGCGGTCGCAGCCCCGGCGCTCGCGGCCATCTACGCGGCGGAGGTGACGCTGGCCGCCTTCGATCGCTGCGCGCCTCGCCTCAACCTGGCGGCGCTGCATCAACCGGTTCGCTGGTCCACGGGGCTGCTGGCGCTCGCGGTCTGCATGCCCTTCCTGAGCCACGTCGTGGTAGCTCAGGCGAATCAAGTTGTGGAAAGCCTGCGGATGATGACGCAGGCGCTGGGCGGCTAACGACGGTTAACGACACTTGACGCCAGGCAACGACGGGCAAGGACAGGCTACGGCGATGGCAGATGAGATAAGGAGGTACCCGCCGACCGAACGACGGCTGGCCAGGCTGAGGGCTCTCGGCATCGTGCCCCTCAGCCGAGCCCTTGTAGGCGCCGGGGTCATCGTCGCCGCGTGGCTGCTGGTGCTGTTGGCAGGGCCGGCGGTCGCGGAGTGGTTCGCGAGGGTGCTGGCCGGATGCTTCGAGATTGCCTCAACAGCAACCGGAATTGATGACGTGCGCCCGGCGCTCGGCTGGATCGCAGCGCACACCGCGATGATTGTGGCCGTCGTGGGCCTCATCTGCCTCGGGGTGGCTGCGCTGGCGACGCAGATGCAGCTTGGCGGCTGGGGCCGAGGCGCCGGCGCGCCCAGCGGCGGCGCGCTGCCCGCACAGGCCGGCGCCGCGGCGCGCCTGACGCCCAGCGGCCGCGAAGCGGGCTGGATGGTGATGACCGCGGCGATTGCGGTCGTGTCGGTGATACTGGCCGCTCGGGGGACGCTGTCGTACGGCGAGCAGCTTATGTCCAGCGGCCCCAGGGAGCTGGCGGCGGCGACGGCGCGGATGGCGCTTGGTATCGGCTGGCGCGTCGTGGCGACTCTCGTGGGGCTTGGGCTGCTGGACTGCCTGATGCAGAGGGCCGCCGTCCTGCAGGCAGCCTGGATGTCGCGGCGCGAGATGGAGGAGGAAGCGAGATTGACCCAGGGACATCCGTTGACGCTGGAGCGGCGCACCAGGCGGCTCCGGAGGCTGCATCATGCGTAGGCCGCCTGGGCTTGAGAGGATGACGGCGCTCTGGGCCGGCCACGGGCCGCAGGCGCTCGCCGCAGTCGTAGCGGCGGGAGCGCTGCTGGCCCTGCTGGTGCCGGCGCCTGCAGTTGTCCTCGATACGCTGCTGGCGCTGAGCCTCGGGGCGGCCGCGGGCGTGCTGCTGGTCGCGCTGATGGCGGACGAGCCGACACGCGTCGGCACGCTGCCGTCCGTCCTGGTGCTAAGCAGCCTGGCACGGATTGTGCTATGTCTATGTGTGACCCGGCTCATCCTGGTGGCAGGAGAGGGTGGAGGCCTGGTCACGACGCTCGGAGGCCTGGTCAGCGGGGCGGATGCGGTGGCCGGGGTGGGCCTGCTCATCGTGCTCGCGGTCGTGCAACTGGTCATGGTCACGGCGGGCGTGGGGCGCATCGCGGAGGTGGCGGCGCGCTTCGCGCTCGATGCGCTCCCCGGCAAGCAGATGGGGCTGGACACAGCGCTCAGCCAGGGGCAGGTCTCCCCGGCCGAGGCGCGGGGCGAGGTCCAGCGCCTGGAGCAGGAGGCGAACTTCTACGGGGCCATGGACGGCGCCAGCCGCTTCCTGCGCGGCGAGGCGGTCGCGACTGTCGTGATAGTGCTGTTGACCGCCGCGGGCGGCGGGCTGCGAGCAGTTGCAGCCGGCAACGCCGCCGAGGTGGCGCGGCACTACGGGCTGCTGGCGACGGGCCAGGGGCTGGTGACGATTCTGCCCGCGCTGCTCATGGGAGCGGCGGCGGCGGTGATGGTCTCCCGGGCGGCCTCGGGTGCGGGCCTGATGGTGGACGTGGCCTCACAAGGGTTGCTCAGCTCATGGCCGCTGGCGGCCGGCGCGGTGGTTCTTCTGGTGCTGGGCGTCGTCCCCGGGGTTGCGAAGGTACCAACTCTGGTGACAGGCGCGGCTCTCGCGCTGGGAGCCTGGTGGCTGAGTCGCAGCCGCCCGCGGTCCGCGACGGTTGGCGGCCAGCCTTCTTCTGAGCGTGAGACCGAGGCCGCACAGGCGGCAGGCGAGTCCGAACTCAGCATTGAGCTGGGCATGGGGTTGCTCGGCCTGATCCAGGAAGCCGGCAACCTGACGGAGCTGCTGCCCGCCGTCAGGGCGGAGCTATCTGACTCGTTAGGTCTCACGGTGCCGCCGATTGCCGTGCGAGACTCGCTGGAGCTGGGGGCGACTGAATACCGCATCGTCTTCAGGGCGGCGACGCTGGGACGTGGTATCGTCAGGCCGCAGCGTCTGCTGGCAGTGGCGCCGAGAGCTGGTGTAACGCCCGATGCCGGGATGCCCGCGGAACTCGCGGATGGACGCAGCGGCGTCTGGGTCACCGACGAGGACGCCGCCACGCTCGCGGAGCGCGGCTATGCTCTGCTCTCCCCGGCAGAGGCGATCGCAGAGAATCTGCGCACGGCGCTCAGGCGCCGCGCGGCAGACGTCTTCGACCTTGAGCGGGCGGCGCAATTGCTCAGACAGCTTGAGACCACCCATCCCGGCGCGATGAGGGAGGCGCGAAGCGCGGGACTGACCGCGGCCCTGATGAGCCAGGTCGGCGGGGTGCTGCTCAGGGCGGGCGTTCCGCTTCGCGACCCCCTGTCCGTGGTGGAGGGGCTGGCGGAGGCGCTGCCCGAGGAGCGCGACCCCGAACGCCTTGCGCTCAGGGTGCGCCCGCGCCTGGCCGGGATGATGGCTGACTACCTGGCCCGCGATGGACGCCTGCGGGCAGTTGAGCTTGCGCCGGAGCTGGAGGATGAGCTGGCCCGGTCAGCCTACCGCAGCGGGGAGGCCACCGTCGCAGCGCTGCCGCCGGAGAGGGCGGCGGCCTGGGTTCAGGCACTGGATCAATTAGGCAAGGAGTACGGTTGGGGTCAGCGCTTGGCGGTGATCTGCGATCCGAAGTGCCTGCAGCCGCTTCAGTCCCTCTGCGCCCAGGTGCAGGCGGAACTGATAGCCCTCCAGCCCGCTGACCTGACAGGCACAGCGGAGGTCGAGTTCCTGACGCGTCTGAGCCCCGAGTCGCTGGCCGCCGTTAGCGATCACTAGCCGTCCTCTAGGGTGATCTGATTGGCAGCAGAGGAAGCACATGTCCCGGAACCGACCCTCACCGAGCAGGAGCGAGAGAGCCTCATTGAGGAGCACGTGGGCCTGGTGCGTTACATAGTCGGCAGGGTCGCGATGCGGCTTCCGGACGGAGTGGACCACGAGGACCTGGAAAGCGCCGGCATCATCGGACTGATAAAGGCGGCCGACCGTTTTGAGCCGGCGCGTGGCGTGAAGTTCGCCACCTACGCCAGCGCTGTGATCCGCGGCGAGGTGATGGAGGCGCTTCGGGCAAAGGACTGGGCCCCGCGCAGCCTGCGCCGACGCTATCGCGAGCTGGAGGAGGCCATCGCCAGGCTTCAAGGCCAGCTCAGGCGACAGCCGACGGAGGCGGAGATACGGCGCGAACTACGGCTTGACGAGGACGAGTACCGGGAGCTGCTCTGGGACACGAGTTCTATGGCGGTCAGCTCGCTCGAGGAGTTGATGGAACTCACCGAGAGCACGCACGGCTCAGTCGAGGAGAGTCTGATTGAGCCCGAGGCGATCGCCGAGGACCCAGCGCAGATAGTGGACGAGGCAGCCCTGAAGGAGCTGCTCGCGGAGGCCGTCGCGCAGTTGCCAGAGAGGGACCGCATCGTCATCGGCCTCTACTACCAGGATGAGCTGACCCTGCGGGAGATAGGAGAAGTGCTGGAGGTGACCGAGTCGCGGGTCTGCCAGATTCACACCCAGGCCATCACCCGCCTCAGAACTTCAATCAAGAACAAGCTGCGCATCTGAGCCGGAGCGTCGCGGGGCCGAGCTGCCACCTTCGCCAAGGCTTCGGCGGCCAGGAAAGCCCGGCCCCTCCAACGGCACCCGGCCGGCGTAGGTCGGGCTTTCCAGCGCGCCACGCCAAGGCGGACAGTCACCCATCTGCCTGGCGGGCTGGAAGCCCGCCCTACTGCTTGGGTGCGTCTGTCGTCCACGAATGGATGCCTGTGCCACTCAGAAGGCCCACCGTTGTGAAAAACGATGCTCCTGGGAGCGCACTTGCGGTCGTTCAGGAGCATCGGTTTTAGAGCTGAGCGCGGCGCAGGTCCGCGCCCTACACGGGCCGGGCTGAAGCCCGGCCCCTCCATACGACAACGATATTCCCCACAGTAGGCCGGGCTTGC
>JALGVE010000164.1 GCA_029820045.1 Candidatus Zipacnadia bacterium | reverse complement strand
TCCCGGCCCGCGTAGGTCGCGCTTCCTAGCCCGACTCTCAATGCGGCGCGACAGAGCTCCCGGCCCTACTCAGAAGACTTCACACCCACCAGCCAGCTAAAAACGATGCTCCTGGACGTGCACCGCACACGAAGAGGTGCACCTGCGAGCTGTTCGGCGAGAACTTCGCCCGTCGCGGCCAGGGGCCGGACGGATATGTGTGCAACTGCGGCCCGTACTCGGCCCCCGGCAATCCTTTGCTTGCCACCACCAGCCCGGTCGGCTGAGGCGGGCTGGGAGCGTCGCATCACTGCGCCGCGAGCAGCTCCACCTCCCGCACCCACATCAGGTCCGGCCTCCCAGCCGGACCCTTGCCCCTCGGCTGAAAGATGCGGAAAGCCGCCGCAGTCACCGGCGCATCCAGCTTGATGATCGTCACCGGCGCCGGCTCGGTCGGCGTCGCCACCGCCACCGTCCGCCAGCCCTCACCCTCCGGCACCTGCACCTGCACCTCCGCCGAGGTCCGCGGAATCCCCGCATCCAGGCTCCAGTAGATGGCGACCTTCGCCACCTCGCGCGGCTCCGCGAAGCGAAGCTCGATGAAGTGATCCGCGCGCTCGTCTGCTGAGGCCCAGGCCTTCTCGGTCCAGTGCGCGTCCTCGGCCGGGTAGACAATGCCATCGTTTACCGGCTTGGCGTCATAGCCCGAGTAGGCGCTGTCCACCGTCACCTTGGCCTCGCGCGCGATGTTACCCTTGCGCCGAGGGTCCTCAATGACCACCGCATCGTCGAACCACACCGTCCCCGAGCGACCGCGCAGGAGCAGATACACGTTCACATTGCGGATCGGCTTGGCCGGCTCGAGGTACTTCTCGCCAAGCTGCCAGTCCGTGGTGCCGGTCTCGAAGTCGTAGGTCTGCCCGTAGAGCGGCGTCCCGTCGGTGTAGTAGATGTCCACGTAGAGCGAGTAGGCGCGGCTCCTGGCGCCGCTCACGTTTTCCGCGCGGCTGGCGACGCGCACCAGGATCGGGCAGGGCCGCTCCTGGTTGAGCGTCACGGTCTGGCTTACCTGGCTCTGCGCAGCCCCGCTGGCGTTGTGAATGCGCAGCGCTGCCTTCCCGTTGTGGAACACCTCATTGTCAATGCTGACCTCATCACCGCTGAGGCCCCAGCTTGCGCCCTCGTCCTCAAACCCCGGGTTACGCAGCAGGTTGGCCTCCTTCGGTATGTAAAGCAGGATGGTGGAGGTCTGGGCCCGGTCCTTACCGGCGATTGCCGCTGTGAACACCTCCACCGGCCCGGCTTGCGCACCCTTGGCCGGCGACACACGCAGGTTGAGGCTCTTCTCCGCGCCCGCCGGCACTTGCAGGGGTCGCGCACCCTCCGCCTTCCAGCCCTCCGGGGCGGTGGCGCGCACCTCGGCCTTCACGGCGCGGCTTCGATTGTTGCGCACCAGCGCCCGCAGGTCGAACTCGCCGCTATCCACGTCACCGCCCAGGCTGGTCAGCTCCATCTCCAGCGCCGGCACAATCTCGATCTGATGCGAAGCGCGCACGGTCACTGTCTGCCCTGCGGGGCCAAGGCGCACCGCCGCGCTGACCTTCAGCTTCGTTCCCGGCGCGAGGTCATCAGGTATCGTCAGAAGCGCCCCACGCGCCGTCGGCTTCACGCCCACGCCCTCATCGGCGGATATATCCGTCTTGACCGGCAGCCCGGCGACGGTTGGGGTTATGCACTTGACCGCTATCTCGTCACCGGCCGCGGCGCGCGCGGGCCCGACGACCTCGGGCAGCGGCGCCGCAAGGGCGGTCAGCGTGGCCAGGCCAAGCTGCTGCTCAGTGGTCTCAAGGTCGCGCAGGGCGCGGCGGCAGCCGTTCTCCGCGTGCTGGGCTACGATCCAAGCGCGCAGCTTGGCGCAGCGCCCGCCCACCTTCAGCAGCGCATCGCGGGTGACCGGGCTGGTAAGGTCTCGGCGCACCGCTTCGCGCGCCTTGGTGAGAGCCTCTCGTATCTCGCCGGATTCCGCCGCCAGCCGCTCCCTCATCGCCTCCGGCACCGGCTCGTACCACTGCTCGAAGGCGGGGTCAACCACGTAGTCGTCCGCGAACTGGTCCGAGAGGCTGATGGCGGCGATCTTCAGCTTGCCGGTGACGCTGGCCGCCATCTGCGGGCACACGTAGATAGCGCGCAGCGGCTGCTCGGAGTTGATGTCAAGCTCGAAGTCCTGATAGTCGTAGGTGCCCTTGGGGAGGTCCAGGTAGACATTCTCGTAGTGGCTGTAGCTCTTTGTCACCCAGGCGTATCGGCAGTAGATGCGCAGGGCGCCCTCACCCTCGAGGTTCTCGCCCGCCGCTCGCACCCGCAGCTTCACGGGCGCCGGGTCGGGCTGAAAGAGCATCGCCCACTGCCAGGCGCTCTGCTCGCCACGGTCCGTGCCGTCGAAGACCAGGTTGAACCCATCATCGGTGGCCTCGCGCGTGTAGCCCTCCTTCGTGGGCACCCAGTGAACAGCGATCGGCGGCTTCTTGGCGTCCACCTCGCGCATGGTGATGCCGCGCTCAACTGTATCCAGCGCGCGCGCCAGCCGCCAGGCCGCCGCCTGCTGCGGCGTGGAAAGCTGGAGCATCGCCACGCCATCGGCGGGGACCTCTATCTGCGCCGAGAGCTGATCGCCCTTCGCCTTGAAGGCGGCCGCCTTGTTGGTCAGAACATCCGTGCACTTGATGGCTGTCGGATCGAGCCCCAGGCCCTTCGCGTCCAGCGTGAGCGTGGTCGTGTGCGGTTGGGCCTCCTCGTTGAGCAGGGTCAGCCAGACGATGCCGTCCTCGCCCGGGCCGAAGCGCTCCACGAATACCTGCCCGCTGGAGGATCGTGCGTATGTGACCGGCTCCCAGCCTGCAAGCGCCAGCGTCTTGCACAGCGGCTCGTACTTGCGGAACAGATCGCGGTCGCGCTCATAGTACTCCGGGTGCGCCCAGTAGCGCCCGCCGGGGCCGAGGCCGCTGGGCGGCCAGTCAAAGAAGCCCGGGAAGATGCCGTAGGCCAGTGCGCGCTTCATGAACAACTCCATCTGCGGGCGGCCGATCTTCTGCTCGTAATTGCCCTTGAGCAGCGTCAGAAAGGGCTTGTGGTGGGTGACGGCACGGATGTAGTTGAGGCCCTCGCGGTTGATGCGCAGGCCGGTCTCCGAACCCAGGATGTCCAGCCACGGCGCCACGTAGAAGCTCGCGCCCAGCGCGCCGTTCATCATGGTTATCTGCCCGCGCGGGCGGAGCA
>JALGVE010000052.1 GCA_029820045.1 Candidatus Zipacnadia bacterium | reverse complement strand
TGAAGGGTGTACGGTCACGGTTCAGCAGAGCGAGGACGACCACGGAGCCACCTTCATCTCGACCTCGCCTGAGGGCACGCTGAGGTACACTGTGCAGCCAGCGGATGGCGGCCTGTCCGACGTCACCGCGCAGTTCGGCGAGGGTCCGGTCTTTCAGCCGATGGCCGGCGGTGCGCTGCGCGTTGACACGCCTGCAGGTGCGATGGAAGCCAGCGGCGACCGCGCGCGCCTGCTCGGTTCGCGGCTTGACGGTGAAAGGCTCCTCACGAGGTGGGAGTTCTCGCTCGAGGGTACCACCGCCGAGTACGAGGTCTCGTATCAACTGCGCGGGCGCACCCTGGTCGTTGACGTGTCCTGCCCGGGCGGCCTAGCGGAAGGCCTGGGCCTCGGGAAGGTGCAAGGGCTGCCCGAGGCGCGAGGCCTCGAGGTGCCCTATCTGGTTGTCGGCAACTTCCCCTCGCCCCGCATAGCGATGGGAGGCGGCGTCTTCGCCTCGGTGCTCGTGGACTGGTATCACTCCAACGCTAGCATCATTGACACGACTGCCGCACGGTTTACCATCCCCTGACCGACGGCAAGCGCAACGACCTGGCTGACCGCGTGCTCATCACCGTCTCGCCGGACATTCACGATACCTTTCCCACCATCGCGACCCCGCGCTCGGATAGGATCAAGGACCTGGCACCCGCGATGTTCGTGATGAGTTCGCAGTTCACGCCCCGGTACTACGCCACCCTGAAGCGCTACGGCCTGGACCACGTCATCGCCATCCACTTCGCGGGTATCTGGTGGACGCGCGTCGGCGAGGGCTTCGCCATGCGCTGGCGCCCGCGGCCGGACCTGAGCGAGAAGCAGGTGGCTCAGTACCGCGCCGACATCAAGGGCCTCGGATACAAGTGGGGGATGCTGGTCAACTACACCTGCTTCATGCCGGTCACTGAGTACTGGGACGAGAACCTTATCTCGCTGGCGGCCGACGAGCGGCTGGTGGACGGTTGGTACGGCACCTACCGGACCAAGCCCAACGCGATGGCCGACCTCGCGCGCACCGTGGGCAAGAACATCCGCGCCCGCTATCCGACTGACTGCGTATACCTGGATGTGCACACGAACTGGGGCGCGTCCGCCGTGGACTACGAGGCGGGCGTCGAAGGGGCAGGCACGGCACGGGCGTCAATCCTCGGCAATGCGGCCTGTATCCGGGAGGTCCACCGGCAGCAGGGGGCCCTGTGCAGCGAGGGCATCCGGCGGTGGTTGTATGCCGGCATCTCCGACATGGACTACGCGCAATGGGTCGGGCGCGAGAAGTCCGAGCACAAGCCGCTGCTGCCCGACTTCGACCTGCTGCGTATCCATCCGAAGGAGATCGGCACCGCCATGGGCTACGGGCCGAGGTGCTTCTTCACCGATGAGGGCCTGAAGGAGTACTTCAGCGATCCTGGCGCGGGCACGAGCCATCACCCGCTCTATCACTACGTTGCCGCCACGCTCGCGCACGGTCACTCGGCGATGATCGGGTACGGCTACTTCCCGGCCCTGGCGCGCACCATCCACTATTACGCGCTGCTCTCCGGCCCGCAGGAGGACTACCTGCCGGACACCGTCGCCGACATAGCCTGGTACTCGGCGGAGACAGGCAAGTTCGTCTCGACCAGCGAGGCGCTGCAAACCGGCGTGCGCGAGGCGGGGAAGCTGCGCATCACCTACGCCGGCGGCCAAGCGGTCTGCGTCAACTATCACCCCGACGAGACGTGGAAGCTCATGGTGGACGGGCGTGAGTTCCTGCTGCCACCGTACGGCTGGGTGATAAGCAAGCCGGGAGAGATACTTGCCTACAGCGCGCTGGTGGAAGGCCGCCGCGTGGACTACGTTGACTGCACGCGCTACCTCTATCTGAACTCCGGGGACAGGCCGGCCACGGAGGGCGCGGTGACTGTGGACGGGGCGGTCTTCATCAAGAAAGGCAAGCCGCTGGTCGTGATCCCATGCGGCGATCTTGGCGGCTGGAAATCCGAGCCCTGTGAGGCGTATCCGATGTTCAATGACCGCGTGTTGGCAGGGCCGCCGGCAGACCGTGGCGTGAGGCTGCTGCGTGTCAACGCCGCGCAGCTCCTGGGCATCGGCGAGGGTAAGACGGTCACTGTAAGCCGACGCGACGCGCAGGGCAACGTGGCAGAGACGCAGACCGTCCCGGCGAAGCAGATCGAACTCACGCCCTCGGCTGATATCGCGGACTATGTCGTGCGGTAGAGGGATTATTGTCGCCCCTGTCCAACTGACCAGGGTCTTTCTCCCTGTGTCGGAAACGCAGGCAGGAATGTTTGCATTAGTGTAGTGTGCCCGAGGAGGCAAACGATGGACGATTCGCGTATCGCGTGTAAGCTGAACAACCTGAAGATGGATCGCTATGAGGCCATGGAGCTGGTGGCTGGGTGGGGCGTCGGTGGAGTGCATCTCAGCGCCACCGGTCCGTTCGCGCCTGAGAACCTGGACAAGGCCGCGCGCAAGGCGCTGGTCGAGCACGTGCATGGCTTGGGCCTGGAGATCTCCGCCATCATGTGCTGGGGCGGGCAGGTGGACCTGTGCGAGGAGGAGGACTGGGAGAAGAACGTGGCTTGGGGCAAGAGGCTGCTGGAGTTGGCGGCGGACCTGGAGTGCGGCATCTGGGGCGCGCACGTGGGGATCATGCCCTGGGAGACCGGCAAGCCGGAGTGGGAGCGCATGGTCCGCGCCATGGAGCAGTTCGCCGAGCATGGTAAGAAGGTCGGCGCGGTGATCGCCATCGAGACCGGCCCGGAGCCGCCCATCGTGGTCAAGCGTCTCATCGAGACGGTGGGCAGCGAACACATTCGGGTGAACTATGATCCGGCGAACCTGGTCATCTGGCCGTCTCTGCTGGCGATCCGGCGCGGCGAGGAGTATGACAAGGAGTTCGCGCTGGAGCACTACCAGCCCGTTGAGGGGGCAAAGGTCCTGGGTCCGTACGTAGCGCACACGCACGCCAAGGACGCGCTGGTGCATGAGGACGGCAAGTATCAGGAGGTGCCGCTGGGGACTGGGTGGATTGACTGGCCTCGGTACACCGCCAACCTGGCCGAGGCGGGTTATGAGGGGTATTTCGCGATCGAGCGCGAGGTGGGGGATGACCCGGTGGGCGACATCAAGGGCGCGGTTGACTTCCTGCGTAGTCTCTAGGGCACCGCGCTGACCTTCACCTGAGCGGTAGCGCTCATCCCGGTGGCGACGTCCTGTACCTCGATGCGCCACTCTCCTGGCGGGTCATTGAGAGCGAGCGGAATGCTGACCTGCATCCGGCCGTGCCTTGCCAGCACGTTACGCGAGTAGTGGAACGCCGGCTCATCGGAACCCGACGGCGTGACCTCGACGTGGAAGACATGATCCGTCGGCGTCAAGGCAGCTTCGACTGCCGCGGCGATGGTCAGGTGTGCGTCCGCGGAGGAGGCGTCGGCGCGGATTCGTTCCACCCGGTAGGGCAGCAAGGCCAGGAAGCGCGCTTCCCCCACGCCGACGTCCAGGTCCAGGCTGCGCATCTTTCCCAGCGCCTCGCCGGTCCGGGAGTCATACGCGAAGAACTCGCCGGGCATGTCAACACGGAGCTTTCCGTCCTCGGCGGCCTCTTCGCCCGGATCACGCAGCACGCTCAGGTAGCGAACGGCGCCGAGGCGGAAGCGATACATCCTGGTGTGCGCGGGCAGCCGACCGTCGGCGGTGCGCCACCTGATCGGGCTCGCCACCTTGAGCCGCGACACCGCGTCGTCAATGGCGTCGGCGGCCTGCTTGTCCGCGGAGGCTCCGAGGCAGACTGCGCTGTCAGTCTCGAACAGGTCGGCCAGCAGCGACCCGTCAGGCCGCGGCCTGCCATGCTCGTCATGGGTGGCGGGCATGACGTCGGCCAGCAGTTTCCCTCCGCCCGCGACGAAATTCCGCAACCCATCCACCGCCTGGTCTGACAGCGCCACGCACGAGGGCAGCGCCAGGAGCCTGACGCCCTGCAGCTCTTCAGCCGTGAGCTGGTCGGGCAACACATACCTGTAACTGAGCGCCTGCCGCATCAGCCCCTGAGCAAACGCCTCGTCCGAGGCGGCGTAGCGCTCATAGCCGGCATTGGTCGGTTTGCCGAGCGGCATCGCGGCCTGGGCGTAGAGCACGTGCATGCTCGGCTGCGAGTGCAGGATAGCCGCCTCGGCCGGCTCCGGCTCGGCGACCTGTAGCAGCTTGCCGATGCCTCGCTGGAGGTCCTGCGCCGCCGCAGTCACCGCGCGGCTGCGCCCAGTCTCGCGCCAGAGGGGGCCGAGCATGTACCAGGGCGTGAAGCCGTTCCTGCCTGAGTAGGCCCAGGGCTCCAGCGGGTCCCACCAGAAGGGCACCGTCCCGCCGTTGAGAGCGAAGTCCCAGACGAAGTGCCCGCACTGCCGCGCGTCCCTGCTGTAGCCGAACCATGACAGGATGGGCGCCCTCGACCACGACCGGGTGCGGTCCATCACGTGGCGGTGGCAGTAGCGCAGCAGCACCTCCTCGTGAGGCAGCCAGAGGGCGAAGTTCGTCCCCGACAGCGAGTTGTACTTGTAGGGGTTGGTGAAGCTGAGGTTCACGTCCGGGTATGCCTCGCGCACGGCCCGGTGGGCCGCAGCGTAGGCGTTCGCCCACACGCGCTCCATGAAGAGCCGGAAGTCCACCCAGCGCGCTGGATTCTCGGTCTCTTTCATGTCGGGCAGAAGCGGAATGACCACGTCGTCGAAGTGCGCGTAGTCCGTGCCCCACTCAGCGTTAAGGGCGCTGACCGTGCCGTACTCCCGCCGGGCCCAGTCCCGGAAAGCGGACAGGCAGTGCTCGCTGGCATCCACCTCAACGTTGGCCCGCTGGTGCAGATGCACCTCGTCGGACATGTTGAAGCCGAAGAAGCCCCAGTGGCGCTTCTTGCCGACGTTCTCGACGGTGCGGGTGGCAAGGGCCTCAACCTGCGCCGGGTCACAGAAGCTCGGCTCACGCACGTTGTCTGAGCCGCTGTATCTCATGCCGCCGCCGCATATCTGCCCGCCGAAGGCCGGCATACCCCGCCTGATCATGTACTCATTGACCGTTGTGGCCTGCACGCCGTACGCGCGCAGAAAGCTGACCAGCGCATCCTGGAGATACTCCGGGCAGCGGATGTGCATGGCGGCATAGCCCCCCCCCAGATGGAACTCACTGAGGTGATCGGCGTTGGCCGCCGGGACGAACAGCTCGCGTTCCTGGCGGTCCGCCACGACCTCACCGTCCGCAAGGAGGGGCCGGTCGCCTGACCGGCCCGAACAAGCCGTGACCACGATTCGATGGCATACGGACAACGGCTCCCGGACGGTCAACTCAAGACGCACTTGACGCTCTTCGCCTGGCTCAGCTGGGACCTCGGCCCGTGAGATGACGCGCCCGAAGGCGTCCACCAGCTCGGCCCGCAGCGTTCCCTCCGCTTCGGCGCGGTACTTCACATCCACATTGACTGTCTCGCCCGGCTCTGCGGTCTCGGGCGCAGTGATGTCACCGATCTCCATGCGCGGCTGTCCACCGGGCACGACGCAGGCCGCCAGGTCCAGCGGCCCGCCCTCGCTCAGCAGTATCACGCGCGCCAGGTTCGGCCCGCGCATGAGCTTGAGCCGGGGGGCAAGGGGGACGCTCACCGTCGCCAGCCCGTCAGTAAAGGCGCCGGTGCTGAGCCTTTCGCCCTCGATCATCCCCAGGCGGCAATCCCACTGCACCCGCAGCTTCAGGGGTTGGTCCTGACCGGAGCGCACGCGGATGGTCAGGTCATCAGTGCACGCTAGCGACTCGATCCTGCTAGTCGGCAGGCGTTTCGCCGCCCACAGGGAGGCCCTTGCCAGTGCCGCCCAGCGATACTCCCAGTACTCGCAGACGCCGGGGAGGAACGGCACGAGCCCCGGCACCTTCTCGGACCACGCGACCCGGACGAGGCGGCCCTTCCCAAGTTCCCTGACGCTGAGCGCCTTGAGGACTTCCGTGCCCTCCGAGGTCTGCGCGAGCGCTTCGGGGCTGAGCGCTCCGAGCAACTCGCTCAACCGGTCGTCGGGAAGCGCCTCCGAGGGAAGCTCATCGAGCAGCCGCTGTAACTCCGCGGAGTTGGCCGGCTTGCCCGTGCCCAGGGGCTCGATCGCCACGAGCCCGGTCCCGTCGCGCACCGACGCGATGATGTCCGTGATGACCGAGGCGTCCGAGGGCCGCCCGGCTAGCAGGATCAGATCGTACTCGTGTCGGTCGAGCTTCCTCAGGATCGTGCGCGCGTCGGCGGCCACCACCTGCTCAACTTTTCCGGAGCCGCGGTAGGTGGGGCAGTAGACCAGATCGTAGTCGAGGTCGAGCCGCTCGGCTAGCTCGACGGCGTCACGCTGGAACTCACCAATGAAGATCAGCGTCTTGAGCGGCCCCTCCGGCAGTGGCTTGAAGGCGGTAAGTGCCGGCGTTCGCCAGGGCTCGCCGAGGCCGCGCTGCTCGCTGGTTGTACACTCCTCAATGTCCAGGATGCCCTGGAGACCGTACACGCCGGGCAACACCTGTACGTACGCGTACTCCACCCATCCCTTGCGGTTCGAGCGGTAAAGGCGAAGTGAGAACAGCCGCTTCGCGCCCTTGTCCACGGTGATGCGTCCAACGTAGAGGCGAAAGTCCTCCGTCAGTTCACGGTTCCAGTACGGGTACAGGTCGTCGGGCCGACCGTCCTGCATCTCCTGGACCACCGCGATTCCGCCCGTCGCGCCTCCTCCGCCGCGGATCGCCGCGAACACGGTGAAGACCTCGCCGGCCTCGACCGGCACATCCAACGGCTGAGAGGCGATGCCGTAGTCGCCATCGTTTCTGACCGCGTAGTGCCGGCTCATGGGCACGATCTCGCCGAAGCTGGAGCTGCCGGCGAGTCCCCAGCTTACAGGCTTGCCCTCGGCTAGGTCCGTAAAGTCCGGGTTCGCCGCCAGACCCTCAGGCGGGCTCAGCTTGCTGGCTCGCCCTGATGCCGGCTGCTCAGCGAACTTGAGGCGTCCGAACAGGTCAGGGTGGGCGAACTTTTTGTCTTTTGGCTTCAGGGGCGCCCAGGTGCTCCATTCAGATGGCTCCACGGGCCGGTGTTCGCGGCCGATGTTGAAGCCCCACTCATCGCCGGGACGTGGCGGTACCCCGGACAGGTCCGCCCACGGGATCGCCATCTCAACTTGCCACGCCTGCTGGCCTATCTCCGCCTGCACCCGCGCCTGCGCGTCGTAGCCGGGGTCTTCGCTGCGTTCGTCGTAGACCACGCCTCTGGCGTTCACGATAAAGTGCAGATAGTCCGAGCGGGTGAGGTCCGGCTGGAGGAATACCTCAAGGGCGTCCTCCATCCATGTCTGACCATCGCGCTCGGCGACCTTCGCAGTGATGGAGTTCGGGTCCGGCTCGAGCAGGATGGCATGCAGGTAGAGGGCCTCGTCGTCCCACGCAGCACGCACGGTAGTCTGCCGGAAGGCGCGCTCGGTCCCTCCGCTGCCGAGCACCGAGAAGTCCGTGGCGACCATGCCCTCCTGCCAGCATGGGTCCTGGGCGCTGGCGTCAATCACCGGCGGCTGGGGCGCCCGACCGCATACCAGCGTCTGAGCGTAAGCAGGCAAACACACGGACAGCGCCAGGCCGAGGGAGAAGAACGCGCGCTTCATGAGGACCGAATTACTTCCCGTCTCGTGATCCCAGACACAAGTCGCCAGCGGATGATGTCGCAAGGCTGACCTCCTTCATCGAGTTAGTCACTGCTCCTCGCTGGGCCCCCTCAAACCCGCTCGAAATCCAGGCCCAGCATCCGGGCCATCTCGCGCATCGCGCCGACCTCATCGCCCAGCACCAGCGCCGAATGATGCGTGCCGCCATGCTCGCTGTAACGGCGCAGGAACTCCCGCAGGTCGGTGTCCTCGGGCCGTATCCAGAAATGCGGCACGTCCGGAAAGCCGGGCGCAAGACCGTAATCCAACACGCGAACGCGCGAGGCGATCAGACCGAAGCTATCATCCGGCGCCGGCGCCAGGTTCACCAGCGTCGCCGGCCCCGGCCGCACCGAAAACACCGCCACTGCCGGGTTCGCCACGTCGCCGAACGCGTAGTCCTTCTCCACCAGCTTCGGCTGGTTAGCCGCTAAGGCCGGGTTGCACTCGCCCATGTGACTCATGAAGACCGCGTTCGCGGTCCAGTCAGGGCAGAACATCTCAGTGAAGGTGACTTCGCCGAAGCCCTGAAGCATAGCCCCTACGAAGGCGGCCGTGAGGGCGTCGGCCTCACCGGCGTAGCCGATGCCGCGCGCCATGGCCTTGGAGGCCTCCAGGAAGGGCACGGTCGGCACGCCCGACTCGCTCGTGAAGGACTGGAAGTTGAAGGAGAAGGCGCCCGCGCCCGCCTCGGCCAGCATCGCGCGCACGGCCAGCCCAACGTGATTGCTCCTGTGAAGGACCTCCGGCGGCAGGTCGGAGCAGTCGAAACGCTCAAGGTCAGCCGCGTCTTCCTCGGTGACCTCAGCGTCCGTGATCTGCTCCATGCGCGCCGCGATCTCCGCCACGGGCGCTCGCTCCACGCTCACGCCCAGCTCGCGGGCCATCAGCTCCGGCTCGGCCGCGAAGTCGCCCATCCCCGCAAACTCGTCGCCGAAGACCAGCACGCGCATTGACCTCAGACGCTGGGCAGCAAGCGCCGCCCGGGCCGTGGACACAGCCTCCCCCAGGAAGTCCACATCGTCCACGTGGCCGACCACAATAGAGCACTGTCGTCCACGTCGCCTGAGGACGGACGCGAGGTCCTGGACGCCATGAATACCGTGGTTTGCGGACATGTCGGCGGCGGTCGCCGTCTCGTTGAATGAAGCGGCGGGTGTGGTATCCAGCAGCACAAGCGGAAGGTTCGATGATGCCAGCGCGTCCGCGGCCTCCAGCGACGGCGAGTACGCGAGGTGAAGCGTTGCTAGCAGGTCCACCCCACGCGAGGTCAGGTCGGTGACGGCCTGTTCCACCTCGGCGCGAATGCAGGACACCTCAGCCAACTCCACGGCCAGGCCGCCCTCCTCCAGCTTGCTCGCGACCCGCTGAGCGAAGCTCTCCCTCTCAGGCCGCACCTCCGGGCTGACCTCATCGTACAGGGCCAGGTAGAGTGGCAGAAGTCCCACGCGCGGCTGAGTAACCATCATGAACGCCTCCCGTGACTCGCCTGATGAGGCCGTGCCCGCACCATGTTGTTGGTAGGTGGGGCTTTCCAGCCCGACTCTCCTTTCACGGCGTCGGGCAAGAATCCCCGACCTACCACGTCAACTTTCCATCCGCAATGCGCCCGGATACAGCCTCTCCATCGCGTCAAGATAGGCCGTGTAGGCCTCGTCGTACCGCGACGCCAGGTCCTCCCGTGGCAGAAAGACGCGGTCCGGACGATAGAACGCCTCCGAGCCCTCCTCGATGGACGCGAAGCGGCCGGCTGCAACACCCGCGAAGATGGCCGCCCCAAGCACCGGCGCCTCGCCACAAACAGGCACCTGCAGCGGCAGCCTGACCACGTCCGCCATCATCTGCATCCAGAAGTCGGACCGCGTGGCGCCGCCAAGCATACGCAGTTCCATGGGCGCCTGGCCCGCCTGCGCATTGAGGGAGAGCGCATCACGCGCAGTGAAGCACACCGCCTCGGCGATGGCGCGCACCAGGTGCGCCCGGCCATGACCGAGCGTCAGCCCCACGAAGCCGCCGCGCACATCGCTCCTGAAGGTCGGCGTGGCCGTTCCGCTGAAGTGCGGGAGGCAGATAAGCCCGTCGCTGCCGGGCGCGACCTCCGCCGCCTCCGCGAGCAGCTCCTCGTAGCCGGCGGCGGACGCCATCAAATCACGAAGCCAGGTTAGCACCATCCCCGAGGTCTTGGCGAAGCTCAGCAGATAGAACAGCCCCGGCGCAGGATGCGGGCCGATACCCAGGCCCTTTGGCCTGACCGAGGCGGGCCTGTCAACGGTGCTCACGATTGCCATCGCGGTCCCGACGGTCCCGGAGGCGATGCCCGGCCTTATGTTGCCGACGCCGACCGCTCCGTTGAGCTGGTCGTTCGAGCCCAGCGCTACCGGAATGCCCTCAGGCACTCCCAGCTCTCCCGCAGCCTGAGCGAGCACGCGGCCGATCAGCTCTCCGGGGTGACCGATGGGGCTCAGCCACTCCCTCGGCACACCGACGGCCGCCAGGGCCTCCGGCCACCAGTCGCCGGTGGTCGGGTGCACCAGGGCCGTGCTGGCGGCGTTGTTGACGTCCAGGCGCCTCTCGCCCGTCAGCCGCAGGCCCAGGTAGTCGGGGAGCATCATGAGATAGCGCGTGCGCTCCCAGACCTCCGGCTCGTTCTGCCGCATCCAGAGCATCTTGGGCGCCGATGCGATGGCGTTGGGAGAGGGGAGTCCACTGCTTAGAGGGGAATCGTCTTGAGGGAAGACTGATTGCAGATACTCGGCCTGCTGCTGTGCTCGCGTGTCGAGCCAGACGAGGGCCGGGCGCAGAGGGCGGTAGCCCTCGTCGAGCGGCACGAAGGTCTGCCCCTGGCTTGAGAGGCCGATGCCGATGACCTCGGCGTGGCCGGCCTCAGCGAGGGCCTCGCGCGTGGCGGCGGCCGTTGCCTCCCAGTAAGTCTCCGCCTCCAACTCCAGCCAGCCCGGCGCGGGTGATAGCGGCTTGTACTCGGTGCGGGTGATGGCGGACGTGGCCCCGGTCGCAGCGTCGAACAGGCCCACCTTGACAGCGGTTGTGCCAAGGTCTATGCCCATCAGCGCCTCGGCGCCCGTTGCCACCGTCACCAGCTCTCCTTCTCCACCAACAGGCGGTCCACGAGGCGACGCGCGTTGTCGTGGAAGATCGCTTGCAGCTCCGTTTCGCCGAAGCCAAGCGCCCAGCAGGTGTCAATGCAGGCGGCCATGCTCTCGTAGAGCGAAAGCGTGTACGTCGCTTCGACCTCGGGCGGCTCGCGCTCCGTGTTCCAACTGTAGTTGCCGCTGGTCAGATTGATGTACCGGTCGCCCTCCCACCGACGCCGCCCGCGCATGTAAAAGATGGGCTGGTCGCTGCCGAACATCAGCCGTTCAGGCCCGAACCGGTCCAGCGCCAGCGCAAACACCGCCGGGTTCAGCACCGCTGAGGTGTCGAAGAGGATGCCCTCGTCCTCGGCCAGCAGCGGGAAGCCCTTGCGCGCGTACCCGCCCGCGTAGGAACGGCCCAGATGCGCAATCACCAGGACGATGCGAGGATAGCGCCGCCGAATCTCCAGTATCTCGGCTATGTTGCTTGGGTCCGCCAGCCGCTCCTTGCGCGGGATGTGCAGCGTGAGCCAGCCGCCAAGCTCATCGAGCACCTCCAGATGCTCATGCGGGCAGAAGTCGAAGACGCTCACGTCTTCACCGTCGAAGCCGGGAATGAGGCTCTGATAGGGCTTGATGCCGATGATGCGGGGCTGGCGAAGCTGGGCCAGCAGCTTCTCGGCGTCCCAGGTCGGTGGCGTCAGGGCCAGCGCCGCCGACTCCGTCCCGATGAGGCCCTCGGAGAGGTAGGCGTTGTTCTCCTGCGGGTGAGACGTTCTGCTCGGCGAGCCGAAGGCCAGGTATGAAACGGAGCGTCCGGGGAACAGCTCTGAATTGCCCAGCGCGGCCTGTCCCAGCGACTCGGGGCCGGCGATCTCGTCGGGGAAGCGAGTTGGTTTGTCGGTGGGCGGCTCCGGGTCCGCGTGCTCCGGCAACATGACATGCCGGTGGGCATCAAAGATCTTCTCCGGCAGAAACGGGTCGAGCCGCTCCGCCCAGAACTCACGGTCTACGTCGTTGAGCTCGAAGTAAGGATGTGTCATCCCGGTTGTCCCACCTAGCCCGCAGTATTGACGAATCGTCGCCCACAGTCAGCGGTCTACCGGCTGGACGCGCCGCGTTCTCGCGCACTACCGAGGCCCCTCCCCGGGTAGGTCGGCCTTTCCAGGCCGACGCGCGAGTCGTTCCGATGAAGGCCCACGGAGTCGGGCTGGAAAGCCCGACCTACGCAAGGGAAACGACTACGATCGCCACGGCCGCTCCTCGAGTAACTCGCGCATTGCCGCGACCGCGAAGTCGGCGACCTCCGCGTCCATCGGCAGGGCGAACTTCGTGAGGACCGTGCTGTGGCCTTCGTGGTAGGCGTGCGCCCTGAGCCACAGGCCTCGCTCAACCGCCGACCGGTGGAAGCCGAGCGCATCCGCGACCTCGCGGAACTTGAGGGCCGACATGTGCGCCGCGCCGCGCGCCTCCACCAGCAGCTCCGGGAAGTCCGCCGCCAGCTCCTTCATGCCCTCGTGATAGTGCTCTCCAGCCTCGCCGATGTGCTCAGCGTCGCGTTCGACCATGGCGATACAGCCGAGCGCGAGGTACGCAGCGAGCGCGGCATTCCCGTTGGTGCTGATGGCATCGTACTGCTCCAGCACGTCCAGCCGGCCCCGGTAGACCAGCGCGGCCAGCGGATGGAAGCCCGCCGTCATCCCCTTGCCGAGGACGATGAAGTCCGGCTGCACGCCGAGGCGCTTCGTGTAAATGACTTCGGGGAACCAGAACCCGGTCTGTATCTCGTCCAGCGCCATGAGCGCACCGGTCTCGTCACATAGTGACCGTGCGAGCTGCAGATACTCCGGCTCAATCACGATAGCCTCGCGGTTCATCATGATCGGCTCCGCCCAGAAGCCGGCGACACGCTCACCGTACTGAGCGAAGACCTGCCCTAGCTCCTCCGGCGCATTCGGTTGCACCATCACAAGCTCCACGTTGGTGAAGTACTCCGGCCACATGCCCCGCAGCCGCTGGGCGAAGAAGTCGGTCCCGTGGTAGTTACCATCCAGCGTGATGAAGACCGGTGCGCCTTTCTCCCGCTTGGTCCTGGCGTAGTGCAGCAGCATTATCTTCATGGCCGCCGCACAGGCCACGGAGCCGGTGGCGCAGCCCGTTAGCACGGTGTTCAGTCGGTCATCGTCGTTGACCAGTTCATGCGGGTCGGCGCCCGGGTTGACCAGCTCGATGAGCTTGGCGGCGAGGCGCTTGACGGGCGCCGGCGGGATGTTGCTGTGATTGTCCCAGACGATCCCACGCTCGATGCCGTCGAGCAGAAGCTGACGCAGTTCGGGATGATCGTATCCCCACGTCATCTGGTAGTGCCCGCCGGTGCAGTCGAGGAACAGCTTCCGCTGCTCGGTGAGATAGAAAAGCCCCGCGCCGGTGAGCAGCTCCTCGGGGTTGGCCGTCACGGCGCGGCCGTAGGACCTCTGAAACCAGCGCTTGTCGGGGAAGTCAGCGGACGGGATGCCATCAATTGTCTTGCCGACGTTCGCGAATAACTCAGACCTCGGCGTTTGCGTCAGGAAGTCGCGCCCGACGGCCAGCGCTGCGCTCACGCCTCCCGACGGGTCCGCCATCAAGGCATTGAAGGTCAGCAATTCTTCTTGGGCTGTGACTGCCGCCATGGCTCACACTCTCAGCTTTCCTGGTCTCGGCAGGGGGTGTCGGGCATTTCTCGCGCGCGTGCTGACAGCGCCGCCGCACACCCTTACCTGCAGGCCATCCATGTCCTGGGGAGGGAAACCTCGCGCTACCCGCCGCCGTCTCCCCCTACGCAATAGATGTTCTCAAAGCCGCGGACATACATCCGGTCGCCAACGAAGACCGGTGAACCCCGAAAGGGGCCAAGCGAGTTCCGCCCAACGTCCACGTACTCTCGACCGGGCTGGATGACAACAGTATTCCCGTTATCGCTGCTGACGAACACCAGCCCTCCGGCGTAGGTGACGCTCGGGTAGACGGTGCCCTTGCCCAGCGTCAGGTTCTGCTCATAGACCACCTGGCCGGTCTCGGCGTCAATGGCGCTGAAGATGCCAGCCTGGGTCACGGCGTAAAGCAGCCCCTCGTGATAGACCGGCGAGGCGTAGTAGCGGTCCTTCTTCGGCTGCGTCTGCCAGAGGACCTCCGGTGTGAACGGCGCCTCCATGCTCCCGGGCAATCTCACGGCCTTGCCGCCGTGCTCGACGAAGTAGACGACATCATCATGCAGGAGCGGCGCGCAGTAGGTGAGCTTCGCCAGGCTCCGGGCCAGCACCGTCCCGTCTGAGGCCGCCACGATATCCCCGGCCGCAGTGATAATCACCTCCGCGTCGCCGATAGTGGTCACCACGGGCGTGCCCCAACTCATGGGCAGCGGTTGCTGCCAGATGATCTCGCCAGTCTCAGGCTCGAGTGCGCTGAGTTGGTTTATGTGTACGATGAGCTTGCCGTCTGCGAGCACCGGTGAGGCGCTGTGTCCGTACGGGTGCCGAGGCTTCTCGAGCGGGATGGCCCACTGGCGGTTGCCATCGAGGTCGTAGCACACCACGACGCCGGTCCCGAAGACAGCCCAGACATGCTCACCGTCGCTAACGGGCGTCGCCGAGGAGTAGCCGTTCGAGTTATGCTTGGTGGGCAGGACGTACCACGTCTCGTTGTAGGGCTGAAGCTTCTGCTTCAATCCCACCAGCTCCTGCTTCAGCTTCTCATGCTCCGCCTTCAATCCTGCGTTCTCCGGGTCGTCCTGGAGCTTCTTCCTGACCTGCCTCATCTGCTTCGCCACCTGGCCTACCTGCTTGCGCAGCTCATCGCACTCGGCCTGGAGTTTCTGCATGTCGGCGAGTTCCTCAGTGGGCGCGATATCCTCATAGCTGTTGCTCGCCTGCCAGAGTATCTCGCCGGTCTGGGTATCAAGGCATAGCAAGGTGGTGGGCTCTGCGCAGGTCAGAAGGCGGTTGCCGACGATCACCGGGGAGCTGTTGCTCCAGTCGGGGGCCGGGGTGGCCCAGATTACGTTGTCCTCCACGGACCATTCGGTGGGCGGAGTCGCGTCAGGGTACCTGCCGGTGCCGTCTGTGCGCCATCCGACCGGGTCGTCCGCGGCGGCAGGGCCGCAGGAAGTGAGGGTCATCGCGAAACACACGACGCTTAGCCATGGCACGAGAGCCCTGTGAGGTGGAGCGAGCTTACGCATTATCAGTCCGATTCCTCCTGTGTTCAACAGCTAGTAACTGGGGTTAGGATAGCCTGCCAGGGAGCATCTTGTCCAGAGGTTCGCGGGTCAGGGCTAACAGGACGCGAGTGAGGATCGTTGGTAAGGGCAGCGGTCGCGCTGTCTGCATATCTGATTGGGCTGACGATTCCCCAGTCAGTCCGACCTGCGAACGGCAAGCACACGCGGCGCGCGGCATTGAGAGTCGGGCTAGGAAGCCCGACCTACGCGGGCCGGGAGCCGTTGGAGGGGCCCGGCTTTCCTGGCCGCCGAAGCCTTGGCGAAGGTGGCAGCCCGGCCCGCGACGCGGGAGACGCGATCTGAGGGCCGTACGGAGGGCGGGGCTTCAGCCCCGCTGGCCGTAAGACGGCAGGGCTGTCCCCCGTCGTCCCGCCTCGGCGGTACTATGCGGGACGACTCATAGCTCGCCGTAGAACGGCGAGCGACGGGTCGAAGTCCTGCCCTCCGTACGCTATCGCTTTGTTAGCAGACCTGCGCCCTGACGGCTGCCTCGGTACCCGCCCGCGCAGACCCTGGCAATACCCAACCTTACTACTCACAAGCCGACTTACTCTAAAACCGATGCTCCTGGTCGCTAGACAGGAGCATCGGTTTTGGAGCTGGGCGCGGCGCAGGTCCGCGCCCTACACGGGCCGGGCTGAAGCCCGGCCCCTCCATACGACAACGATATTCCCCACAGTAGGCCGGGCTTGC
>JALGVE010000051.1 GCA_029820045.1 Candidatus Zipacnadia bacterium | reverse complement strand
TCCATGGGGCGCGTCCATACGGCCCCGGCCCGGCATCCCGCCCGATGGGCGGGACGCCCTACACCGAAAAGAAGCTTGCACGCCCGTCAGCCAGCTAAAAACGATGCTCCTGGGTGCTGTTTGACACTCGCTGGGCCCCACGTTATACTCGCAATCGCGTTCAGCCCAGGAGGCGATAGCTTAAGATGGTGCGCGTTACAGCGCCAGGTCGTGGCGGAATCATAGGGAATCCCTCAGATATCTACGGCGGCACCATGGTATCATGCTCCATAGGCGAGCGGGCGGACGCCACTGTCAGCCCCAGTCCGCGCCTGATCTTCGATGTCTACGGCCAGTGGGCTGAGATCACGGGCGAAGCGGACCTGGAGTTCGACCCGGAGCTGCACTTCCTGGACGTGGCGAAGGCCGTGTGGCGTTATCTGCGCAGGCCGGAAGCCGGCTTTGCCGACCGGGTTGACCCACATGCGACCTTCCACGTACGCGCCCACAGCAACATACCGCTGAAGGCCGGCTGCGCGGGCTCGACCGCAATGCTGATGGTGATTCTCGCCGGGATCCTGAGGCATTTTGAGGTTAGCATGACGCGCCACGAGCTGGCGGAACTCGGCCGGCGCATCGAGAGGCACGAGTTGGGAGTGCACTGCGGATACCAGGACCAGTACATGATCGTGTTCGGGGGGCTGAACTGCATCGAACTGCGGGACAAGCAGAACCACGCCGACAATAAGGACAGCCCGTTCGCAACCGTGGAGCCGCTGACTGATGATGTGCCTGATCTCCCCTTCATCTTGGCCAACACCGGGATTCAACATTCCTCCAGTCAGTTCCACGCTGAGCCGAGGAAGAAATGGGAGGAAGGCGACCCGCGGCGGCTGGAGGGGTTTGAGCGCATAGGGATGTTGGGAAGGCTCGGCAAGAAGGCGCTGCTTACACGAGACTGGGAATGGCTGGGCGAACTGATGAACGAGAACCACCGGCTCACCGACGAACTGGTGGGCGCCGGGGACGAGAACAACCGCCTCATCCAGGCGGCGCTCGAGGCCGGCGCGCTGGGCGCAAAGCTGTCGGGTGCGGGGCGCGGCGGAACCATCATCGCCCTGCATGAGGACCCGGACTGGATGGGCGAGCAACTACTCAGGGCCGGGGCGAAGCGGCTGATTCGCCTGGAGCCAGGACCAGGATTGACTGTCGAGGCCAACTAAGGCGCGGACATCGCAGGGCGCCGGAGAGCACATGGAGCAGGAGACCAACGAATGCGCGTAGTAGCAATCATACCCGCCAGGGGCGGGAGCAAAGGTATCCCGCTAAAGAACCTCGCCGAGCTAGCGGGCAAGCCGCTGATATCCTACGTCATCGAGGCCTGCCTGGCGACGGAGTCGGTTGATCGCACCGTAGTCTCGACCGATCACGAGGGCATTGCGGAGGTCGCACGGCGCTACGGAGCCGAGGTGCCCTTCATGCGCCCGCCGGAACTGGCGGGAGATGAGGTCACGCTAGACCCGGTCATATACCATGCGGTCACAACCCTGGAGGCCGAGGGGGACCGACCGATTGACGTGGTCCTGACCGTGCAGCCGACCGTTCCCTTGCTGAGGCCCAGCACCATTGATCGGGCGGTGCGGACACTTCTGGACAGCGATTGTGATTCGGTCACCAGCGTGCGGGAGACGCGGCATCTGTACTGGCACAAAGTTAACGGCGAGATGCGGCCCCTCTTCAAAGAGCGGGTCAACCGCCAGCAACTGGAGCCCATCTACTACGAGACCGGCGCCGTCTTCGCCAGCCGCCGCGAGATCATGACGCCTGACAATCGCCTCGGCGCAAACATCGGCCACGTCATCAACTCCGAAGAGGAGTCTATTGACATAGACACGGAGTTGGACCTGCATCTGGTTGAGTTCCTCATTACCAACGGCGTGCTCGAGAACGGACAATGACACAGTTGAGGATCGGCGAGCGTCTCATAAGCGAGGACGCGCCCGCGTACATCATCGCCGAGGGCGGGGCGAACCACGGCTGCGACCTGGATGTCGCCCTGAGGATGGTCGAAGAGGCGGCCGCGGCCGGCGCGGACGCCATCAAGTTCCAGACCTACAAGGCCGACACCCTCACCACCCGGTGGGCACCCCGCTACTGGGAGGACTCCGAGCCCTCAGGCACACAATACGCCGTCTTCGAGAACTGGGATGATTTCAGCTACGACGATTATGAGCGCCTTTTCGCCGCCGCGAAGGACATCGGCATCGAGTGGCTGACAACGCCCTTCGACCTTGAGGCGGTGGAGTGGATGGCTGACCTGGGGGTGAACGCCTACAAGATAGCCTCGGCCGACCTGACTAACTGGCCCCTGCTGCGGGCGGCCGCTGAGAAGGGCAAGCCGATGCTCCTCTCCTCCGGCGGGAGCACCCTCGACGAGCTACGCACCTCCATTGAGGAGGTCCGTCGAGTCGGCAACGACCAGATCATCCTTCTGCACTGTGTCCTCTGCTACCCCGCGCCAACCGAAGAGATGAACCTGCGCAGCATCTCCACGCTCAAGCAGGAGTTCCCTGACGTCATCGTCGGGCTGTCGGACCATAACATCGCCGATCCCTGCGTGACAGTGCCCACCGCTGCCGTCGCGCTCGGCGCGAAAGTGATAGAGAAGCACTTCACACTGGACACCAGCCAGCCGGGCGTGGACCACCAGCTAGCCGTCGACCCGCCGCTGCTCAAGCGCATGGTTGAGAACATCCGCATAGTCGAGGCCGCCCTGGGCAGCGAGGAGGTGCGCGTCCTGGCCTGCGAGGAGCCGGCGCGTCAGTACGCGCGGCGCAGCATCGTGGCCGCGGTGGACATCCCGGCGGGGACGGTCATCGAGCCCCGGCACCTGATAATGAAGCGGCCGGGGACCGGGGTGTCGCCGACGCAGACGGCCCAGATGCTGGGGCGCAAGACGATCCGCGCCATCGAGGCCGACCAGCTCGTCACCTGGGCGGACCTGGAGGGCGAGGCCCCCAAGAGGTGACCTGTCCCGCGAGTGGCCGTCGGGCTGGAAGCTGAAATCGCTGAGAAAGCCTACGGCTTTCTCAGCGATTTCACCAGCGCCTGGCCCCGCCCATCGGGCGGGGCCAGGCGCTGGCCGACCTACGCGAATGATCGGCGTTAGAGGTGATCCCCCTGGAAGTCCTGCGCGCGAATCTGCGCGAGATTAACTCACTCAACCAGCGCGGTGGGAGGATGCTCAGCGTGGTGGACCTGATCGAGGCGGGCACGCTCGACATCCCGACTGCGGCGTATCTCCTGACCGCGGTGGCAGGCGGCGCCTCGTTTCTGACCGCCGCCGGGCCCGGCGGCGTCGGCAAGACTACGCTGCTGGCGACCATGCTCGGCTTCCTGCCACCGGGCGAACAGATAGAGACGATCACCGATCCGGCGCTGGCCGGAGAGGGCGGCAGACGGTGCTTCCTCTGCCACGAGATCGGGGCGGGGCGCTGGTACGGCTACCTCTGGGGCGAGAGCGCCGCGGCGTACTTCGCTCTGCGAAGCCGAGGCCGGATTGCTGCCACCATCCACGCGGAGACCGTCGAGGAGATCAAGGAGCAAGTGCTCGGACCCTCGATAGGCGCGGCTCCTCAAGACCTGGCGGCGATTGACCTGCTGGCCTTCATGGTGCGCCGCGGTGGGCTGAGGCGGGTGTCGGGTATCTTCGAAGCCGAGGGCGCGAAGGACCTGGCGTATCGGCAGGTCGTGACGTGGGAGCCCGGCGATGACGAGTTCAGCGTCGAGGCATCTCAACCTCCGGACCAGCTTGCCAGGGCCCGCGAGTTCATTGAGAGGCTTGTCGCGGATGAGGTGTACCTCGTCGAGGACGTAATGGCGGCAGTAGCGGGGTTCTACGGTGAGCATTACCCCGCTCGTTAGGGTCTGGGCCGGTAGCATCTCAAATCGTGATGACGGTCAACGACGGCGCACCTGAGCCGTTAGCCGGTACGACAGGCGCCCTCGCCTGTCGCTTCCAGAGTTGCGCTGCCGGAAGTATGTTTCACGGTACGACAGGCGCCCTCGCCTGTCGGCGGGCCAAGGGCGCGCGTTAGGCGATGTGTGCGCAGGCGAGGGCGCCTGCGCTACCACGACACCACCTGAGAGCCTGCATCCTCATCACGATGCTGAATGCTACCGTCGGGGCTCAGGCCCAAGACCGAGGAACGGGCCGCGCGTCAGGACCCAGGGCACGAGCAGGGCCAACCAGGTGCTGCCAACAACGGCGGACACGGTCGTGCCGGTAGGAGATAACCCGTCGAGGATCCACGCGTAGGCGATGACGCCCATGAGGCCTCCGAGCAGATAGGACCCTGCGCCGATCAGACCCGCGACGTAGCCCAGAGCCACCGAGTCCGGCCGGCCAAGGAAACTGCCGCCCATCGCAGCCAGCAGCGAGCCCGCAATCGCCCCCTCATGCCCCGCCTGCCACAAGACCTCGCCACCCCAGTAGCCAAGCGGCCCGCCCAGAGTCGCGCCCAAGCCGGCAAACCACGCAACCTTGCCCCAGTTGTTGGACCTTTGATTGAGCATGACCAAGCCCCGACGCCAAACCCGCATCGTGCGCGCAGACGTCCTCGTCTGCGCAAGCCCAACGACCATCCCCCCACGTCATGCCTCTTCGCCTCACATGGCTCGATGCCCTGCCCGAGAAACCCGCAGGTGCAAGCACCGGCGCGGGCGAAGGCTGCCGGCAACCCTAGAACAGAGGTGATCCGTGGCATGAACACAGGTCGCATTCCCTCAGTCACCGTCATCGGCAGCAAGCGCGCACAGATCGGGGCCACCAACTGCGTGGTCGGCGAGGCCGCCGAAGGATATGTCCTGAGAGCAATACTTACCACGCAGGCGGCGCCGTTAGCCGTGCTGGAGGGCCCGGAGGGCCGGCTGGTCTTCGCGTCAGAGGAGGGGGCCGAGGTGGCGCTGCATCCGCGCCTGGAGGGCGCCAACACGGAGGGCTTTGACGCGGAGTTCTTCGAGCGGCTGCTGGAGGCTGATGAGGACGTGCTGGGCGAGCAAGTCCTGGCCGCGGGGGAGCCGTCCTACCAGGCGGTCGCGGCCATGCTGCCGCGCGTGGTGGATGACACCTTCGTGGGCGACCCACGAGTTGGCGAGCGAGCCATCGTCCACCCGGACGGCAGCATTGAGGGGATGCTGGAGCCGCTGACTGAGCTACCGTGGGAGGAGCTGAAGACGCGCGGGCGGTGGGGCATCGTGGCCACGTCCCTGCCGCTCCCGATCATGCGCATCGAGCTGGAGGATGGCGCCTTGGCCGAGCAGATCGTTGCTGCCGCCGTCGGCGCCGACGGTAACCTCCAGGTCTTCATACGCCGGCGCCACGTCGAGGGCGAAAGCGAGCGAGTTGAGTACCTCGCGCGGCCCGAACAAGAGCAGCCGCCCAGCGAGGCGGAGTTCTACGGCGCGGTCCTGAGAGCGTGGCGGCAGGCGCGAGAGTTCGAGCAGCGGTTGATGCGGATGGAGGGCGGTGATGAGGAGCTGACAGCGCTCGCTCTGAGTTCGATGCAGATGGCTGACCTGACCATGCGCGGCTGCCGGCCGCGGTACGGAGTCGGCCCGTACGACGAGCCAAGGCACGACGGCTTTCCGCCGACCACGCTGCATCTGGCGTTGTGCCTGCTGGAGTGGGGCGACTTCGCGCGAGCCGAGGATGTCCTTGGCTGCTACCTGGACGCCTTCGTCAACGCGGACGGGACCTTCAACTACTACGGGCCGGCGGTGGCGGAGTACGGGCAGATGTTGGCGCTCGTGGCGCGCTACGTGGAGCTAACCGGCGATCTGCGTTGGTGGACGGCGCGACAGAATGTGCTGCGGGCCGTCTGGACGAGGCTGCTGGAGCTTCGGCGCGCGTCGCTGGCGGATGAGGGGGCGCCGCCCGAAGCGCGTGGCCTCATCGCCGGGCTGCCGGAGGCGGACTATCACGGCGACGAGGAGCAGTGGCGGCAGTACTACTTCGCCGGCGACGCCTGGGTCTGCCGCGGGCTCACCGAGATGGCACGGCTCTTGCGGCGCACCGGCCAGGCCGCGGAGGCGGACGCCATCACCACCGAGGTCGAGGCGTACAAAGCCGACCTGGCAGCAACCATCGCCGAGGCGAAGGTCGAGACCGCCGGCGGCGTCTTCGTCCCGCCCGGACCCACGCAGCGAACGCCCTTCGACCATCTGACCGAGGACCGGCACTCGTCGTACTGCAATTACCGCTACTTCGCGGAGATGGTGTCGGCAGGGATCGTGGACGAGGAGACGGTCAGACAGATTCTCGGCTATCGGCGCAGCCGCGGCGGGGAACTCCTGGGGATGACACGCTTCAGCGACCACCTCGACGACTGGCCGGTGATGAACTACGCGCGCGCGATGATCGAGACCGGCGACGTCGAGCGCTACCTGCTGCTGCTGTATTCTCACCTGGCGCAGCATCAGGTCGTCGGATGGCTGGCGGCCCCGGAGCAGGTGCGCATCGTTCCCGATGAGCACGGCCTGCGCCGCAAGCACGCCGGGCAGGTGGTGCCCTGTCAGGTGACGGCGCCGCTGATGCTTCGCTGGGTGCTGGCGTACGAGCTACGCGATGAGGAGGTTCTGCTAGTCGCGCCGGCGGTTGCGCACTGGTGGCTCACCCAGGGCGAGGGGCTGCGAGTTAACGGGCTGCCGACACGATGGGAAGAGGTAGACCTGGCATTGCGGGGCAACGACACTTCGGTGGAGATCCGGCTGAGTCTGCCGGACGGGTTCCCGGCCGAGGCCCGCGTGCGCATCCCATCACCGCCGGGGCACGCGCCGCGAGAGGTGCAGGTCAACGGCCGGAGCGCAGAGAACCTGGCAGATGAGGGCCGCGTGGTGCTCGTGCCGCCCGGCACAGGCGGCGAGGTTGTGATCGCGGGGACCTTCTGACGCGGCGCTTCAATACAAGTGTGCCGGCAGGTGCCCCATGTCCGCCGTAGCCCCGCACAGCGGGGCGAAGGTGGATCGTCTGCCCCAACTTTCGGCAGACAAGGGCCCACCTTCGCCAAGGCTTCGGCGGGCAGGCAGTCTGCCCGCACGATTCCGGGGCTTGTAGGGAGGCTGATGGTCATGCGCAGACTGCTCGTGATCCCCGCGCTGCTCGCAATGTGCTCCTTGTTCGGCGCCCAGGCGAAGAGCCTGTACTGGGAGCGGATTGATGTCACGGCGACCGTTAATGAGGACAGCACGGTTGACGTGGTGGAGCAACAGGAATACGTCTTCAACGGCGCCTGGAACGGCGGCCTGCGCGACCTGTCGCTCAACAAGCTGGACCATGTCAGCAACATCGAGGTCTGGGAGGGCGACACTCAGTACACCCGGGTCAAGGGCACACCGAGCCTGCGCGGGCAGTTCGTCGTCGAACGCCGGGGGCCGTCCATGCTGCGCATCAAGTGGCGCAGCCGCGAGGTCTCGGACCCGCCTTACGAGGACGAGCACGTCACCTTCCAGGTCAAGTACAAGGTTCACGGCGCGCTGAACCACGGCAAGTACAAGGATGGAACCAAGTACGACGAACTCTACTGGAAGATGATCTTCTCGGACCGCATGTCCGAGGTGAGCCATGCCACGGCCACAGTGATCCTGCCGCAGAAGTTCCCGCCCGAGCAGGTGAAGGCGAAGGTGTACGTGTTCGGCTCCGGCTCCAGCGCCGTCGTGAGGGAAGATGGCACGGCCTATGCGGAGGCCGAGAACCTGCCGCCGGGCGAGGAGCTGGAGATGCAGGTCCGCTTCCCGGCGGGCGCGGTGCAGCATACCTTCTCTCTCACCCGCTGGTGGAATGATCGGTTCGGCTGGTATATACTGATGCTCTCGTTGCTGGTCGTGCTGGTGGGGATGTCGGTTCACTTCGTGATGCACGGCAAGGACCGCGAGGTCGGCGAGTTCGCCGAGTTCCTGCCCGAGCCGCCCTCGGACGTTGGTCCCGCCGTCGCCGGGACCCTGATTGATGAGCGTGCGGGCATGAAGGAAGTGGTGTCATGCATCCTCAACGCCGCGGCGAAGGGCTACCTCGAGATAACCGAGAAGAGCGCGCCAGGCTGGCTGGGGAAGAAGCGGGAGTTCGAGATAAAGCAGGTCAGAGAATTCGACCAGGGGCTGGACCGGTTCGAGCGCGAGGCCGTGACCAAGCTGGGGCTAAGCGGGCCCGGCGATGAGATTGAGCTTTCGGACCTTGAGGACAAGTACTACAGCACAGCCAACGCGATCCAGGAGGACCTGTACAAGGAAGTCGTTAACCGCCAGTACTTCAAGGTGTCGCCCTCCATCACGCGTTGGGCCTATGTTGCGACCGGCTTTCTGACCATGCTGGCCTTCGCCGCGTTCTACCTCGACCTGCACATGTTCGGCACCGGTGGCGGCCTGATCTGCCGCGCCATCGGGCTGATAGCCGGACTCCCGCTCCTGCTCAGGGGCCTCAAGCGCGGCGAGCGAGGGATCGGCGCCATCGCCTCGGGCGCCATCTTTATCCTGTTCGCCCTCGGCTTGAACCCCGGGAGCATCTTCCACGTCAGGCAACTCACGAGTGTGGGTGTGCTGGCCTTCCTGTCGGGTGTCGTGGTCTGGTGCTTCGCTCCGGCCATGCCGCAGAAGACGATCCTCGGGTCGCGCGAGCGGGCCAAGTGGATGGCCTTCAAGCGCTATCTGCAGAACCTGCGACTGTTCGGCGACAAGTCGCGGGCACAGGAGTTGTTGGACAAGTATCTACCCTACGCCATCGCCTTCGGCATCGAGCGAGAGATGGTGGAGCAGTTCCGGCCGCTCGGGGAGGTTGGTGGGCCGGTGTGGTACCACCAGGCTTACTTCCAGGACGCCGACTTCTCGACACCGGTCCCCTCGACCGGAGGCGGGCCCAGCGCGCAGATCGGCGGCTCCGGCTTCTCGCTGCAATCCATGAGTGATGGGCTGTTCGGCATGGTCAACTCGATGTCCTCAACGCTGGCGAGCTCGCCGTCCTCGTCGGGCAGCGGAGGGGGTGGAGGCGGCGGGGGTGGGGGAGGTGGAGGTGGCGGAGGAGGCGGCTGGTAGGCGCGCCAGCAAGCATCTCTGGTATGACAGGCGCCCTCGCCTCTCGGCCACCGCGGGGGCGGGCTCGGCGCTGCGTGCATAGGGGGGCGCCTGCGCCACCATGGGCGCCCTCACCTGTCGCTTGAAGAGTTGTGCTGCCAGGTGACTCGGAGGGGAATGATGTCACAGACGAAAACGCTGGGCTACGGGCTGATAGGCGCTGGCGTCTTTTGGCTGCTCGCGTGGGCTGCCTTCTTTCTCGCTGGGGTCGCAGCGGGCAAGACGGACTTGCCGGCGGCGATCCTGGGCATGACGCTGGTCGGCGGGATAGTGGCGGCCATCCTGTGGGTGGCTGGCGGCGTCATCCTGGCGAGGGCCGGACGCGAGACCACGGAGCTGGCGGATGTGCGCTTCGAGCAGCGAGTGCTCGACATCGTGGACACCCGTGGCAGCGCCCGCATCCCGCAGCTTGCGGCAGAGCTGCAGTGCTCCCCGGAGCAGGTCAAGGACGCCATCTACGACCTGGTCGGTAAGCGGCTGTTCACCGGCTACGTCAACTGGGACGCCCAGCGCGTTTACTCGGTCGCCGCGGCGAAGATGCCCCAGGATAAGTGCCCCAACTGCGGGGGGCAGTTGAAGCTTGCGGGCAAGGATGTGGTGGTCTGCCCGTACTGCGGCACCGAGATCTTCCTGCCGCCGCCGGTTGGAGGGGCCGGGCCTCGGCCCAGTCCGTGACGTTCGCCTCCTTCTCCTGACGACACCGGCCTCGGCCGAGCTGAAGCCCGGCCGCTCCTTAACGACAACGACCACAATCTTCGGAGGTCTGAACTGACATGAGAGAGCTTCGCGTATTGCTCATGCTTGCAGCGCTCATCTCTGCGGGCGCGCTCGCCTGCGGCATTGCGGCAGCGCAGCAGTTACCGGCGCTGCGTCAGTTCACCGTCGTCACTACCGGCCCGGCGGAGATAACCTTGCCCTTCCCCCACGCTCCCGAGAGCCCCATGCTGCGGGACGCCGACAGGCAATGGCTGCCCTGTGAGCTGACCTACGCCGACGGCAAGGCGACACTGGTCATTCCGGCCGAGGCAGGCGGCCGGGCCGTCGTGCTGCTCGAAAGGCCTGAGTGGTTGAACCTCCAGGACGACGCTCCCCCGGCGGTCACTGGCGTCTCGGCGGACGCCGTGGGCCTGGAGCCGGTGGAAGGGACGGCGGACCTCGGCCACCTGGACGCGCCGCCCAAGGTAGTCGCGATTAACTTGGCGGACAAAGAGAACCCGCTGGACACAGGTTCGCTGCTGGTGACGCTCAACGGCGCGCCTCTGTCTGAGGAGGCGGGCGCGTACTCCGTGCAGAAGGACGACGAGGCAGGTAAGAGCCTGACCTTGAGTGTGCTCCTCGGCGACCTCCCCCAGGACGACTACACGCTGGAGGTGCGCATCACCGACGCCTCGGTGGACCGTTGGCCAGTGAAGCTCCGAGTCACCTTCAGCACCGAGCCGTTGGTCGCCAACGGCAGCTTCGAGAGGGCGGGAGATGAGAAGTGCCCGGCGAAGTGGAGCTGCGGTGACTGGGGCAGCGATGCTGAGACCAAGTACGAGATCGCGCGGACCGAGGGCGGCAGGACCGGGGACTACTGCCTGATGCTGCACGGCAGGGCCGGGAAGCTGAACGTCGTCTGCTACCAGTACGTGGACCTGATCGGCGGACAGACGTATGTGTTGCGGGGATACCATCGCGGGGCTGCCGGGGGTTATGCCTCGATGATAAGCAGGGCCGGTGGCAAGGATGTGCAGTACCTGAACATGTCCAGGCTGCCGGCGGTGAAGGACTGGACGCCCTTCGAGTGGGAGTTCCCGGTGGACGAGCACGAGAGCGCCATGATCGTGCTGCGCACCACCTCGAAGGGGCAGATATACTTCGACGACGTGACGCTGGCGGCGAAGGAGTAAGCCTCAGAGCCTGATCGCTCGGCCGGTTGCGGCGGACTTCTGCGCGGCACGCATGATCGCCACGTTGTGCAGGCCGTCGTGGCCGGTGACCGACGGCTCCGTATCCTCCAGGATGCAGCGGCTCAGGTGTTCGATCTCCTCCGCGTAGCCCAGGCCGGACGGGAACTCCAGCCTCCGCTGCTGGCCCTCCGCATCAAAGAGCGTGACCTCCCCCTGCTCGAAGGGCCCGATGGTGCGGCGGCACGCGACGGAGCCCTCGGTGCCGAACACCTCCACCGGGCTGACCCGCCCGCGCACGGCGAACGAGGTCATCATCGTCCCGTGCGCGCCGCTCTCGAACTCCAGCAACAGCGTGGCGAGGTCGTCGGCCTCATAGTCTTGCACGCGAGTGTCTACGAGCGCACTGACTCGCGCCACCGGCCCTCCCAGGAAGCATAGCAGGTCCAGCGCGTGGCTGCCGAGGTCATACAGTGCCCCGCCGCCGCCGAGGCGCGGCACCTGCCGCCAAGATGGGGCAGACGATCCCCCTCCGCCAGGGCTACCGGCGACAGGGGGCGTCTGGGCAGACGAGGGCGTCTGCCCGCACGAGGCGCGTGGATAGAAGCTCGCAAGCTGGGACCGCAGTGCGACGATCGTGCCCAGGTCGCCACGTTGCATCATCTCGCGGATGCCGATGTGCGCGGGGCGGAAGCGGTTCATGAAGGCGACCATGAGCTTGACGCCCTCGCGCTCGCAGACGCGGATCATGCGCTCGCACTCGGCCTCGGTGCGCGCCATGGGCTTCTCGCAGAGCACGTGCTTGCCCGCGCGCGCCGCGGCGGCCGCCTGCTCACAGTGCGTGTACACCGGCGTGCATAGGTAGACGACCTGGACTTCGTCATCGGCCAGCAACGCCTCCACGCTGTCGTAGGCAACCGGCGCGCCGTGCCGGTCGGCTATCTCGCGGGCGCGGTCTGCATCACGCACCATCACCGCATGAAGCTCCGCGGACTCCGCGCTCGCGAAGTGCGGGATGAAGCGGTTGTTCGCGAAGCCTCCGGCGCCGATGACGCCCCACTTGACGGTAGCCATCTGTATCCCTCCACGGAATGTCGTGACCATGGTACGACAGGTGCCCTCGCCTGTCGAGGTGTCTGAGCGTTGTACAGGCGAGGGCGCCTGTGCAACCTGCGACCAGCGGGCGCCAGCTCCAAGCTCGCGCGTCATCGCCAGCTCAGAGCCTGCGCTCAGCTCTTCCCGCTCCGCGGCCCGAGGTGCTCCATGATGTCCCGGATGAGGATGGCGTCCCACTCGGCTGCCTGAATCCAGGAGTGCAGCTCAATGTCCGGCCGCGCCGAGCGCACCACCGGCGCGCGGTCGGGATCGCTGGTGTTCCACAACTTCACGCGCACATGCTCCATCAGCCGCAGCGCCAGGTGTCGCCAGGGCTCGCGTTCGCCGGTCACCTCGGCGATCCGCGCCAGGGACGCGGCGGCCATGAACCGGCACCAGGTGAAGCTGGAGAACAGCAGCCCGCCACCGTCGCGCTGATACTCAAGATCAATCGTCGGGCCGGACCCGCGCTCGTCAATGCGACTCACACACAGATACCAGCGCGCGGCACGGTTGAGGGCATCGTGCAGTCCGGGCGTGCCCCGCAGCCCCGGCGTCTCGCACGCGGTGAGGAAGTGATACAGGCCCATCCCCTGGTCGGGCACATTGTGCTCGCTGAAGCACTGTCCGCGGCCGATGGTGGCGAAGACATACGGCCACTCGCCGATGGCCTCCTGGCCCTCCACGAAATGCCCGAGGCCGCGCCGGGCGGCCTCCAACCAGGCGTCCGGGGCCTCCTGGCCGAAGCGCTCCAGCGTCTGATGGGCGCGGGCCAGCGCCATCGCGCCGAGGGCGTTCGAGTTCTGACAGTCATGTTCGGCGCCCTCGTGGTGGCGGAAGACGCCCGGCTCGAACTCACTCTCCGCCACCCAGCCGGCGCCCAGGCGGATGTGCTGCAGGTCCTCCTCATCCGGCTCCAGGCCCAGCTCCGCCGCGCGGCAGAGCAGGTTGATGATGATCGCCGTGTCCACGCCATCCACGCCCGGCAGCGGCCCGGTGAGGCGCCGGAAGTCAACCTGCAGGTCGCCGCCCCACTTGCCGCTGACCATGTGCGCCCAGCCGCCGCGCCGCTCGCCCTCGGTGTGCTGGCCACGGTAGACGTAGCGCCGCGCCCAACGCGCTCGCTCGTACCAGTCCTCATCGCCGCTGTCACGCCAGGCATAAGTGAAGGCAACTGCGCCCGCGGCGGCATCGCGGAAATCGTACTTGTCCTCCTCGGAGTAGATGGCCCCGAAGTGCGGATCGCGCGTATCCGTGACCTGCCTCCGCCGACACCAACCAAGCAGGTCGTGGAACATCGCCAGCAGGTCATCAGCGCTGAATCCATCAGCCATCAGCAGGGGGTAGAACTCGTCCCAACGCTTGAGCGCCTCGCGCTCGGAGGCCTTAGTGTCCCGCACATACTCATCGAACACCGGCGCCTCGCGCCGAGCCGATTCCAGGTCCCCGTCCTTCGGGAAGACCACCACCTCACGCAGCGGCGAAGGCCCTCCAACCTCGTCCGCCCTGAAGTAGAGGCTGATCATCGGGTTCGACAAGTCAAGCGGCGGCAGTTGGACGACATCTCCGCTTGCCGGATAGTGGTCAAAGTGCAGGCCATCGAAGCCAACGTTGAGCATCTCTCGCCGCTCGCTCAGAACCAGCGCGACGTTGTACTCGCCCGGCTGAAGGTCGAGGGCGTTGACCTCGAAGCTGTACACGTCATGGTCCACCTCATGCCCAAAGGGCAGACCGTGGTAGAACCAGGGGAGCTTGGCGACGAAGTCGTCAGCCTTGAACCGAAGCATGATCTCCTCCAGGCACGAGGCCGCGCCGGATCGCGTAGGTCGGCAAGGTGGGATGCTCATTCCGGGAGGTCGGAGCTTCCGCTGCGACTCTGTTCGCCGTAGGAGTCGTTGTTGGGCATCTGCTCGGGATGGCCGTAGGCCTCGTCAATCTCCGGGTGGCCGGTGGGCGTCCAGTCTGCGCTCTCCAAGCGCTCGCCGCCGGGCCGCCAATCGGTGTATGACCAGCTCTGTGCCATGCGCGGCTCGCTCATATCTCTATGCTCACCGGCTGCTCGCTGGCGCCGGACCGCGCGCACGCCAGCGTCACCGCCAGCGTCTTCATACCGTCGCTGTAGGGCGAGAGAATGCCCGACGGGTCGCCGGTCCTCACCGCCTCCACAAAGGCCAGGTCCTCCCACTGATGGGCCGGGCCAGCCGGAAACTCAGGCTTCTCCTCGCCATTCTTCGTCACGATGGTGAGGCTGTTGCCCGCCCACAGGACTCTGCGGTCCGGGGTCAGCACCTCCGCGCCGTTGCCGCCGGGCGCGCCCTCGGTCAGCGCGTAGCAGTTGGTGATAGTCCCGAGCGCGCCGTCCTGAAAGCGCACGCAAGCCGTGCCCACGTCGTCGTTGTCCCAGTCCTCCTCGTCCAGGTGGGCCACATTGTTCTGCCAGCCGAAGACCTCCACGATCTCGCCCACCGCGTAGCGCACCGTGTCCACGATATGCGTCACCTGCTCGACCACCTGCCCGCCGGACTTCGACTTGTAGCGGTTGAACGGTATCTTCGGGGTCCCCTGATACCACCACATGTTCACCAGCGCGGGAGTGTGCCCCTCAAGGGCCTCCTTGAAGGCGCGTCCAGCCGGCGTGTGCCGGAACTGATACCCCACCATGGTGATGATGTCCTTCTCCCTGACCTCGGAGGCTATCTCCCTGGCCAGGTCGAGGTCCAGTGTCTGCGGCTTCTCCACGAAGAACGGCGTCTCTGTCTCCAGGCAGGCGCGTTCCGCCGGGCCATGGGCGGTCGGCGGAATGCCGATGTACACGGCGTCGGACTTCTCGCACACCTCAAGCTCGCTCTCGCACACCTCGCCGCCGAAATCGCTTGCCATCGCCTCGGCAGCGTCGCGGATGACGTCGTAGTACGCCACGAGTTCGACGTCCTCGTGATCTGCCAGCGTGGGGCCGATGTGCGCGTTGCGGATGATCTTGCCACAACCGATGAAACCAAGCCTTACCAACGCAATCGTCCTTTCGTGAGTTACTTAGCAGACTGTCCCCGCGTCCGGGGAAACACTGACCTACTCCTGCGGCTGGCCGGTGATGAGGTCGGTGCCCTCACCTCAACATGGCGCGCCAGTCCCCAGGCGACCAGGCGTTGGATCGCCTCCGGCGGGTTGTGCCGCTCCGCGCTGTACCGACGCGTGTCGCCGTAGTCGCGCGACCTCAGTGACAGCAGCAACTCCTCCAACTTCCCCCGCAGTTCGCGGGCAATCTCCGGCCTCTGCCAGATGATATTGAACTGCTCATCAGGGTCGTTGGCGATGTTGTAAAGCTCGTCGCGCATATCCGAGGCCCAGATGTACTTCCACTCCAGCGTCCGCGCGCACTTCAGGGCGCGGTTGAAGAAGCGCACATCGAAGTCCGGGAAGAAGGTCAGGATACGCTCCATCGGATGCACCGGGGTCTGCACCTCCGCCATGGCGATCTCCCGCGTATGCTCGCCCTCGACGGTCGGCAGGAAGGAAACGCCCTGGATCTCCTCGGCGGCCTGCTCGTACTCGATGCCGAGCAGCTCCATCAGCCCGGGCAGGAGGTCGTTGGTCTGCACCAGCGGCACCACGCGCTTGCCGCCGCTGAAGTGCTCGGGATGGCGCATGATCAGCGGCGTGTGAATCACGCTGTCCCACAGCGCGCTCTGACTATGCGCGAAGTGCCACGTGTGCTCGCCGATGGTGTCGCCGTGGTCGGAGATGATGATGAGGATGGTGTCGTCGAGTATCCCCTGCTCGCGCATCCAGTCAAAGAGCAACCCCATGCGCTGGTCCAGGGTTGCCGTCTCCCCGTCCACCAGCGAGCGCAGGACCTCGAACTCCTCCGCGGTGTACGCGACCTCGCCCATGGTCGCGTAGACCTGACAGCGCTGGCGGGCGATCTCGCGCGCCTCCTCCTGACTCACGCCCTCGGCCAGGAAGCGACTGCGGAAGGGCTCCGGCGGCCAGTAAACATCATGCGGCTCCGTGCAGTTGATGAAGAGCAGGAACGGCTCCTCGGCGTTCGCGTGCTCGCTCAGCCACTTCTCGACGACCCCCACGGTCTTCCACGAGCCGTTGTCGCGCTCGTCAGGATTGTCGCTGGGCACATAGGGCGGCACGGCCTCAAGCTGGCCCACCTGGTAGTACTCGGTGAAGCCGCGCGCGCAGTTCGCCTCGTTCTGCCCCACCCAGCCGTTGTTGCTGAAGCCGCAGGTGCGGTAGCCGGCGCGATTGAAGATCTCGGCCATGGTCGGGAAGTCGTCGTGCAGGACCTCGTTGCGCTCGTGCGCCCCGTGTCCGCTGGCGTACTTGCCGGTGAAGAGCGAGGCGTGCACCGGCAGGGTCCAGGAGGCAGTGACGATGTGATTCTCGAAGAGGACGCCCTCCCTGGCGATCCGGTCAATGTTCGGCGTAGTCTCCCGGCGGTAGCCGTAGCAGGACATGTTCTTGAGGCGCTGAGTGTCCATCATGAAGATCAGGACGTTAGGTCGGTTCGGCATGGTGGCACACCTCTCCGGTGGTCTGTTGTCGTACCTGCTGCAAGCAGTCTGCAATGCGCTTTCGCCGCAGGACGCCTGGTTCCCTTTGCCGCATCAGGGCGGAGGTCTGCTAACAAAGCGATGCCTTACGGAGAGCAGGACTTCGACCCGTCGCTCGCCGTTTTACGGCGAGCTATGGGTCGTCCCCCACAGTCCCGCCGAGGCGGGACGACGGGGGACAGCCCTGCCGTCTTACGGCCAGCGGGGCTGAAGCCCCGCCCTCCGTGCGGCCTTCAGATCGCGTCTCCCGCGTCGCGGGCCGGGCTGCCACCTTCGCCAAGGCTTCGGCGGCCAGGAAAGCCCGGCCCCTCCAACGACTCCCGGGCCGCGTAGGTCGGGCTTCCTAGCCCGACTCTCAATGCGGCGCGACACAGGTCCCGGCACTACTCAACAACTTCACACCCGCCAGCCAGCTAGGACCGATGCTCCTGGGCGCCTCAGACCTGGATGTGGCCCGTGTCGGTACTCAGTGGTTCCTGCCAGTACTAGGCACGATAGTAGGGCGCCCCCTCGACGCGTTGCCTTTTGCGCGGCCCTATGCTACACTTCAGGCGTCATAGGTGATGCATCACAGCCCATGGGGGAGGCGGCGCCTGCCGTTTGCCGTTCCCCATTTCTATTCCCCATTCCCAGCCCTTATCATGAGGCTCACTCCCTGGAAAGAACAACTCGCCATTGACTTGGGCACGGCCCACGTTCATATATGTGTGAAGGACGCGGGAGTTGTCGTGCGCCAGCCCACCGTGATCGCATTTTCCCCGAGCGGCCAAGGTCGCCGTCCGGTGGCCTACGGCACCGAAGCCAAGCAGATGCTGCACCGGCAGGTGAGCGAGGTGGAGGTGGTGCGACCGGTGCAGGGTGGGGTGGTGGCGGACTTCGACGCCACGGTGGCGCTGCTTAGGCACCTCATTCACCAAGCCCTGGGTCGCCGGCCGTTGTGGTCGCCGACCGTGGTGACCGCGGAGCCGACGCGGGCAACCCAGATCGAGCGGCGAGCACTCATCACTGCTCTGCGCGCCGCCGGAGGCGGGCAGGTGGTGCCCGTGCCCAGGGCGCTGGCTGCGGCGGTGGGCGCGGGGGTCCCGATGGGTGACACCGAGAGCCGACTCATCATTGACATGGGCGCCGGCGCGACTGACGTCGGCGTAGTCTCGATGGGGATAGCTGCCGCCGGCGAGTCAATACACTTCGGCGGCGACGACCTGGACGAGGCCATCCTGCGCGCCCTCAAACGTAGGCACAACGTGCTAATAAGCGCGGCGCGCGCGGAGGAGATAAAGAGCCTGGCAGGCGCCGTCGCGCCGGAGCCGGCCGGGGAAGCGATGCGCCTGGAGGAGCTGCCAGATGTCAGCGGAGCCGAAGGCGCCGCGGTGAGCCTGGACGGGATACCGGAGGTGCTGGCACAGGCCGCGCGAGCCGCCACCGGCGAGATTCAGTGGATACTGGATACCCTTCCTGAGAAGCAACAGCAAGAGATTGCCTACTCCGACGGCGTCCTTACAGGTGGCTGCGCCCTGCTGCGAGGCATGGACCGGCTGATGTCACGCGAGCTGGCCCTCAACATCAAGGCCGCGACCGATCCGATGTCATGCACGATCCTCGGCCTGGAAGCCATCATGAACGACCTGCCTTCGCTCACCCTCAGCGGCCGGCGCTTCGCACGGTGAGCCGTATCCGCCCGTCCCCGGGGGAAAACAATGCACTACGTCGGCATTGACGTGGCCGCGGCGACACCTTCTGACATCGTTGTCCTCAACGAGAGCCTGGAGTGCGTTGAGGCCAGCCAGTACGACGACCCTGAAGCTACAGCCGACCACCTTGCCTCCAGCTATCCGGAGGTTGTAGTGGCCGTGGACGCCCCGCGAGCGCCCGCCAGAGGCCTGATGGCCGATGACGAATACCGCGGCAGACTCAGTCCACCACCGAGCCCAGACAAGTACCTGACCGGCCGGGCCGCGGAGTATCAATTGGTGCGCCGCGGCATAAGCATATACCTTGTCCCCGCCGATCCCCCGGCGTGGATGGAGGCCGGATTCAGATGGTTCTGCTCCATTATCAAAGCGGGTTTCGCGGACCATGCGCTCCAACAGGAGGCTGGCGAGCGGTGCGTGATCGAGTACTACCCGTACGCCAGCTTCGTGGCACTGCTCGCCGGCAAGCCGGCGCGGAAGACGACTGCCCTGGGCCGAAAGCAGCGTGTTGAACTCCTCAGGGGCATGGGCATTGATTGCGATTACGGAGTAATGACGACTGATATGATCGATGCGCTGGCCGGCGCGGTCACCGCCTGGCGGTTCTACCAAGGCACGGCGGAGGATTACGGTGATCCCAGGGAGGGACTGCTGACAGTCGCCGCGAAGCTACCCGACAGGGCCACGCCCCTACAGAGACCGGGAGGGTGAAGGTTGATGGTCTCCAAGAACTGCATCTTCTGCAAGATAGCCCGCGGTGAGATACCAGGCGACATGGTCTACGAGGATGACGACTGCGTGGCCTTCCGCGACATCAACCCCCAGGCGCCGACCCACGTCTTGGTCATCCCGCGCAAGCACATCGAGGGTCTCGCCGAGACGGAGCCGGAGGACCAGGAGTTGCTGGGGAAGCTGGTCGCCGTCGCGGCGAGAGTCGCCGAGCAAGAGGACTTGGTGGAGAGCGGCTACCGCGTGGTCATCAACTGGGGTGAGGACGCCGGCATGGCGGTGCCGCACCTGCATCTGCACGTCCTCGGCGGGCGCAAGATGTCCTGGCCGCCGGGGTAGCGCGGCCACCTCCAGCGGGGCTGAAGCCCCGCCCTCCTTACGGCGTTCCCATCGGGTCTCGCGTCTCGCGGGCCGGGCTGCCACCTTCGCCAAGGCTTCGGCGGCCAGGAAAGCCCGGCCCCTCCAACGGCTCCCGGCCCGCGTAGGTCGGGCTTCCTAGCCCGACACTCAATGCGGCGCGACACAGGAGCCTGTCCGTTAAGTCCATTTCGGCCCGTTTTTGGCGGCTCAGCGTCTAGGTTTAGGCACCCAATCTTGGACACAATCGGGGCCAAAAGGGTCAGATTCCGAGTTTCCGGACAGGCTCAGAGGTCCCGGCCCTACTCAGAAGACCTCACACCCACCAGCCAGCTAAAAACGATGCTCCTGGGTCCCCGTCAATTCCCCTTGACCCGAATGAGCATACATGCTATATTCTCCGCACTCTAATCAGAGTGCAATTGGAGTGTAAGCCATGGGGGAGAGTAAGGGTTCAGATAAGGTTACGCTGAAGATACCCCGCCCGCTGTATGAAAAGCTCCAGCAGATCATACCCGGCACGGGTTACAGCTCCGTGACCGAGTTCGTGGTCTACGTACTACGCGACCTGGCGGCAACCCATGAGCTTTCCGAGGCCGAGCCTTACAGCGAGGCCGAGCTGATTCGGGTCAAGGAGCGCCTGCGAAGCCTCGGATATCTGTAAACCGGGCTCGGACAACCGACATCCGACACGCGTAAGTCGGAAATCGTTGGTCCGAAGTCGGTAATCGGGAAGGGGAGTATGTGCCCAACATGATCGCGCCTCATGGTGGTAAGCTTGTTAACCGAGTGCTGACCGGCGAGGCCCTCGCTGAGGTCCTTGACCGATGCAGCGAAATACCCACGCTGGTGGTCCCCGACGAGATCGCGGGCGATGCGCGCAACCTCGCCCGCGGCGTCTTCAGCCCGCTGGAGGGTTTTGTCGGCAAGGAGCAGTTCGAGGGCATCGTCGAGAGCGAGCGCCTGCCCGACGGCACCCGCTTCACCATCCCCATCTTCCTGACCGTTGACGATCCCTCGCAGGTAACTGAGGGCGGCGAGGTGCTGCTGGCTGCCGAGTCCGATCGCGACAAGCCTGTTGCGCTCATGCATGTTGAGGAGGTCTTCAAGTGGGACAAGGCCCGCGCGGCGGAGTCGGTCTTCGGCACCAGTGACATGGCGCATCCGGGCGTAGCGGGCTATCACGCGCGCGGCGAGTACGTGGTTGGCGGGCCGGTGGACCTGCTGGATAACGACCGCGGCCCTTATGCCAAGTACAACCTCTTCCCGGCTGAAACGCGTGCGATCTTCGAGCAACGTGGCTGGCGCACGGTCTGCGCCTTTCAGACCCGCAACGTGCCTCACGCCGGCCACGAGGACCTCCAGAAGACAGTCCTCGGCCTGGTGGACGGCCTCCTGATCCAGCCGATCATCGGCAAGAAGAAGCCGGGCGACTTCCGCGATGATGTCATCCTCTCGGCCTACGAGACGCTGATTGAGAACTACTTCGCGGCCGACCGGGTCTTCCTGAACATCCTGCCCACCGAGATGCGCTATGCCGGGCCGAAGGAAGCCATCATGCACGGCATCATGCGCAAGAACTACGGCTGCACACATATCATTATCGGCCGCGATCACGCCGGCGTGGGCGACTACTACGGCGAGGAAGAGGCCATCGAGAAGTTCGAAGCGGCAGATGACCTCGACATCAAGCCCATCACCATCCGCGGCGATTTCTGGTACTGCAAGCGCTGTGGGCGCGTCGCCAGCAATCGCACCTGCCCGCACGGCGAGGAGGACCAGCTCTCCTTCAGCGGCACGAAGATACGGCGCATGATCACCGAGGGGACCGCCCCTGCGCCTGAGATCATGCGGCCCGAGGTCTTCCAGGTCATTCAGCAGTTCGAGAATCCGTTTGTGCAGTAGACCCCATCAGCACGGTGGCGCAAACATTCCTGTCTGCGATCAACGCGACCATCAACATCAGGAGAACAGCAATGGAAAAGGGCTTTGTCATCTGGTTTACCGGCATCCCCGCCTCGGGGAAGTCAACTCTCGCAAGCGCGGTGCAGGAGCGCATAGAGGAGATGGGCCTTCCGGTCGAGAACCTGGACGCGGATGAAGTGCGGCAGAACCTCAGCCCGAACCTGGGATACACCGAGGAGGCGCGCGACGAGAACACCAAGCGCCTGGCCTGGTTTGCGCAGAAGCTGTCGGGCTACGGCGCGAACGTCCTGATCGCGGCCGTGGCGCCGCTGCGGAAGTACCGTGACCGAGCCCGGCAGTGGTGTGAGAAGTTCGTTGAGGTCTACGTTGAGTGTCCGCTGGAGGTGTGCCAGGAGCGCGACCCCAAGGGGCTTTACGCGCGGGCCGCGCGCGGCGAGATCAGTGACATCGCCGGCATGCACCAGCCTTACGAGGCGCCGAGAAACGGTGAGGTCCACGTGCACACCTCGGACGCCTCCGTGGAGGAGTGCGCCGAGGCAGTGATGGTCACGCTCGCGGAACTCGGCTACCTACCGGCGGACGACTGACGCCGGCGGAGGCGTGAAGGTCATGAGTCTGTTCAGCTTCCTGAAGAAGCCGCGCGGGCCGCGAGTGCTCACCATCGGCCTCGACGGCGTCCCTCACTCTTTCCTGACCGAGCAGATAGAGCAAGGTGCGCTGCCTAACCTCGCCTCCCTCGCCGCCGACGGCGATCTCACACCTGCGCTCTCGACGTACCCGACTGTGTCCTGCTCGGCCTGGACCTGCTTCGTGACCGGCGTCAACCCCGGCGCTCATGGTATCCTCGGCTTTCAGGACCGGCGGCCCGGCTCCTACGATACCTTCATCACCGGCAACCAGCATCTTCAGGCGCCGCCCCTCTACCGCCTTCTCAGCGAGCGCGGACAGCGCGTCCTGATGATGAACGTGCCGGTCACCTACCCGCCGCCGCGCGTGAACGGCCTGCTGGTCAGCGGCTTCCTGGCCCCTACGCTCGAGGGCGCGACCCATCCTCCGGAGCTTGCCTCGCGCCTGGAAGGCTTCGGCTATCGCATTGACATTGACCCCTGGCAGGCGCGGGAGTCGCTCGATGCCCTCCTGGAGGACCTGGACGCCACCCTCGACGCTCGCGTGCGCGCCGCCGTGGAACTGCTCGGCGAGGATCGGTGGGCCCTGGCGATGGTGCATATCATGGGCACTGACCGCATCAATCACTTTATGTGGCGCGAGTGGGAGAGCGATGATCCCGAGTACGCGCCCCGCTTCCTCGACTACTACCGCAAGGTGGATGCGGCGGTTGGCACGCTACTGGAAGCTGTCAGTGACGAGACCGAGGTCATCATCCTGAGTGACCACGGCTTCTGCCTGACCCGGCGCGAGGTGAACCTGGATGCCTGGCTGCGCGAGCGCGGCTGGCTCGCGGTCCGGGCTGGTGAGAACGCGAAGCTGACTGACGTGGACGAGAGCACCCGCGCCTTCTCTCTCACCCCCGGGCGCATCTACCTCAACGTGCGCGGGCGGGAGCCGCGCGGGTCCGTGAATGCGGGCGAGGAGTACGAGGCGGCTCGCGAGGAACTCACGGGGCAGTTCACCGAGCTGGTAGATCCTGAGACGGGCGAGCCGGTCGTGGACAAGGTGTTCAAGCGCGAGGAGGTCTTCCACGGGTCTGCGGCTGAGGCCGCGCCCGACCTGCTCGTCCACCCTCGGAACGGCTACGACCTCAAGTCCGGCCTCGCCTCAGACGAGCTGTTCGGCTCCAGCCCCATCACCGGCATGCACACCTATGACGACGCCTTCTGGTGCGTCCGTGGCCGGCGGTTCGCCGCCCAGGAGCCGCGGGTGCTCGACGGCGCTCCGACGGTGCTGCACCTGCTCGGCGAGGCCCCCCCTGATTCCCTTGACGGCCAGCCCGTGTTGCAGTAGCCTTGCTGAAGACCAGCGAGAGGTGTTGGCCTCGACAGCGGAGAAATGACTAAGGATGGGGACAGTCCCCCGCTTGGCCAACATCAATCTGCCGAATGCAGCACGAGCCTACGGGGCGATTGCTCGTAGGCGCAGAGGTGAAGGGCCATCTCGAGGCGGGCACTGAGGCAACTCAAGGAGAAGTACCAGCTTCTCTTGCTCGTTGCAGACTTGGGCTCTGCGGCAGTGGCGTTCATCCTCACGCAGCGCGTCCTGCGCTCGTACTCCGCTGAAACAGCGGGTTCACACGTGGCCTTCGCCTGGGCTTTGCTGGCGGCGGTCTGGTGCGGCTTCCTCTTCCTGTACGGCCGTTACACGCTTCGGCTTCGCCAGCCCTGGTATCTGGCGGTCTCCCAGGTATTCAAGGCTGTAGTTATCGGCACCTCGGCGGCGCTGGCGGTCAGCTATCTGCTCGTTCCCTCATGGCTGGCCGAGCGTTCCGTCTATCTGCTCTCGGGCTCCGTCTTCTTCGTGCTGGCCTCTGCGAGCCGGATCGCGGCCAGGGCGCTGGTGCCGCGCCGTGTCTTCAGTGAGCGCTACCTCCTCATTGGCGAGGGTAAGCAGGCGCAGACCATGATCGAGGCCATCAGTGATGGGCACGCCCCGGTCGCCGCCGAGCTGGTTGGGCTGGTTGCGCCCTCGCGTGGGGGGATGCCCTCCTTCAGCGAGGACAGCCCCGTGTCCGTCGTGGGAGACCTCGACGACTTGCCTGACCTCATCGAGGACCACGATGTCACTCACCTGGTGCTGTGCGGCGAGGGGGCGCCTTCCAAGCTCGTCATGCGCGCCGCTGCCGAGTCCGAGGCGGCCGGCGTCAAGGTGCAGAGCATGCCGAGCGCCTACGAGGCCCTCACCCGCCGTGCGCCGCTTCTCTCCACTGACGGCGACTGGCTTGCCAGCCTTGAGACCGCCCGCCGCACCAAGTACGGTACGCGCCTCAAACGCACTGTGGAGCTAGTGGTCTCACTGCTGCTATTGCCGTTAGTAGCGGTTGTCGTCGCCCTGGCGGCGCTCGCTATCAAGCTCACCTCGCGCGGCCCGGCCTTCTATACTCAGAAGCGCGTCGGCGTTGATGGCAGAGAGTTCACCTTTGTCAAGCTTCGCACCATGATCCAGGACGCCGAGAGGGACACCGGCCCGGTGTGGGCCACCCCGAATGATCCCCGCATCACGCCGCTGGGCAAGATCCTCCGCCGGCTCCGCTTCGACGAGTTGCCTCAACTCTGGAGCGTGCTCAAAGGTGAAATGAGCCTGGTCGGACCTCGCCCTGAACGGCCGCACTTCGTGGAGCAGTTCCGCGAGGAGATACCTCTCTATGAGAAGCGCTTCCTGGTCCGCCCCGGCATCACCGGTTGGGCGCAGGTAAACCACGCCTACGACACCTGCCGCGACGACGTTATCGAGAAGCTACGCTACGACCTCTACTACGTCCGCCACATGAGCTTTAGCCTTGACCTCCAGATCATGGTGCGCACCCTCGGCGTCATGCTCGCCAACAAGGGCGCGCATTGACCGGCTTGCGGCGCTGTAGTATCCTCAGCGCGAATCCTGCTTCCGCCGTCCGCTTTTCTCGCAGCACGATTCTGACCTTTGAGCATCTTTATGAGTGAGCGCCCGGCGGACCGAACCAGCAGCCTGCGCACCGTCTTCCTGGGCGCGGGCATTTCCTACGCAGCTCAGCTCTTCAGCACTGCGGCGAGCTTCACACATACCGTGGCGCTGGCGCGCTTCTACAAGCGGGCTGGCCTCGGGCTTTACTCCACCGCCTTCCCTCTAGGCCGCTACCTGACGATCACCGGTTCGCTGGGGCTCAACAGCGCCCTCGTGCGCTTCATCCCGATTCACCGCAGTCGCAATGAGCCGGAGCAGATCGCTGCGCTGATGGGCTGGAGCCTTCGCGCGACCGCCTTAGTAAGCGGGCTGCTTGGGGTGCTGCTCTGGCTGTCGGCGGAGGTGGTCTCCGCTGGCATCCTTGGGGAGCCTGCCTTGGCGCCTCTTCTGAGAGTGTTTGCCTTCATCGTGCCGATGGGCGCGCTGGTGATGGTGGTGACCTCGGGCGCGCAGGCCTTCGACCGGCAGGACTACCGCGCCCTGCCCACGAGCATCGTCCAGCCGGCGCTTCAGCTTGGCCTGGTGCTCCTGTTCGGGTGGGCGGGCTATGCGGTGACCTCGGCCGTGCACGCGCGCGCCTGGTCAATGCTGGTGGCGCTCGCGGTCGGGGCTTTGCTGGTGCGGCGGCTGACTCCGCTGGGGTTGCGAAGCTCGCTGCCCGCCGGTCGGGCCGGTGAGCTGCTGCGGTTTGCCACGCCCGCGTGCGCCGCCGGGCTGCTGATGTCGGTGTGTAGCTCTCTGCCTCTGCTGATGACTACGGCGCTGGCGGGGCGGGAGGAGACCGGGCTTTACGCCGCCGCCTTCCGGGTGACCTTCATCGGCATCCTGATGCTTCGTTCGTTCACATGGTCTTTCGACCCCGTCATCTCCAGGTTGCTTGATGCCGGGGACCGGGCGGAACTCAGGCGTGTGCTGCGCGCGGTGACGACGGTCCTACTGGCGGCCAACTTGCCTTTCGCCGCGCTCTTCATCTTGCTGGCCGAGCCTCTGGCGTCGCTGTTTGGCCCGGACTTCCTTCCGGCGGTCACGCCCATGCGCATACTGGCGGTTGACTCCGTCATTGTCGCGCTGGCTTACCTGGCAGACCACCTGGTGTTGTTCTCAGGCAGGTCGAGCCTGGTGCTCGTTAACAACCTGGGCTTGCTTGTGGTGACTTTCGTCCTCGATTTGCTCCTCATCCCGGCGATGGGCGCGCGCGGCGCGGCGGTGGGCTCGCTCGCGGCGCACAGTGCGCTGTTGATTGCTTGCCTCATCGAGGTCGGCCTGCTGCTGCGCCTGACGCCCTTTGGCCTGCAGCAACTCAAGATCGTCATTGCCGCCGCGGCTGCGTTGGCGGCGGGCTTCGCGGGGCAGCATCTCTTGCTGGCTGCGCCGCTTGGACTGATGGGGAGTCTTGCGGTGCTGGGGGTGTACGCTGGGGTCTATCTGCCCTTGTTGTTGCTGTCTCTGACCAGGGGGGATCGCGCCAGGATCCGCCGCGCCCTCAAACGCCTCCGTCAGCGCTAACCTCCGCCTTCCGCCGCCGTTCCCCGTTGCCCGCCGTTATCGCCCATTGCCCACCGTTATCCACACCGGGCTGGCCCAGGCCATCTCGCCGTCAGCCTGAAGGATGCGCAGGTAGTAGAAGACGAACTTCGGCGCCTCGGGGTCAACCGGCGTGAGCGCCAGCGGCTCCAGGGGCTCCTCGTCGGTCCAGGTCAGCTCCAACTCCGCGCTCTCGCCCCGCTGCTCGTAGACGACAGCGTTGTTGCGGACGACCTCCACCTGAGCGATCTTCGCTTCGCCGGAGACGAAGACGTTGATGACACGGCGGTCCGCGAGTTCGGGCTGGTCGGCCAGGTCGAGTTCGCCGCCCATCGGCTTACCGGCGACGGAGAAGAGCACGATGATGCGGGCGCCGGTGGTGGCGTAGGTGCGGCGCTCGTACATGGACTGGAAGATGGCCTCGCGCGTGAGTTCAGGCGCCCAGACGGCCATGAGGCCATCGCGGTAGCGGAAAGGCTCGGCTCCGGTGGCGGTCCGGTCCCCCGGATGCCCCAGGTGATCATCGCCTCCGCCGACGAAGCCCAGCCGCCGGCCCATGGCCAGCGCACGCTGCACGAAGCCAGCGGCGACCTCGCCGCTGTCAAGCGGGACCTCGGCGAAGCCGCTTCGCGGCAGCCGGGGCGGGCGCATGGGGAAGGGATTGCCCTCTTGGGCCGAGCGCTCCGAGTTGCCCCACACCGAGTATATCTCCACCAGCCGCTCCTTCTCCGGGTCATGGTCCTTGTAGTCACAGAAGTTCCCGGCGCTGGCCGGATGGTGGGGGATTACGATGGCGCGGTGGTCCTTGAGCGCGGCGAAGAGGTCGGGCGGCGAGGGATAGAAGTCATCCCCGGAGCGGTACATAGGCTGGTAGTCCTCGGCGTAGTAGACGTTGCGGTCGCCGTCGCCGTTCTTGCGCCACTTGGCCCATTCGTAGCCAAGCAGCGTCACGAAGCGGCCCGGCTCGTTGTACTCGGCGGTGAGCCGCTGTATCTCGGCCCAGTCCTCGTCCGTGGTCTCCCACTCATGGTCGTGGTCGCCCACCGCGCCGAAATCCAGCCCGTTGTGATCGCGCATGCACTCGAAGTAACTCTCGACAGTGCCGATGCCGTCGGAGCGTTCAGTGTGCCCGTGGATGATGCCCCAGTAGAGCTGCGGCTCGTCGTGCTTCGTCACCAGCAGAGGGTTGCTGACGTAATGGATGTCAGAGACGGTGTCGGTAGCGGTGATGCGGACGAGGCCGCGGCCGTGAGCCTTGAAGCCCGGCACGCGGATGACGCTCTCATCGCTCTCGCGCATCTCGGCGCTCTCGGGCCCAGTGACGTTATCCGCCGAGATGTGGAGGTCAAGCCGGCCCACGTACCCGGAGGCGACGTTACCGTAGCGGTCCTCGGCCTTGATCGTGATGGCGAACTTCTTGCCAGCCGGCACGGTGGGCGGAGCAAAGACGCGCACGCGATCCATGGGGGCGCCGGTCACGTCGAGAGCCGGGGCCCCCTGGACGCGCACGAACTGAAGCTCCTCTCCCTTGGCCGGCGGGAGCGCAACGAACACGTCGAAAGGCTTGTCCGGGCGCGAAAAGGTCTGCGGAGTAGAGCCCTCGCCACCGCCGGAGGTGTCGCCAAGCGTGACGGTGATCTCGTCCGTCTCCGCCAGGGGCGCCCCGGTGATGGTCATGTCAACCACAATGTCGCTGACCTGCTCCCAGGGCGGTGTTTCGAGCCGCAACTCTGCCTCGCCGGAGCACTCGGCGGTCACGTATTCGTTGGCGGAGGGGTCATCGCTCTGCGGGGGCGTCCAGTCGGTCTTGTTATCGCGCCCGCCGCCCAGGCGCAGTCTGACCACGCCGCCCTCAGGCAGCGACAGCCCTGAGAACGTGACCAGCCACGTGTCACGGACACCGGCCATGGCATAGTCGGGCTCGATGTGGTGGGACTTCAGTTCGTACGATTGCTGCGTCTCTTCAGGCATGGCTGAGGTCACGGTTCCCCTTGACAGAATGTGACGGTGAGGACTCCTTCGGGAGAGACCGCGCAAAACCTCCTGACCCGTCGCAACCGTAATCCCAGCGGAGTGCTCGCGCTCCGCTGCCTGGGCCGGAGGCAAGCGGTCGTACCCGCTTAGCGTCTCGGCGCGCCGCGTGTCGTGCGGACTGTGTATGTCAACTGGTAGGTGAGAAAAGGGTCATGTTGCTGCGGCTGCGTGCAGTTGTCGGTTGGCTTGGTGTAGCTGTTCGCAGTAGGGTGCACGGTCTTTCCACAT
>JALGVE010000163.1 GCA_029820045.1 Candidatus Zipacnadia bacterium | reverse complement strand
TTGTTAGCAGACCTGCGCCCTGACGGCTGCCTCGGTACCCGCCCGCTCAGACCCTGACAATACCCAGCCTTACTACTCACAAGCCGACTTACTCTAAAACCGATGCTCCTGGGCGGGGAATCAGGAGCATCGGTTTGCGAGGCAGCCTGAGGCTGCGCTGTAGGGCGGGGACCTGTTTGTCCCCCGTAGCCTTGGCGAAGGGGGGTGCCCCGCCCGCCCGGGGCGCGCCACGGGTGCGCGCCCTACATACGACAACGCCACCCCGCGGCCTGCCGCCGGTCCTTACGTGCACCGAGGCTGCACCGGCGGCTTCGGGCGGGCGACCGTTACTCAGCGGCGAATCTGAGCACGCGCGCCTCCTGGCCCGCCAGGTCGAGAGCCAGGCGCGTCTCGCCCGCCTGCTGCTGCGCCTGGCCCTGCACCTCGGAGACGGCGCCCGTCGAAGCGAGAGAGAACCCCGCGCCCTGAGCCGCGCAGCCCGGCGGCAGCGCGACCTCGCAGTTCAGCGGCTCGCTCTCCCAGTTGATAGCAAAGAGCAGCAGGTCACCAGCCGCGTTGCGCATCGCGGCGACCTCCAGGTCCTTGCCCGCCGGGGCCTTTGTGATGAGGGAGGCACGGGCCGGGCAGAGGTCGTCGAGCAGGGCGTCCAGGACCGCCACGTGCGCAGAGGAGAGCTGCGAGGGCAACACGCGGACCTCGCGGCTCTTCACCTCGTTGTCGTAGTTCGCCGGCAAGCCGATGCCGAACTCGCCGGCGAGGAAGACCACGCGGCCCGCCCCTACCGACCGCTCCAGGACCGCCGGGGTCCCGTCAACGGTCGCCAGGATCCGCGTCGCTGCGTCCGGCTTGACGTCAGCGTAGATGGTGAAGCCATCGAGGCTTTGCCCGGCCAACACGGGTGAGCCTGCGGCGAAGCTGAGCGTGCCCTGCTTCTCCCCGGTAGGCGCCGCGGCCAGGCCGCAGAGTTCCAGCAGTGAGGCCGGCTTGTTGGGCGCGCCGAGTTCATCAACGGCGCCGAACTCCGAGATGATGACCAGGTTCTTGCCGGCCTCGGCCAATTGCCTGAGGAGCCTGGCCTGCTGCTCACCGGCGGCGAAGGCGAAGGGCACGACGATGGTCGGATAGTCAGCCAACTCATCCGCGCTGACCTGGTCGAGGAAGTAAAGGTCGGCCGGGATGCCGCGCCGGAAGAGGTAGTAGAGGACCTCCTTCTGCGCCAGGAAGGGGTAGCGCAGGTTGTCGGTCTGATGGGTCAGAATCGCGTTCGGCTTGGGACTAGTGTAGAAGGAGAAGTACTCCTCGGACGCCCGTGAATAGAGGAGGGCAACGCGCTTGAGCGGGTGGGCGCTGGTTAGCCAGGGATCAATGCGCTCCAGCAGGTCGTAGGCTCCGCCGGCGCAGTTGAAGCTGCTCTCGCCTTGCGAGGCCTGGCTCTGCCCGGTGATATGCACGTAGTGCCACCAGGCCAGCTCCTTCGCGTTGCGGCTGACGGCTGAGAGCGCGCTGCCGTAGATCTCTACCGGGTCCAGCGGACGGTGCTCGGCGCGCAGGCGCGAGGACTCGATGACGATCCCCGCCTGGCGCTTGGGCGTGCAGCCGACCAGGTGGGCGGTGGTCTCGGTGACGTACCAGTGGGTCGAGTCGCCGAGGTAGTTGTGCAGGAGAATGTACGGGTCGGTGGTCGGGAAGTCAATGTCGCTGTGATAGCCCATCATATCCCACGCGACACCGGTGCCAAGGCGGAAGTCGGAGCAGATGGGGCTGACGCAGATGAGACTGTCGGTGCGGATCTCCGGGTTGGCGGCCTTGACCGCGGCTACGGTGCGCGCGATCCAGTCGGTGGTGCTGCGGTAGCGGAAGTCAATCCACTTGCGGTAGGCGTCGGTCTGCTCGGGCGGGCGCGACCACTTGCCCATGGGGGGCATCGGTTCGCCGTACATCTCCTGGAACTTCCGCTGGCAGACCGGGCAGTCGCAGTACGTGGGCAGGTTCTTGTAGAACTCGGCGACGCGCTCGTCCTTGTGCTTGAGGAGGCTGCGGCCGAAGCCCGCGGCTCTCCAGTTGTACTCGTCGGGCACCACGGAGATGCCCATGAAAGGGTACTTCGCCATCTCGGCGAGCTGCGCCACCCAGCGCTCGCCCCAGTCGCCATTGACGCAACTGTACTGCGGGAAGTTGGGGTCGTCGGCATCCTTGATGGGCAGCGCGCCGAGCCCCATGGTCACCACCACCCCCATGCCGCGCTCCCGCGCCGCCTGGAGCATGTCGGCTAGCGGGTCGAAGTCCCCGACCTTGCGCGGCAGGGAGGTGTAGGTGTGTATCGCGTTGGCGTGGAGCTTCTCGTAAGTGTCGAGGATCTCGTTGCGCTCCGTCGGCTCCCCCATCTCGCTGGTCTCGAAGCCGGGGGATTTCAGGAGATTCTCGCCATCGGGCGGGCCGAAGAAGAGGTCATCGAACCAGACGGTGCCCTCACTCTCGCGCAGGAAGGCCCAGTAACGGGCGGACTTGAGCGGCTTCTTCGGCTCGATGATAACCTCGGAGTACTGCCAGTCATGGGTCCCGGTCTCAAAGGGGGCGATCTTCATGGGCCAGGACTCGCCATCCATGTACTGTAAGTCTACGTAGATGGAGTACCTGTAGCTCTTTTCCCCGGCGACGCCCTCCGCCTTGCTCCAGCCAGCGATCTTCAGCGGCGCGGCGATCTGCTGGTTGAGTTCCACGCTCTGGCCGGCGCCCTGGCCCTCGCCGCCGGGCTCGTTGACGCACTTGAGGCTGTGGCGGCCGGAGTGAGCCTGCTCCTCGTCGAAGCTGTAACCGCCCCCCCAGCGGGCCCAGATGGAGCCGCGCATGAGGTGCCGGGCGTGAACATAGATGCCGCGCGTCACGTTGCAGTCGGGCGCGTACGCCCAGGACGCCGAGGCAACCAGCGGGAGAATCGTCAGCAGCGGGATCGTCTTCACGGTCAATCCCCTCCTTAGATAGCTTGGCGAGCGGATACTTCGCCGGCGGAGGGTGGAGTTCCTGCCAACGGCATTGCCTCACCCCCCGGCCCCCTCTCCCGCGGGCCGCTTCGCGGCGCCTTGGGAGAGGGGGAGAAAGGCTCGATGAGGGGGAGTTCGAGAGGAGCGACGACGGGATACGATCCCGTCGGTTGGAACGACACGTAGTTCGACAGCATCGGGTAGAATCGTTGGGGATATGTTCGGAGGCACGGGATCATATCCCGCGTGCCGTATGCAATGCCACCACCGACGACGGGATACGATCCCGTCGCTCCGCACGACACGTAGTTCGACAGCATCGGGTAGAATCGTTGGGGATATGTTCGGAGGCGCGGGATGGT
>JALGVE010000162.1 GCA_029820045.1 Candidatus Zipacnadia bacterium | reverse complement strand
GGAGGGCAGGACTTCAGTCCTGCCGGGCGTTGCCGTTCTGAGGCGTCTCTGCCTGGCGGGGCTGAAGCCCCGCCCTCCGTACGGCGTTCCCATCGCGTCTCGCGGGCCGGGCTGAAGCCCGGCCCCTCCAACGGCTCCCGGCCGGCGTAGGTCGCGCTTCCTAGCCCGACTCTCAATGCGGCGCGACACAGCTCCCGGCCCTACTCAGAAGACCTCACACCCACCAGCGAGCTAAAAACGATGCTCCTGGGGATGACGGCAGGAGCATCGGTTTTGCCCTGTCGCTCGACGGCCTCGCCGGGGTATTCCGCCGATCGCGCCTCGGCGGGACCGCAGGCGCCGCTGTCGTATGTAGGGCGCGCACCTGTGGCGCGCCCTACTAAAAACGATGCTCCTGGGTGGATTACTACCGCCACGTGCGGAGACCTTCGCCGAGATCTATGACAAGTACGACTCGGAGCCGCCCGGCAGAGCGGGCTTCAACGTTTGTATGTGCCGGGACGCATGGAACCATCGGCGGCAGATATTCGCTGGGAAACGTTCGTAGTTGGACGCTCGGGGATGGTGAGGGCCTCAGGTGATATCGCTGGCAGAGATAGAGTCAGCGAAGGCGGTATTCGTGATCGAGAGTCCAGTCGCTGGGACACTGCACGCCGTCATGGTTCACGAAGGCGATCCTGTCGAGCCGAACCAGCGCCTGGCGGCGATCCGGCAGCACCGTTGAGCCCCAAGGCCTGAGTCGGAAGCACTCCCGTAGGTTGGCCTGCCTCAGCGGACCGGGAAGTGAGGGTACCTCAATGGCGACCGGGGCTTGGACCCCTGGGGGAGGCGCCGGGCCGCCGTCACGGCCGGACCGAGCAGTCGTCCACTGAGGTGACGAACTCCAGGGTGCCTCCCTCGATCGGAAGCGTCCAGATGGTGCTTCCGGCCTCCACCCGCGAGGTGACCCGCGCCGCCTCCGAGGCGTCCTGGCCCGGGGCCAGCGGCACCAGGGCGACGCTGATGGTCGCGGGCAGGCCCACCTTGCCCGTATAGGTCACCGCGGGAGCCGGTATCAGCTTGTGGCCGGAGCGGCCGGTCCAGCCGCGGCCGTGCTTCTGGTCGTACCCGTCCTCACTGCGGAGCACCTGGGTCGGCTTGCCGCTGGGCCAGTACGTAGTGTGCGGCGTCTTGTCGCCAATGGCCAGCACCGGCTCCAGCGAGGCGTCAAGCGGCGCCAGCAATAGCCGGGCGCCGTTGGGGGCCGTGGCCACGGTCGTTGTCCCCTGGAACTCGATTTCAATGTCAGCCTCGAATTGGAAGTTCTGCTCGACCTGCGCGTCGTCCTGGTCTCCGGTCAACACGTCTTGCAGCAGCCAATAGCCTCCATCGGCGAAGAGCACCCGCCGTTCCCAGTTGATCGGCTTGACGGGCGCGAAGGAGTAGCTGCTGACAAACAGGGAGTACTTCTCGCCATGTTGCCAGGTGTTCTGCAACGGCTCCTTAGTCTCGCTGACCGTGCCCTCGCTGCGGAACTCGTCCACGCCGTCAACGGTGATAGTGTTGTGCAAGAATCCGGACGGCTGACCACCTATGAACGCGTCAGGCTGGTTGCTGGCATAACGGGTCCCCGAGGGGTCAATGACGAGCTTGGCGCCGTAGGCGGTGATGACGAAGCTCAGCCTGTCACCGTGCTGGTGCGTTGTGCCCCACGGCCCGCCGTCAATGGCCATGTACCTGGCGTCCGGGGTCCAGTCGCTGCGCATGGTGTAGTAGCCGCACCACTGCTCCTGGCCCGGCGTCGGCCAGGTCGTGAACGGGGGAAGCGGCCCATCCGTCCGGCGAGTGACAGTAGTGGCCCATGGCAGGTCAAGCCACTCAACCAGGGGTTGATAGACATAGTGCGGCAAGGTAGTGGCGTAGAGGTCACCGAAGGATGGAAGCCATCCGGTCGGGTCACTGAGCGCGACCATGCAGGTAACCATGGCGGCGAGTCTGTCTCTGTCGGCCTTTATCGCCTCCTCTTCGCGAAGCGCGTAGGCCATGCGCTGCTGGGTGACGGAGACGCTGGCGGAGTAAGCCGTGGTGAGTTCAACGCACATCCCGTCCGGGTAGAAAGCCTGATCAAGGTACTGGGCGACCAGCTCGGCGTCGAAGGACAGCCACTCACGGGCGGCCGGGAAGTCGTCCAGGATCGCACAGGATTGAGCCATCGAGCTTATCATGGCGCCCCCACCGTTATGCCGCCTGTCCACCCATGTCTTGATCTGCGTCGTCAGGTATCCCGTTTCCTCATACATGCGCTGGAGTATCACCAGCAACTCATCATCGGTGACCTCGGGGGAACTGCGGATCAGCGCGACCGTCTGGGATAGCTCGGACAGGCGCTCCGGGATCATGCACCAGTACCATGGCTTGGCAACCGTGGTGTGGCTCGTCCAGCCGCTGGTGCTGCTCTTGCCCACGAACTCCTCGATGGGATAGGCGTCCATGTACGCCAGTATGTGGTCCACAGCGAAGCGGAGGTACTTGGGGTCTTGAGTGTGGTGGAAGGCGTAGCGCAGCGTGCTCAGTATCGGGAACCGCGTGACACAGGAGAGCGGGGAGCCGTACCAGTCAAACCCGGTCTCGGGCACCTCGTAGACACTGTAACCGTCCCAGAAATGCCCCTCGAGCAGGCCGTCCGCGCGTGAGGTGTTGTACTGTGGGTTGCGCGTGATGGCGCTCCAATCGGTGAGCAGAGGCGATGGCAGGTCCTTGGTCCGGAAGTAGGCGACATACGCAGCCTCAGCCGCGGCAAGGTCACCCGCGTCGAGGGCGGTCTTGACCGGGGCCAGCTCCGGCTCCTCGAGGTCAAGTAGCCGTAGGAACGCCTCGCGGTCAGGCACGATGAACCAGTCGGGCTCGCGTGTCTGAGCCTGCCCCCCACTCGCCGCCAGCAGGCAGGCGAGCATCAGCACCGCCACGAGCATGTCGAAGCGCAGGCAATCACAGAGCATCAGGTTCGCCTCCAGGTGGAGCGCCCGCCACGCTGGCGAGGAGGACTCCGGGATGGATGCGCAGCAGGATTGTGTACCATCCGAGGCCCTTTCCTCCCCGGAAGCGGGAGGCCTTCTGTCATCGGCGCGTGATGCTGAGCGCGGATGCCTGCCCCGTCAGGAGGCGCGACGCCGCCTAAGGGCGGGGTCGCGCTATGCTGTCTGATTGCGCCCAGGCGAAGGCGGAATTGGCCGACAAGAATGTCGGCCCCACTGGTAAAAAAGCGATGCTCCTCCAGTGCCCGAGGTGGCGCGGACTTTTCGGACAAGCTCTAAAGCCCGGCCCCTTCAGTCCTGAGCAGGCGCTCGACCTCTCGCGCCAGGCGGGCCGGCGGCAGCGTCTCGCTGACGACGTAGATCGGATCCTGCCCCAACTCGTAAGCCCCGGGCTCGATGGGGACGCCCATGAGGTCGTGCG
>JALGVE010000050.1 GCA_029820045.1 Candidatus Zipacnadia bacterium | reverse complement strand
TTTCCCCTGTGCCTGGCGGGGCTGAAGCCCCGCCCTCCGTACGGCGTTCCCATCGCGTCTCGCGTCTCGCGGGCCGGGCTGAAGCCCGGCCCCTCCAACGGCTCCCGGCCCGCGCAGGTCGCGCTTCCTAGCCCGACTCTCAATGCGGCGCGACACAGCTCCCGGCCCGCGCAGGTCGCGCTTCCTAGCCCGACTCTCAATCCGGCGCGACACAGCTCCCGGCCCTGCTCAGAAGACCTCACACCCACCAGCCAGCTAAAAACGATGCTGCTGGGCACTGAGCCCAATGGTCCTCTCCAGGTTGCCGCCGAAGAGCTTTCCAAGAGCCTGCTCCGATACGTCCAGCGACCTGAGTTGCCGAATGTCGTCCTGCACCATCTCGACGCTGTTGTACGGGAAGTCGAGCCCGTAGATGCACACGTCCTCGCCGAAGATGTGGATGACCTCGGCAATGCGTTCGATGCCCAGGTACCACAGCTTCTGGAAGTCCTTGTTCAGGACGCTGGCAACGCCGGCCAACAGGCGCGGCGAGCCGTTCAGGACGTTATTGTTGCCGAGCACTGCCAGCATCTGCTCGTAGAACGGCCGGCCGCCGATGTGCTCGAGGATCATCACGAGCTTGGGATGAAAGAACGCGACCTCGTCGAACTTGAGGGGGTGGTTGTCCATGAGCCGGTACCAGTGAACCCCGGTGTGGAAGTCGAGAGGCATTTCCATCTCTTCCGCCACGCCGTAGAACTGCATCGCGCGCTCGTCCAGAATGTCGAACTTGTCGAAGGCTGGATGCAGCTTAATGCCAAGCAGGCCGATGTCGCGGGCGCGCTCCAGCCGCGGAATGCTGTCGTCCTCGGTCGGGTTGATGGCGCCGAAGCCGACCAGGCGCGGCTCCTCGGCGATCTCCTCGACCAACCACTCGTTGGGCTTATCGTAACCGGCGTCTGCGACCTGTTGGCGGAAGGGCGCGAAGCACACGGCGCGCTCAATACCGCAGGCGTCCATGAGGCTGAGCAGGCTGTCCACGCTGCCCTCGGGCCGGACGTCGGCAGGGAATAGATGGGCATGGTTCGCGAATATCTCCATGGAGGGACGTACACCTTTCTAGCTGCTGATCTGCGGCTTCGTCAGGTGCCCACAATATACCGTTTCCACCTTCTCGTCAAACTTTGCAGGGCCGTCGCCGCTGTTCGGTGAAGGTGCTGGACGGATTGGACTGGAGCACAACTGCGCATCGAAGGGAGCCCGACGGAACATGTTGAGCGTGGAGACCCTGAAGCAACTCGCAGCCGAAGAGCTGGTGCAGCTTGAGCAGGAAGGCTGTGAGGTCGAGGACCTGAGGGCGGCATACGAGAAGGCAACGCAAGCGGACGAGACCTCGGCACAGGTGGCCCTGCTGGAGTTCTTCGAGGAGGCCGCTGACCTCCAGCCCGCGCCGGGCTGGCCTTACGAGGAGCCCTCCGACCTGGAGAGCATCCGCGCGGCACGCCCCGACGCGGAGAGGCCCCGCGCCGAGTTGGCTCCAGCTTTCCTGCGCGACCGCACCACCGGCGCATGGCTGGGGCGCTGCATCGGCTGCATGATGGGCAAGCCCATCGAGGGCAAGTCGCGCTCAGACATCGAGACCATCCTGCGCGCGGCGGACGCCTATCCGCTGAGCGGCTACTTCCCGGCGCTGGCGGATGCGCCGGCCGGCATTTCATACCGCCCGCCCGGCGATCCCTGCCTGGCCCCGAACGTGACGCGCGGTGTGCGCGATGATGACACGGACTACACCGTGCTGGGCCTGCACATCATGGAGACCTTCGGGCCGGAGGTAACGCCGGAGCAGATCGTGGGGGAGTGGTTCCTCCGCCTGCCCTATCACCGCACTTACACCGCTGAGCGCGCGGCCATGCGCAACTGGGTGAACGAGATCATGCCGCCGGAGTCGGCGCGCTACATGAATCCCTATCGCGAGTGGATCGGAGCACAGATCCGCGCCGATGGCTGGGCATATTGCGCGCCGGGCTGGCCGGAGAGGGCCGCCGAGCTAGCGTGGCGCGATGCCTGCACCACGCACGTCAAGAACGGCATCTACGGCGAGATGTTCTTCGCTGCGCTCATCGCCGCCTGTTTCGGCACGGATGACCTCGACGAGGCGCTGCAAGTCGCGCTGGCGGAGATACCTGAGAACTGCCGGCTGGCGGAGGCGGTGCGAGAGTGCCTTGGCTGGTGCGAGCAGGACGCGACCTGGGAGCAGACCTGGGAGAAGATCATCGAGAAGTACGGCCACTACCATCGCGTGCACACGATCAACAACGCGCTGCTGGTGCTGATGGGGCTGCTGCACTCGGGCGGCGACATGAGGCAGGCCATCGCCATCTCGGTGATGGGCGGGCTGGACACGGACTGCAACGGGGCGACGGCGGGCTCAGTGATGGGTGCGCTGCTGGGCGAGGCAGGCGTGCCGGAGGATTTGAGCGAGCCACTGAATGACACCCTTGAGGTCTCCCTGTCGGGCATGGGCCTGCTCAGGATCAGCGACCTGGTGGAGCGAACGCTGGAGATGGCAAAGCTGACCCTCTCCGCCGACGTCTAGGCTGCGGCGTCGGCGAGCAGGCCCTTAAGGTGGTCTATGCAGCGGGCGATGCGTGTCTGCTCCAGGCGAATGTGCTCCTCGTGCGGGAGCTTCTCGGCCTCTGACTGCGGCAGGAACTCGCCCGGGTCTATCGCCTTCGACCGGATGTGCCGGAGCGTCGCGCCTACCTGTCGGGCGCCCTTGTTGCGGAAGGGGACCCAGAAGCGCTCGTCCAGCCACTTCACCTCGAACTGCTGCCCGTTCATCATCTCGATCGCCAGGTTGACCTCCGGTCGCAGGTGCTTCACAAGCCGGGCGGTGATCTAGGGCAGGTTCAGGGCCGGGGACCCACTGCTCGTAGAGTGTCAGCGGGCGACTGAGGAATTGGTCCATGTGCTGCTGGCTCATTGCGGGTGGTCCCCTGTGAGATCGCCAACTAGACTAAGGCCGAAGGCCACAATTGCCGATACAAGGCAACGCACCTTACTGACCTGGCGGCTCGCCATGCGGGGTTCCCTACCATCGCTCGATTTGTGTGTTCAGCCTGTTCAGCTCAGACTGGGTTTCGCTCAGCGAATCGAGTTCTCGGTAGAAGTCCAGTTCCTCCATCATGTCGTCATACTCGTCTGCTGTTATGTCGCCCCTGCGCAATTGGTCGAAAGCAATCTGCTCTGCACTCTCGCCGGATGCCCGGCTCCCTGGCCCAGCGCGCCCCTTCTGACTCTGAGCAGCCCATGTCCCTGTTGGCCGCGCCACCTCTTTTTCTCGCCTCAGCGACTCAGGGTCAACATAAACCAACTCTCCGGCCTTGACACGAATCTGCGTATCACACGCCGCAATCCATTTCTTGGGGTCGTTGAGTTGGGGCGCGAGGTCCGCCGCGAACTCGAAGGCTTCCTTTGCCTCCTTGTACATGCCCTTGTCATAGAGTGCCCTGCCCAGCTTCATGGCTTTGTGGGCGGACTTGGTCCGTGTATCTGCCTCTGAAGTCTCAGCGGACCCACTTTTCTGGTCTGGTGCAGCGGCGTCTGTCTTCGAGGGTCCAGGCTGTATTGTTGCGGTCGGTTGCAGACCCATCTGCTGCTGCATTTCGTCGGTTCCGTACGTCCTGATCTGCTGCTCTGTCTGCTCCCTCGCGCTACTGCGCTCTCGCCATGTGGCGACTATCATGGGACTCAGCAAACCAAGCACAGCGATGATGAGCACAGGAACTACCCACACGAACTTACGCATCTCAATCACTCCCCAATCCTGATCAGACCACTGATTGAGTTCCCTAAAGGGCTATGTCGTCGTATCAGACTGAGTGAGCTACCTATCCGTATCGAAGTTGGGATTTCCATCCTTGTCTAACCCCAAGATAGCCCGGACGTTCCCTTGTACATCACAGAAGCACGCATACGGTTGTCCACCCTCAAACGACAGTGCCGTGCGGACCGTACCTTCGCTATCCTTGAAGCTGAGGGCACAGTCGTGGTGCGCGACACGTAGCATTGCCCCGGTCTTCTTGGTGTCCTTCGAGCCGTACCGAACAAGCACCGGCCCGCCATCGACCTGGGAGAGCACCATTTGTGGCTCGCCATCGGCGTCAAGAAAGCTGAGAAACGCCCGAACGCAGCACTAGTCATCCTCGGAACGGTGCAGGTGGCCGCGGCGTTGCTCGCCGACCAGGGGCCCTTCGATGTAGACGCCCTCCAGGGCCTGGTAGACTTCGATGATCTCGTGGTCCTCCCCGGCGGGGGTGTAGATCATGTCGCCCGGGCCGACCTCGTGCTCCTCGCCCTCAATGGCGACCAGCGCGCGACCGCGGGTGATGAACCACCACTCGTCGCAGTCGTGGAAGTGCGACTCCGTCGTCTCCCCGCGCTTCAGCTTGATGATGCCGAAGGACGAGAAGTCGGAAAGCTCTGGATTCTCGCGAAGCTGACGAGCAGTTATGACCGGCATCAATGTCCCTCCCACGCGCCTGTGTCTCACCATCTGACTGTGCTGCACGTCGAGCCCTTAGCCCTGAGCGTCTATTCTCCACCTCGCAGGGAATACCTCTTGCGCTGCATTCAATTGCGTGATATGAAGGAACTCACGCGGCGATGGCGAAGAGCTTCCCGTTAGGCACCTGGTCGCGAGGAATCCGAGATTCCTCAGGGAGGTAACCCAGATGCGACGTGTACTGGGGGTTGTCGTGCTGAGTGTCGTTCTGGTCGCGCCCGCTCGGGCGGGAATAGACACGCCACCCACCGTGTGCTGTCCCAAGCTGGCGACGGCCCCGACCATTGACGGGATTGTCGGCGACACCGAGTGGGCCGACGCAGCGGCGCTGAGCCCGTTCGTTGTGCTGGGGGGCAAGCGCATGCCCGCCCACACCACCGAGGTCTTCATCGGCTACGACGAGCACTCGCTTTACATCGGCGCCAGGCTCTTCGACCTGACGCCCAACCAGATTCAGTGTGCTGCCACCCAGCGCGATGGTCCGGTCTACCGCGACGACAGCTTCGAGGTCCTGCTCGATCCCGACCACGAGGCCCAACACTACATCCACCTGGCTGTCAACGCCGCAGGCACCCAGTATGACGCCGTGGACGACGTTGTCGAGGAGGACGAGGCGTGGGTGGCAAAGACCAGCAGAGGGGATAACGGCTGGAGCGTCGAGATCGCTTTCGGCTTCGGCGAGGGCAACTACCCCGCCAAGGGGAGGATCTGGGGGATGACCGTGTGCAGGCATGTCCCGCGCATCGTCGAGCGGAGCGCCTGGACGGCTCTGGACTGGAAGTTTACCGAACCCGCTAACTTCGGGACGATGGTCTTCGGCGGACCGCCGCTTCGGTGTGAGCTGGCGCCGGTGGAGAACGTGTGGTTTGGCAACAATTCCGCTGAGGTGACGGTGACCAACCTCAGCGAGAAGAAGGAAGTTGCGAAGGTGAACCTGCGGGTCACCGGGCCCACTCGCCGCGCGCATTTCTTCACGATGGAGAAGCTTGAGATGAAGCCCGGGGAGAAGCGCGTGGTCACGATGGGCTTCCGGGTTGCCCGTGGCGGCCCCTGTAAGGTGCAGGTGTCCGCGCAGCTTATCAAGGGCGCAAAGGCGCTGCCGGCCTTCCGTAGTGCGGCGATGCCCTTTGAACTACCGGCGGTCGGGGCCCTGCTCGATGAGGCGCTCTCGGAGGTCACCGCCTGCTTCCGAACCTATGCCCAGCTTGCGCCCGAGAACCGGCCGACGGGGTCAGAGGAATCTCTGAGCAATCTCGCTGCGCGCTGGCGGCTTTATGACCGGGAGTATCGGCGGCGCGCTGAGTACTCGCCAGACAGGCTCCTGGAGATAATGAAGCGCCTGAAGCAACTCGAGGATGAGGCGACAACCTTGAACGATCAGCTCGGGGCTTGCGCCGGGCCCTAGCGGCGCTCAAGCTCAACCGGCACGATGACGGGAAGTATCAGCGGCCGCCGGCCGGTCAGCCGCTCTATGTAGCCTCCGATGCGGCTGCGTAGTTGGTCGTAGAGGACCTGTGGGTCATCAGTCCCCTGCGTGTGGACATCCTCCGTGGTGCGGCCCACCTCGTGCTTGATTTGCTCCAGCAGGTCCTCGCTCTCCTGGATGTAGACGAACCCGCGCGAGTATATGTCCGGCGGCGCCACCGGCCGACAAGTGTCCTTTTCCACCGCCACGATGGGGAGGACAATGCCCTCGTTGGCGAGGGCCTTGCGGTCCTGCAGCACCACGTCGCCGACATCGCCGACCCCGAGGCCGTCCACGTTGACCGAGCCCCCGGGCACCGGGGCCACCTCGCGCGCCCGGCCGTCTTTGAACTCCAGCACACGCCCGGGTCCGAGGATGAACACGTCCTCGGCGGCCATCCCCAGGTCCTGCGCGAGGTCCTTGAAAGCCAGCAGATGGCGGTACTCGCCATGAAAGGGCACGGCGTAGCGCGGGCGCACGAGGTTGACCATCAGCTTGATCTCCTCGGCCTTGGCGTGGCCGGATACGTGCACGTAGCCCTCCCCGTAGAGCACGTGGGCGCCCTGCCGACAGAGCCCGTTGATGGTCTTCCAGATGAGCGCCTCGTTGCCGGGGATGGAGCTGGCAGACATGATGACAGTGTCGTCCTCGTGGATGCTCACATCGCGGTGCGAACCGCGCGCGATGCGTGAAAGCGCCGACAGCGGCTCGCCCTGGCTGCCGGTCACCAGGAGCGTGAGTTTGTCATACGGGATGTCATCAATCCGCTCCACCTCCACGCGCAGGCGGTTCGGGAGGTCGAGCCGCGCCAGCCGTGAGGCCACCCGGACGTTGCGCTCCATGCTCCGGCCGATGATCGCGACCTTACGCCCGTGCTCGGCGGAGGCGTCAATGGCCTGCTGAAGCCGGCCGATGTTAGAGGCGAAGGTGGTCATGATGACCCGGCCGGGCGCGTCCTCGATGATTTCGTGGAGGGCCCGCTCGACCACGCGCTCCGACCCTGAGTAGCCCTCCTCGTTGCAGTTCGTGGTGTCTATCATGAGCACCAACGGGTCTTGAGCGCCGCAGCGCGCGAAGGCGTGGAAGTCCGCCGGCGGCCCGTCGGTCGGGGTCTGGTCGAACTTGAAGTCGCCGCTGTGCACGATCAGCCCCTGGTTAGTGTAGATCGCCAGCCCCACGGAGTCCGGGATACTGTGATTGACCCGCATAGGCTCAATGCCGAAGCTACCCACCTCGAAGGTCTCGTGGGTCTTCATCTCGATGAACTTGCAGCCCGGCTGGATGTCGAACTCCTCTAGCTTGGCCTCGACCAGGCCGAGGGTCAGCGGCGTGCCCCACACCGGCAGCGCCATGCGCTCCAGCAGGAAGGGCAGACCACCGATGTGGTCCTCATGACCATGGGTGAGGACGACGCCTTTCACGCGCTCAGCGTTCTCGTAGATGTAGGTCATATCCGGCAGGATGAGGTCCACGCCGGGGTGCTCTTCATCGGGGAACATGATTCCGACATCCACGATCATGATCTCGCCATTCTGCTCGAAGACGGTCATGTTCATGCCGATGTCGCCGATGCCACCGAGTGAGATGAGGCGCACCGCAGAGTCATTTGTCTGTGTCATTTCTCTCTCCGATGAATCGAGGATTCCTCATCCTCTTGAAGCGGATTCGTGTTCTGATGCAGGAGTGGCGCCAGCCGACGGCCTCATGCCCATCCGGCGGCGCTTGAGTTATTCGCCGTTGCGCGGCGTGTTGCCTCCGCAGCTTGCGTCAGGTGTAACGCTCGAGGATTCCTTTGAGCTTGTCGAAACCCTCGGTGATGCTGGCCTTCATGTTCTCGTTGTGTAGGCCCGCCGCCGGATGCAGCAGGGGCACGAAGGTCAGGCCCTCCTTCTCGATGACCTGACCGTTAAGCTTCATGACCGAGGCCTTCGGATCAATCAACGCCTGAAGCGCCGGTCGGCCCAGAGTGCAGATCAGCCGAGGCTTGATGCAGGCGATCTGACCGTCCAGGTACTCCCGGCAGGCCTCCACCTCGTCCGGGCGCGGATCGCGGTTCTCCGGCGGGCGGCACTTGACGATGTTGGTGATGAAGACCTCCTCCCGCGTCAGACCTGCCCGCTTGAGGAGCTTGTCCAGGACCTTCCCGGCGGGACCGACGAACGGGATGCCCTGCTGGTCCTCCACTTGCCCCGGCGCCTCACCCACGAACATTATCCGCGCATCCGAAGCGCCCGCGCCGGGCACGGCGTTATTGCGCCCCTGTGCGAGTACGCAGCGCCGACACGCTCGCACCTGCTCGGCTATCTCCTCCAGTAGCGACATCTCCATGACACCTCATCGTACGCAGGGCTTCCCCGCGTAGGTCGGGCTTCCAGCCCGCCTGCCGAGGTCAATCGTGGCGGGCTGGAAGCCCGCCCTACTGTGAGGAAAGGTTGTGAAACGCTGAAAAGGGCTGAACGTTAGGCGCCTACGAGAAGTAACAAGGATGCCCGACCTACGCGTTACTGTCCCTTCTCAGAGATCGAACTCGCCCAGCGACCTGATGTGCTCTATCGAGGCGAGGAGGTCCTCGTGATACTGAGAGATGTCGGAGCCAGCCGCCGTCGCGCCGTGGAAGGTCTCGACCTCGAAGCTGAACGGGCCGTAGAAGTCGGCCGCATGGAGGATGTCGAAGACCTTGCGGAAGTCCACCTCTCCCGCTCCCAGGCGCGGGAGCACGTGCTCTTCACGAGTCGCCCCGCGGATGATGTCCTTCAGATGCACATGGAGGACATGCTCGGCGCAGGCCTCAAGCTCGGCCGCCCCATTGGCGGAGGGATTGTAGTACAGGATGTTGGCCGTGTCGAAGTTGATGCCCACGTTGTCGCGTCCGACCTCATCCATCGTGCGCAGCGCCTCTGCCGCGTTCTTCATGATGCCACCGTGGACCTCCAGCGCAAGGCGGATTCGCTTCCCCTGCGCGTAGTCGCCCATGTCGCGCAGCAGTGAGTACAATACCTCGCGGGTTGCATCGTCATCCTCGTGACCACAGCCGACGACAATCGTGTCCGCCCCTAGTTCCGCTGCGAAGTCAATCCTGCGCCGGATGATGTCGGCGGCCTTGCGACAGTGGAAAGCGCCGAAGACGTCCAGCGATTCGACCTCGAAGCCATCCCGGGCAAGCAACGATCTCAGGTCGCTGACGCTATGCCGCCAGTCGCCGCCGAGGGGCTCGTCAACCATGATCTCGGGGATGAGGGAGCCGGGCCGGAACTGCTCCGCCGGCAGCTCCACCAGCTTGATAGGGGTCTTCGCAATCTGCTCCAGGCACTGGGCGATATCGAAGCTGCCCCAGGTGTAGCAGTTCATGCTGACCGAGAATGTGTTGTTCACCACTAACCCTCCGCCCGCACGTGCCGTGGGCCTCAGATTGCGCTCTGAGAGCCGGCGGGGCTGAAGCCTCGCCCTCTGTAGGGCATTTGACCATTGCCCGCCGTTATGCCAGGCCCAGCTTCGTGCACGCCGCCCGGATCTTCTCTGTATCCTCGGCGCTGGCTGGCACCAGCGGAAGCCTGGTCCCTCCCACCGGGAAGCCGCAGACCTCCAGCGCGCGCTTCACGCATGGCGGGTTCCCCGAGGGCAGGAAGCAGGCCTCGAACAGGGGTGTCAGGCGATGGTGTAGCTCCCAGGCCCTCTCGGTGTCCCGGTCGTGGAAGGCCTGGACCATCTCGCCGATCTCGCGCGCGGCCACGTGTGCGGCAACGCTGATGATGCCCGTCCCGCCCAGGCTAAGAATCGGCAGCGTCATCGAGTCGTCGCCGGACCAGACGGTGAAGTCAGCGGGCTTGCCCGCGCAAATGGCGCCGATCTGATGCAGGTCGCCGCTGGCCTCCTTGACGCCGACGATGTTAGGGACATCCTCTGCCAGCCGCAGCACGGTCGAGGCCTCGATGTTCTTCCCGGTGCGCCCGGGCACATTGTAGACAACGACGGGGAGGTCGGTCACCTCGGCCACGGCCTTGAAGTGGTGGTAGAACCCCTCCTGCGAGGGCTTGTTGTAGTAGGGGCCGACCAGCATGATGGCGTCAACGCCGGTGTCGCTTGCCTGGTGAGTCAATTCGATGGAGGCAGCGGTGTTGTTGCTGCCGGTGCCGGCCATGACCGCCACCTCGTTGCCGACGGCCTCGCGCACGGTGCGGAAGAGCCGCAGCTTCTCCTCAACGGTGGTGGTCGGCGATTCGCCGGTCGTCCCGCTCACCAGCAGGTCCGAACCCTCAGAGGCGAGCTTTTGAGCAAGCTCAGCCGCCCGGTCGTAATCCACCTGCAGTTGGTCATCGAAGGGCGTCACCATCGCAGTTATCAGGTTCCCAAGCTCTCTCATCGCGCTCACCTCGTCAGGGCTGCACGCCCGTTAGCCCAACATGCCTCGGGCGATCAATTCCTCTGCTATCTGAACCACGTTCGTTGCGGCGCCTTTGCGCAGGTTATCAGCGACGCACCAGAGGTTCAGACCGTTCTCGACAGTGTGATCCTCGCGCACCCGGCCCACCAGGACCATGTCCTGATATTCGCTCTTGAGGATGTCCGCCTGGGTAGGGTACTGGAGTTCCTCGGGCGCGTGGCGTTGCTCGGCCGCCGCGGGATCCTTCGTCGGCCCGTCAATGACGACAACGCCGGGCGATTGCTCCGGGTCGCGCAGGATGTCGAGCGCCTCCCCACGGGTCAGCGGTGCCTCCAGCTCCAGGTTGATGGCCTCCGCGTGACCGATCATGACCGGGACACGGACCGCCGTAGCCGTGATGGCCATCTCCGGCTCATCCAGGATCTTGCGCGTCTCATTGAGCATCTTCAACTCTTCCTTGGTGTAGCCGTCGTCGGTGAAATGGTCAATATGCGGGATGCAGTCCAGGACGATGGGCCTGGTGAAGACATCGGGGTGATAGGGGACCTGTTGCTTGGCAACGTGCGCGGGTAGTTGCCTCTCCAGGTCGTTCATCGCCTTCAGGCCCCAACCTGAGACTGCCTGATAGGTCGAGACCACGATGCGCTTGATGCGGGCCGCACGGTGGATGGGCGCGATGGCTACGACCATCTGGATGCTCGAACAGTTGGGGCTGCAGATGTGCTTGTTCTCGCCGGTCACCGCGTCCATGTTGACCTCGGGCACGACCAGCGGATAGGCGGGGTCCATGCGGAAGTCGCCGCCATTGTCTACGACCCAGGCGCCCGCGTCAGTCGCTACCTTGCCCCACTCAATGCTGGCGCCCTTCGCCCCCTCGCGGCCCGCGAAGAACACTATGTCGAGCCCCTGGAACAGATCAGCGGAGCATTCTTCGACCAAGAACTCTTGGTCCGCGAGAACCTCGCTGCGCCTGTGTGTGGCCATGACGGTCAGATTACCGTCCACCGGGAAGTTGCGCTCTCTGAGGACTCGCACAATCCGGTCGCCGACCGGACCGACACCAACTACGCCGACACGAAATCCCATCATTGCCACCTTTCGGATGGATAGTAAGCAGACCAGGCCCCGCGCCGGCAGCCTCCACGAGGTTGCTGGAGCGACGAGCCGGCCGCCCGCTCTCGGTCCCAACCCGCCGTTGCGAGATTGCGCTCCGCGCCGAGGCCAAGCCGTCGGCTGGGAAGGGCGTATGCAGAAGCCGCCGCACATCAGCTGAAACCTGGATGCTGGCCCTTGCGGCTAGCCGATGTCCAGCAGCGACTCGAGACCGTACACCAGCCCCTCCAGCTCTCTCACGCGCCGCACCGCCAGCAGCACCCCGGGCATGAAACACTCGCGGCTGGTGGTGACGTGCTCGAGCTTGAGCGTCTCGCCCGGGCCGCCGAAGAAGACCTCCTGGTTGGCGACCACGCCGGCCATGCGCACGCTGTGTACGCCGATGCCTTCGTACTCGCCACCACGCACGCCCTCCAGCGCGAAGTGCTCCGTCTGCACGTGTTCGAAGGCCTTGCCTCGGGCGGCGGCCATGCGCTCGGCTGTCATGGTGGCGGTACCGGACGGCGCGTCTCGCTTGTTCTCGTGATGCCGCTCGATGATGTCCGCGTAGTCCATGACGGTGGCGGCCTCTTCGGCGAACTTCATCATCAGGTTGGCGCCGATGCTGAAGTTGGGAGCGATGACGGCCGGCGTGTTATGCTCTTGGCAGAGCGCGCGCACCTCATCCAGGTCGCCCTCCGAGAAGCCCGTAGTGCCAACGACACACGCGACCCGGGCCGCCAGCGCGGTAAGCAGGTTGCCCATCACCGCCTGCGGAGTCGTGAAGTCCACCAGCACGTCCGGTTGTGTGGCGGCGATCTCCGCCTCGAGACCCGCCGCCACCGGACGGTCCGGAGCGCCCTCGGCCAACTCGGAGAGGGGCCTCCCCGCCGCGCCGATGTCAACACCTCCGACCAACGCCAGGTCCTCGGCTCCGACGACCGCACCCATCACCGTCCGGCCCATGCGGCCCGCCGCGCCCGTCACTAACACCTTGATCTCGCTCAACTTGGCTCACCCGCGAAAGCGTCTTGATTGCCCTCCCCGCACTCCTCGTGACGGGGTAAACATAGATATTCGACGCTCACGCAGGTACACCTTCCCTCCTGCGTACATGAGGAAGCCGAGGCCGTATTGCGGACCTCGGCTCATGTGACGGCCCTGCTTTGCCAGTCGCTCAGGTTCAGCGCTTCTTGTCGCGGAAGTAGGCGCCTGAGCCCGGCTCCTCATCGTCTTTCGGGGCCTCGTAGCGCCTGCGAGGCCGCCCGCCGTTGCTGCTCTCGTTGCCTCGGTGCGATGGCTTGCCGGAGTTGCGTCGCGGCCTGCGCGAACTGTCACCGCCACGGTTCTCACCGTGGTCGCGCTCGAGCAGTGCCTTGCGGCTGAGCTTCATCTTCCCACCGGGTTCAACTTCGATGACCTTCACCTGCACTTCATCACCGACGCTCACGACATCCTCGACGCGCTCGGTGCGCTTCTGCTCCAAGTCGGAGATATGCAGCAGGCCGTCGCGCCCCGGCAGGATCTCAACGAAGGCGCCGAAGTCAGTGATGGTGACAACCTTGCCGGTGAAGACCTCGCCGACCTGAACGTCGCGCGTGAGGTCATGGATGGCGGCCCGCGCCTTCTCCACGCCCTCCGCACTCTCGCCGAAGAGGAAGACCTGGCCGTCGTCCTCGACGTCTATCTTGACCTCGAACTCTTCCTCGAACCTGCGAATGGTCTTGCCTCCCGGGCCGATGACCATGCCGATCTTGTCCGGGGGGACCGTGAGCACGGTCATCCTGGGCGCGTACGGGGACAACTCCGCGCGCGGGCCGGAGATGGTGGCATTCATGGTCTCGAGTATCTCCAGGCGGGCGTGCTTGGCCTGTTGTAGCCCCTCGGCCAGCACTGCGGAGGGCAGACCCTTAGCCTTGATGTCCAGGTGCAGGCCGTTGACACCGCTCTCGGTGCCGGTGACCTTGAAGTCCATGTCGCCGGCCGCGTCCTCCAGGCCCTGGATGTCAGTCAGCAGAAGGTAGTTATCCTCGCTCTCGTAGACCAGCCCAACTGAGATGCCGGCCACCGCGGCCTTGATGGGCACCCCCGCGTCCATGAGGGACAGCGAGCTGGCGCAGGTGGAGGCCATGGAGCTGGAGCCGTTGCTCTCGAGGACCTCCGAGACCACGCGGATGGTGTAGGGGAACTCCTCCTCGGGCGGGAGCATCCGCTCCAACGAGCGCTTTACCAGGGCGCCATGGCCGATTTCGCGGCGGCTGGCGCCGCGTAGGGCGCGCGCCTCGCCGGTGCAGAAAGGCGGGAAGTTGTAATGGTGCATGAAGCGGTGGTACTCCTCTTCCTCCAGGGTGCGCACCAGCTTCTGATCGCGCACTGCGCCCAGGGTGGTAAGGGAAAGCACCTGGGTCTCACCGCGAGTGAACAGACCCGAGCCATGTGTGCGGGGCAGAAGGCCGGCTTCCGCCTGAAGCGGCCGTATCTGATCGGGTGCTCTGCCGTCCACCCGTCGGCGCTCGTTAAGCAGCAAGGCGCGCATCTGCTCCCGCGTGACCGCCGCCATTGCCTCGGAGATCTGGTGGCGAGCGTCAGGGTATTCGTCAGAGAACTGCTCGGTAAGCTCCTCGACGATGGGGTCGAGGGCTGCGGCGCGCTCCGCCTTGTCGGCGGCCTGGACGGCCTGGCCGATCTCGTCGGCGCGGGCCTCCAGGGCCTCCCGGATTTCCGGCGCGGGTTCCCACAGCGGGAACTCCGCCTTTGGCTTGCCCGCCTGCTGCCGCAGCTCCTCCATCACCTCGGCCACCGGCTGGCAGGCCGCCGCGGCCATCTCAATGCCCTGGAGGACGATGTCCTCGGGCACCTCCTGGCCGCCCATCTCCACCTGGAGTACGCCCATGGGGCCAGCCGCCACGAGCAGCTCCATCTGACCGGCCTCTTTTTCCTCGAAGGACGGATTCAGGATCAGCTCCCCGTCCAACCAGCCGACCTCGGCCGCCGCGAAGGGGCCCTCGAAGGGCACTCGCGAGAGGTGCATCGCGGCCGCGGCGCCGATCATGGCGACGACGTCCACCGCGTTCTGGTTCTCAGCCGAAAGCGCGGTGCAGATGACCTGCAGCTCGTTGCGTAGGCCCTTAGGCACAAGCGGCCTGATCGGCCGGTCAATCTTGCGGCAGATCAGCGTCGCCTCCTCCGAGGGGCGACCTTCACGCTTGAAGAACCCACCGGGGATGCGTCCGACCGCGTACATCTTCTCCTCGAAGTCAACACGCAGGGGCATGAAGTCAACGTTGGGGTTGGGGCGGTCCTCGCACACGGCTGTGCATAGGACCACGGTGTCGCCGTAGCTGGCCTTGACGGCCGCGTCGGCCTGCCGGGCCAACTGACCTGTCTCGAGCGTCAGTGTGCGGCCGGCGAAGTCTACTTCTACCTTGTGAACATCAAACATGCAAAAAGCCTCCTCATAGAACTAGCCCTCGAGGAGGCTTTCGGGAAAAGCGAGGAAGCAGGGAAAACAGGGGGCTTTCTTCGATCCGACTACCCCTGCTTTCCCTGATTCCCCATTTCCCTGAAGCGCCTCGAAGACTAGCCCTAGCTGTTTTCCCCTTGCGGGGTTCGGACTACTGATACTAGCACTTCGGTGTTGCTGCTACCGGCGACGCCACCAGGGGTGTGCCAATAGACACTACTTTCAGAGCGGCGGGGCCGCTCCGGACGGAGGGCATTACCGCTCCGCCTTGGGCAGCGCTACGCGCGCAGGCCCAGCTCCTCCACGAGTGCCCGATAGCGCTCGGCATTCTCGTTACGGAGGTAGTTCAGAAACCGGCGTCGCTGGCCGACGAGCTTGAGCAGGCCACGCCGGCTATGATGGTCCTTTCGATGCTGCTGCAGGTGCTTCGTCAAGTACTCAATCCTGCCTGTGATTAGCGCTATCTGGACCTCGGGCGAGCCTGTGTCTCCCTCATGTCGCCGGAACTTCTCGACGATCTGCTGCTTTTGCGGCTTGGTCAGCGGCATACGACCACCCTTTTCCTGTTACGGCCGCCGTCCGGGTCGTTCGGTCGGCTTGCCGCAGTGCGGTTTAATCGCGGCCCCTCGCCGAGTGCGCCGTCGGAGAGGCGTACGACCCAGCGAGGGGCACCGCACTGTGAGGCGAGTATACCACAGGGGGCAAGGCTTGTAAAGCACATCTCGCAGGTGTGGAGGAGCATCGGTTTTAGCTGGCTGGTGGGTGTGAGGTCTTCTGAGTAAGGCCGGGACCTGTGTCGCGCCGCATTGAGAGTCGGGCTAGGAAGCGGGACCTACGCGGGCCGGGAG
>JALGVE010000049.1 GCA_029820045.1 Candidatus Zipacnadia bacterium | reverse complement strand
ATCACAGGCGTGCCGGGCTGGACCGCATAGTTCCACCCTATGCCGCCGTAAGGCACCCGGTCGAGTATGTGGTGGCTCTCCAGCGGTCCCACGATGTCGCTGCGGTTACCCTCGATGGAGATGTTGGCGTGCGAGTTCTCGTAGTAGTAGTTGGTAAGACTGTAAGGCTCGATGACCGGGTTCTTATTAAAGAGGAAGTCGTACCACCGCTCCTTGAGGTCCACCGAGGTCCCCTCGCGGCCGTCCACGGTGTACTCAATCCGCGGGTGGCCGGAAGCGGGGTCAGCCCCCTGACCCGTATTGCTCCACGCGGGATTGGCCAACCCACTGGGGTAGTAATCCGTGGTGTCCAGCGGCCCTCCAGGGCCCTCAAAGCCCTGCTCGGCAAGCGGATGGTTCCGGTCATCGCCCGATCGGTCGAACAGGCTCGCCGACGGTGAGCGGTCGTCCCAGTGGGGGAAGTTATTCAATACTACCAGGATGCGAATGATCGTGCTCTTGTGCTTAGGAGCAGGCTGCCCCGGCAGGCGATAGCTCTCCAGGTTCCGCCGCTGCTCTGCCGTCAGCGGCTGGATGAAGAAGCCCTTGCGAGCTGCCTCCCTCATGCTGCTTTGAAGATGCCGCCGCTGGTCAAGAGGCAGCTTCCTGATCGCTTGCCGCATCCACTCATTCGGGTAGAGCTGGATCGGCGTCTTGAGAAGCATGCCCGAGCCCTCGTACGTCACCGTCGGCTCCCCCGACGCCGTGTCGCCATCCACCCTCACGAAGTCCAGCACGGCGCCCTCCGGCAGTTGCAGGCTGTCAATGATCGTGCTGCCGTTCATGATCTCGTAGCGCTTCATGATGCTCTTGGCTGCGCTCTCCGAGACCCCGAACTTCTGCTGGACGAACTTGAGCGCCGTAGCGCGCACGTTGCCCAAGTCCAGGCTGATGCCCGCGGATACCTCTGAGACCGTCAGGGCGCACAGAAGGATTGCAGTCATAAGCACAATTGCCGGCCTACCCGTGATCCTCATAGAAGCTGCCGCCTCTCGTACCGGATGACATGGCGCACACACAGTACGCACGCCCACTCCCCTGCCCCGGCGGAGCGTGGTGACTGTGCCGCTGCATTCTCCGAGATAGTAGCACGTAGTTTATGTGAATCCCCATGGAATGTCAACTATCGAGGACGCAAAAACGCCTGGCTAACAGTATACCATCCTCGCGGGCTGCTCTGCGAAGAGGCAACACTAAATGTCTGTGAACGCCGCCTCCGCAGCCGACCCAGGTCGGGGCGTATCAGGCACAACTCCCCCTTGCTGCTTCGAGCCTCAGCAGCCGTCTTTTCATCTCCAGGCCTCCCCCGAATCCCCCCAGGCTGCCATCGGCGGCGATGACACGATGACACGGCACAAACAAGGGTAGCGGATTGCGTGCCATCACCTGCCCCACGGCCCGCGCCGCCCCCGGCTTGCCCGCCATTACGGCCAGTTCGCCATAGCTGCGCGTCTCCCCATAAGGTATCTGCGCGCATGCCCTCAGCACGTCGCGCGAGAACTGCCTCCGCCCGCGCAGCTCCAGGGGGAGGCGCAGGTCAACCTCCCCGCCCTCAAAGTACTGCCTGAGCAGCCGCGCCGCCTCAGATAGCAGGCTGTCTCTCTCTTCCCGGGCGGCGCCCTCTGCCACCAGCGTGAGGGCCTCATCACGCGTTGCCAGCGGTAGCGTACTCCTCTTCAGGCCCGCCTCACTCCGGCGCAGCCCGCACCAGCCCCATGAGACCTGCACGAGCGCGAAGTGGTCCTCCAAGTCGGTCCTCCCTATATTCACTCTTCTTGCACGTTCTAGCCTGTGCTCCCTTGTTTACGCATGTTAAAGTTCCGTGTCACGCGCTATACGAGAACAACACAAAGCCCCGGCCATCATCGGCCGGGGCTCCAGGGCGCACCTAAGCTGGACACGTTCTGTCGGCTACCACTCCGTCGGCACGTCCACCACGTCCACTCTTACCTCTTCACCTTCGCGCCGCTCAATCTGGAAGACGACGAACTTGGCCTTCTCCTTCTTGGCCCGCTCGATGGCCGCCTTGTAGTCGGCTACGCTCTTGATCTCCTGATGGTTCACCTTCACAATGACGTCGCCCGGCGCCAGCTCTCCAGCCGCCGGACTGTCCTCGGCCACCTCCTCGACCACCGCACCGCTCTGCCGCGACAGGCCCTGCTCTTCGGCCATGGACTTGGTGATGTCCACCACCGTCAACCCCAGTGCCCCTGTCTCCGTCGCCGGGGTCTGTTCCGCCGTGGGCTCGAGGCCGGCGTACTTGTCGGGCATCTGCCCCAACTTCACCGACACCTTGCGCTCCTTCTTGTCTCGCACCACGGTCAACTCTACCTTCGCGCCGGGTGCGGCGTTGCCGATGGCCTTCTGAACCGACCAGCTATCCGGCGTTGGCGTCCCGTTCACTGCGGTTATCACGTCCTCCGCCTGCAGGTCGCTCTTGGCGGCGGGAGCGTCCTCCTGTACGCTCACTACCAGCGCTCCGCCATCCTTGGCGCCATAGTACTCCTTCAGATTAGGCGACAGGTCCTTGATTTGCACACCAAGCCAGCCGCGCGCCACGCGCTTGTGCTCAATCAGTTGCGGAATCACGTGACCTGCCGAGCTTGCGGGGATGGCGAACCCAATGCCCGCGCTTCCCGCAAACTGCGAGGGAGCGAAGTACGCCACGTTGATGCCTATCACCTGGCCCCGGAGGTTGACCAGCGGGCCGCCGCTGTTACCGGGGTTGATGGATGCGTCGGTCTGTATCACGTCGCCGACACCACCGTAGGGCACAGTGCCCATGAAGCGGCCCTTGGCGCTGATCACGCCCACTGTGACTGTCTGTTCGAACCTGAACGGCGCGCCTACGGCCATCACCCAGGAACCTACGCGCGCCTTATCTGAGTCGCCCAGCTTCAGCGTCGGCAGCTTGCGCCCGGCGTCTACCTTGATGACCGCTAACTCGGTCTTCGGATCCGTGCCCACCACGGTCGCCGGCAACTCCTTGTCATCGCCCTTCTTGTCGTAGAGCTTCACCATCACCTTCGAGGCATCGGCGACCACGTGGGCGTTTGTGACTATGTAGCCGTCCTCGCTGTAGATCCAGCCCGATCCCATGCCCTCTCGCTTGAAGTGTTGTTGCGGGCGCCTTTGTGGCCCCCCCTCATTCTGCTTGTCATTCGGACCTGGCTGCCAGAAGAACCAACGCTTGAAGAACTCCTCTATGTCCGGCGGCACCGCCACATCACGTGTCCCGCTCTCCTCTACTCTGATGCTCACCACCGCCGGCAGCGTGCTGCCCGCTACCCCTACGAACCCCTTCTCGAGATCCCCCAGATCCTGGGCCAGCGCCGTTGAGGCGCTATCCTCACGCTGAGGCAGTTTGCACGCCAGGGTAGCCAGCAACATCCCGATCAGCACACTCACAAGTATGATGATCAGGTGCGAATGCCGGTGTGACATATTCTCGCGGTCTATCATCGCCACCATTCACTCCCTTCAAAACCCGAACCCGCCCGCTTTCGCGGGCTAGGTTTGGTCTACCCAACTCATGCCACTCTGACGTGTTAGATGCGCGCATTGTTCGCCGGCACCGCCCCCGGTCAGTCGGCCAGCGCCTTGTCAATTGCCTCGCGGAAATTGTTCTCCGGCTGAACGCCGATGAGCATGTCCACGGGCTCCCCATTCTTGTAGAGTATCAGTGCCGGGATGCTCCGGATGTTGTACCTGGTTGCAAGCTGGGGGGCCTGGTCCACATTGAGCCTTCGGACCTTGAGCTTGCCGTCATACTCGGCGGCCATCTTCTCGATGATCGGCACCACCATGTGACACGGCCCGCACCACGGCGCCCAGAAGTCCACCAGACAGGGCACCTCGGAGGCCAGTATCTCGCTGTCGAACTCCGCTTGCGTGATCTCCTTCACATCTGCCATACCGCTTATCTCCTTTTTTGTTCGCCGTGAATTGCCTACTCTTCCAGCCTGCCCTTGCCTGAGAGCAAGCGCTGCGCCGAAGGCCCAACCGAGCATCACCGCCGCCGTCAGCCCCACTAGATCGGCCAACATATCTGCGCCTGAACAGGTCCGCGTCGGCAGCAGTGCCTGGTGCAACTCATCAAGGACCCCGTATGCGCCCCCCGCCACCAGGCTAACGAATGCCGCCAGCGGCGCCGGGTACCGTGCGGAGCCGCGAAACGCTCTTAACAGGAGCAGCCCCAGCACCGCGTAGCCGGCCGCATGCGCGATCTTATCCCCTCCCCCAAACTCCATGAGCTGCGGAGCCCTGGGCAGCGAGGTGCCGAAGAAGATCACCCCCATCCAGGCCAGGACCGGCAGCCAGTAGCTCACAAAGCGACGGCTCAACCTACCCACCGGCCTCTCTCACCATTCTGAGGAACTCGTCCTCTGAGAGCACCTGGATACCTAGTTGCCTTGCCTTCTCCAGCTTTGAGCCGGCGCCAGGACCCGCCACCACGTAGTCCGTATTCCCGCTCACCGACGAGGTTGCCCGGCCGCCGAGCTGTTCCACCAACTCCTCGGCCTCTTCGCGCGTCATCTGCTCCAGCTTGCCGCTAAAGACGAACGAGACCCCCTCAAGTTCGCTCCCCCCCACGGCCTCCTCCGATCGCTCGGTCTGCACACCGAGGGCCTGGAGCCTAGCGATAAGCTCCTTGCTCTCGGGCCGGTCGAAGTACTTTCGCAGGCTCTGGGCTATCTTCGGCCCAATGTCCGGTACTGCCTCGAGCTCCTCACTCGGCGCGGCCGCCAGGGCCTCCAGCGATGGATACGCCTCCGCCAGCCTGGCCGCCACGGTCCGCCCCACGTGCAGTATCCCCAGCGCAAATATCAGCGGCGCCAGCCCGCGGCTCTTGCTAGCCTCGATGGCGTTGATGAGGTTATCCGCCGACTTCTCCGCCATCCGCTCCAGGTCCGCGACCTGCTCGCGCGTCAGTTCGTACAGGTCAGCGGGCGTGTCCACCAGGCCCCGGTCGAGAAGCTGCTCGGCGACGGCGGGCCCAAGTCCATCTATGTCCATCGCCTGCCGCCCCGCCCAGTGCTCCAGCAGCCTGAGCTTCTGCGCCGGGCAGTTCAGATTCGGACAGCGCGCGACCGCCTCCCCCTCGGCCCTCACCACCGGTGTCCCGCACACCGGACATTCCGAGGGCATCTCGAACGCTCTCTCAGAGCCGGTTCGCTTCTCCGGCAAGGACCTGACAACCTCCGGAATCACCTCACCGGCCTTGCGGATGATCACATGATCGCCGATGCGCACGTCCTTGCGCCTGATCTCGTCCTCGTTGTGCAGCGTGGCGTGGCTGACCGTCGAGCCGTCCACGAACACCGGCTCCATCACCGCGCGCGGCGTAAGCGCCCCGGTCCGCCCCACCTGTATCTCGATGTCCTTGATCACCGTCTCCGCCTGCTCAGCGGGGAACTTGAAGGCTATCGCCCACCGCGGCCCGTGGGAGGTCGCGCCGGCCCGCTGCTGAAGCTCCATCGAGTCCGCCTTGACCACCACCCCATCCACCTCATAGTCAAGCTCCTCACGGCGCTCCGACCACTCGGCGCAATACTCCACCGCCTCGGAGATCGAGGCCACCGCCCGCGTGTGCGGGTTCACCTTGAAGCCCAGCCTCTCAATCAGCTCAAGCTCCTGGGTATGCGAGGTCAACTCTGTGTCTGTCACAACCCCCGTGCCGTAGCAGAACATATCCAGCCGCCTGGAGGCGGTGATTCTCGAGTCAAGCTGCCGCAGTGAGCCCGCCGCCGCATTGCGGGGGTTGGCGAAGGGTGGCTCCTCGTTGGCCTCGCGCTCGCGGTTAATGCGTTCGAACTCGCTCCAGGGCAGGAACACCTCGCCGCGCACTTCCAGGGCGCCGGGCATCTCTCCCCGCAGAGTCAGGGGGATGGACTGCACGGTGCGCAGGTTCTCCGTCACGTTCTCGCCCGTGTAACCGTCTCCACGCGTCGAGCCGAGCACGAACACGCCGCGCTCGTAGCGCAGGTTGACGGCCAGCCCGTCAATCTTCAGCTCGCAGACGTAGCGAATATCCTCATCGCTCTCCAACTCCACCTGCCGCCTCAGCCGCTCATCAAAGTCCAGCAGCTCCTGCTCGTTGAAGGCATTATCGAGGCTGAGCATCGGCACCTCATGCTCAACCGTGCCGAACTCCTCGACCGGCGGAGCGCCCACACGTTGGGTGGGCGAGTCGGGCCGGCGCAGGTCGGGGAACTGCTCCTCCAGCTCCACCAGCTCGCGCACCATCGCGTCGTACTGCGCATCGGAGATCTCAGGGTCATCGAGCACGTAGTAGCGGTAGCCGTGGTAGTTTATCTGCTCGACAAGTTCCTCGATGCGCTCGCGCGCCTGCTTGCGGGTCACTCTCACGCCCTCGCCCTGCTTATCCATTGCGGGGGTTTGCCTGCGCCGGTCCAGCTCGTGTCGTTGCCGTTGCCCTTGCCGTTCCCCGCTCTATTCTCCCATGACCAGGCCCGCGTTGTCCAGCCGCACGGCGCGGGTGTCGTAGGCTATGCACCGGCCTGAGGCGTCATAGCAGCGCACCGCCAACTCCTGGGCGCCCTCCTGGCACCGGCTGATCTCCATCGAGTACTGATACGGCGCCTGGTTGGTCAGCGCGACCACCGCGCCGTTGAGTTCAAAGGTGAGGTACGCGAAGTCCTCCCCCGGCGTTACCTCCGCCCGCAGCAGCGCTCGGCCCTCTCTTGCCTCGTCCGCCACGGGCTCTAACATCCGCACCTTCGTCGGCTTCGCCGGAGGCGGCGGCGCCGGGGCTGGCGCGGTTACCGTCGGGGTGACCGGCAGCGGCAGCGGCTTGGGGGCAACCTCGTGATACGCCAGGTGGTTGGCAACCACCAGCATCCCCAGGATGTGATACTCCGCTCTATCTCGCAGGCTGCGCCCCCGCCCGGTCTTGGACTCGAACAGATATGAGGGCACCTGATGATACAGCCCGAAGTGCCGGTGGCATAGACGCAGGTCATCGTCCGGCGTGTCATAGTAGCAGTGCAGCGGAATCCCGTAGTGCCCCATCCACGCCGATATGCGCGCACTTACCTCCCCCGTGGTGCGACTGAGTGAGGCCGGCAGGGTCGCGGCGGTCCCGATGGTCTCGACGAAGTTCTCCTGGTACGAGGCCTTCTTCGAGGCCGAGGGCAACTCGTGCAGGTCCATCACCGCGTCGGGCAGCCACCTCTCGTAGACTCGCTCGATGGCCTGCGTCTCCGGCTGGCTGAGCGCCACCCAGTCCCGGTTGAGGTCCACCCCTGCGCCGTTGCGCCGGCACATCGCCGACGCGCCGTCCGGGTTTGCCATCGGGATTGCGAGTATCGTCACCCGCTTGAGCAGGCCAAGCTCCGCCCGCCCCTGAGTCCTCGCCAGGTGCCGCAGCAGCGCCAGCACCGCCTCGGTGCCAGCCGGCTCGTTCCCATGCTGGCGCGCGATGATCAGCAGCTTCCTCGTGTTTCGGTAACTGACTCGCGGATCGCGTACTACCGCCAGGGCGATCGTGCGACCCTTAGAGGTATTCCCCAGGCTCACGGCCCGGATGCGCTCGCTCTGGTTGAGCTGCCTGAGCAGCGTCATGGTCTCCGCATAGCTATGCGGGTCCGCGGGCACCAGCGAGGCAATATCCTCGACGATGTCAGCGCGCGCCAACACCGCTGGCGCCCACAGCAGCACTCCCACCAGGACCGCGAATCTGCTCAGTTTCATCCTTTTTCCTGGCACGCCGTTTGTGTCGGCAGGCCTGGCCGCCGTAGCTTCAGCGAAGGCTTGGGCAGACGAGGGCGTCTGCCCGCACAGTCCATGCGAGCCGTCACCACGTCACCAGCGGAATACGTTGCAGATGTAGGGTGTTCCACCCACGCGCTTGATGGCCGCTGCCACCTCGTCCTGATGGCCCGGACAGTAAGCTACCATGCACCCACCACCTCCCGCCCCCATCTGCTTGGCGCCATGCGCCCCGGCCTCCACCGACACCGCACACAGCCGCTCAATCTTGGGCGTCGAGGCGCCGATGCGCTTCTCCTGCACCTGGCTCAAGGTCATGAGTTCACCGACACGCGGTCCGTCTCCTGCCACCAGCGCGTCACGCCCCGCGAGGGTATACTGATGCAATTTCTCGAAAGCGTCAAGTACGACCTCATCCCCGGCCTGCAGCCGGTCGCGGGTGCGACCCAGCACCTCAGCGGCCTTGCGCGGCTCCCTGCTGTCACCGACTACGACCGGTAGTTCATCTATCGGCAGGACCTGGGCACTGGCCGGCTCCCTGGTGGTGATGAAGGTAACGCCGCCATGCGCGATGGCATACTGGTCCATGCGCCCGCAGGAGATGCCGCACTCGTCATGCTCCGCCACGTAGGCCAGCTCTGCCATCTCGTCTCGCGTCAGGCGCAGTGCGAAGAGCTGATCCAGCGCCATCAGCGAACCGACCGTCAACGCGGCTGAGGTGCTCAGCCCCGCGCCGATGGGAATCTCGCTGCGGAACCGCATGTCCACGCCGCTCGGCACCCGCTCGCCGAGGAGGTGTATCGCCGCTCGCACATAGCTCATCAGGCCGCTGTATTCCGGCGGGTCGCCCAGGCGGAAGCTCTCTGTAACGCCGTAGTCCTCGCTATGCAGGTTGACCTGCCGGTCCTCGCGGGGTGTCGCCTCGACATGCAGGAACATGTCAATGCAGGCCGCAATGACCGGCTTGAACGCAATATCTATCTTGTCCCCGAACAGGCAGATCCTGCCGGGGGCCTTCATTCTCATTGTCGTGGTCACTATCTCCAGATCTCAGTCCTCCGAGTGCCGGCCACAACGCCGGCGAGCATGACGCACCTGCCTGGGAGCATTCCTCATCTCACCCGCCAGGAGCATCGTTTTGGCGAGGCAGGCTCCGGCTGTGGTGTAGGGCGGGGACCTGTGCCCCGCCCGCTTGGGGCGCGCCATCCCGCCCAAGGGCGGGACGCCCTACATACGACAGCGACGCCCAGGGGCCCGCCGAGGCGCCCTCGGCGCGGCACCCCCGCCGTCGAGCGGCAGGGCTAAAAACGATGCTTCTGTCTCACCCGCCTCAGCCGCTTGACTCCGTGCGGCGTATGGAGTATCGTTATACCGAACAGATGTTCTGCGATCATCTCGTGGAGGGACAAAGGTGCAACGGAAGCGAATCACTGAAGTTGTGAACGTGGCAACCGTTCCTTTCCGTAGCCCTTTTCGATATCCGGGAGGGAAGACGTGGCTCGTGCCGCGGATACGACAGTGGCTGCGTTCGCTTGAGGACCGTCCGGCTCAGTTCATCGAACCGTTCGCTGGCGGAGCCATAGTCGGCCTCACGGTGGCGTTTGAGGATCTCGCAAGTGAAGTCATCCTTGTGGAGTTGGATGAAGATGTCGCGAGCGTCTGGCACACCGTTCTCAACGGGGACGGTGAGTGGCTGGCAGAACGGATTGCCGGTTTTCAACTCGCCGACGATAACATCAGGCGAGCGCTCGCCCTCAGCACTCGTTCCACACGAGATCGCGCCTTTGCAACCATACTGCGGAACCGGATGAATCGAGGCGGAATCCTCGCCCGGGGCGCTGGCAGGATGAAACGGGGAGAAAACGGGAAGGGGCTTGCCTCCCGCTGGTACCCTGGCACTCTCTGCCGTCGGATCCATGAGATAGTTAGCCGTAGAGAGAAGCTGCGGTTCGTGCAAGGAGATGGCGTGGAGGTCATGGAGCGCAGCGCAGCTTCCCCGGGAACCGCCTACTTCATTGACCCTCCTTACAGCGTCGCCGGACGTCGCCTTTACCGACACAACGAAATCAACCACTATAAGCTGTTCGAACTGGCTAGCACTCTACGCGGGCCCTTCCTGATGACCTACGATTACTCAGACCAGATACTAGGCCTCGCGTCTGAGTTCGAGATGGAAGTCGCCGAAATCGCTATGATGACAACACACCACACGAAAAAGATGGAGATCCTGATAGGACGCGAACTTGATTGGCTCACTCAGCACCGCCTGGCTCTCTAACCACCCTCTCGCGGATGGACGCCTCGAACTCCTCCTTGCTCACCGGTTGACCCCCCGTCAGGCCCACAACTGAGCTTTCAAGAGTCGTTACCACCAACTCCCTGGCCGCGATCTGAGCGGCGGTCCCCGTCACGTCATAGCCCACCACGAACCACACTATGTCTCCATTCGAGACGTCGTCCACTTGCTCCATGTCGCCCATGGCTGCGAAGAAGCTCTCATCCACGACTATCGCCATCTTTTGCCCCCAGCGGCGCAGAGTCGGCACCTTTATCTGTAGCTGCGGCATCAGCCTCTTGGGCCCGCTACTACGATAGTCGGGACGGCGCTTGCCGTGGGGCAGTTCGAGTGCCTCGGCCTTCGAGCGACTCAAGTGTTCGTATTCGCTTCTCATCGCCGCGCCCGAAAAGTAGACGGCCTGCATCTCAAGCGCACACCACCGCAGGGGCTCCAGATCCGGGTGCACGAGGATGTTGTCAATCCTACCGACGGCCTCGCCCTCAGCTCCCTGGAGGAAGTCTATCTCCCCCAGTACGATGGGGTCCTCGCAGCCCAGAAGCGTGTCAGCGATCCAATGGAATACCATTCGCCCCTCATGGAAACGGGAGGGGCATGTGGTGCACAAGTTGCCCTCCGGGCCCTCAGGTACGATCACACCCTGGCGTGTTTCTTGATACTTGCGTAGTGAACACACGCCACCCTCCTTTGAGCATGCCACCTCGCCTTCGGGTGTGCTTCTGAACGGGCACGGGATCCGGCGCCGCTTATCGCGCGGTTGGCTCTGCATCCTGGCCAGACGGCGGCGCTCATCGGAGGAAAGCCCGGTGAACAGCCTGCCGTACCATTCCCCGATGCCGTACGTGTGACGCGCTTGCGTTCTCTTCATCGGGGCACTCCCTTATCAAATGAATGAAGCCCGGCGGGGTTATCCCTATCAAGCCCATCAAGGGCACCGGGCACAAAGCGGAGGTCTAATCTCAGGTTCAACCTGCACATCTATCATACCCAACTCGTCTTTTTCCTGCAACCTTAGCCAGCTACGCGCGACAGGCATTCGGCCCCTCCATCGCTCGGCATCCTCTCATTGCCCATCGCCCGGCGTTCCCCCGTTCCCGATTGCCGATTGCCGCACGCTATGACACGCCTTCAGGCACGGCTCCAGGATGCAGTCCCAGTGCCGCTGCACCGGGTCCTTCTTCACCAGCGCCTCAGCGATCTCTTCGGCGGTTATCTGACCCTCCGGCGGCGGCACATCCGTGGTCGAGCCCAGGTACTTAGGGCCCTCCTCTCCCACCAGCGCGTACTTCTTCGCCCAGTCGCAGCGCAGGAAGTCGCGCCGTGACCAACTTCCTGCAACTCCGTCAGATTGCGCCCGCTCTTCCTCAGACAGCGACAGGGCGCCAACCGGGCAGGCGCTCAGGCACGGCGCCTCACAGCCCTCGCACGGGTTGAAGCCCTTGACCTTCGACTCCGTCGGCTCGATCTCGGCGTCCGTCACAATCGCCACGTAGCGCACCCGCACATCGAAGTCCGGCGTGATGACGAATCCGCCGCGCCCGATGACGCCGAGGCCGGCGGCGACCGCCGCAAACCGATTCGAGAAGATGTCGGGCGTCGGGAAGCGCGGGTTCTGGGTGGTGGAGCCGCACCCGCAGACATCGTAGGTGATGGCGGCCCGGTAGCCCCGATGCTCCAGCTCGCGGGCGACCGTGAGGGCGTCAATGCCCAACTCGCGGATGACTTCGTATTGTGAGAAAGCGTAGGGCCCGACCGCGTCCGCCGGCGGCTCACCGGCGCGTCCCAGATTCGGCTCCGGGTATGACATCCCCAGCACGATCACCGAGCGCGCGCCCTCAACCCAGTCGCCCGGCCCGGTCACACGCGCCCCCTCCCGAGGTGCGATCTTCGGCGTCATCTTACCGTGGATCGCCCCGGTCTCGATGACATTGAGCCTGAGGGCCTCCTCGTCAACCAGGCCCCTGAGCTGGTCTGCAATCTGCTCCAAGGTCTCGGCGCGCGCCACCCCCACGAGATCTGCGCCGAAATCGCCCATCAGATGCTCGATCTCATGCGCCGACGGCGCCGGCCCTTCGGCTCGTCGCACGAAGTCGGTCGGCCCCGGGGCCAGCGGCGCCTGAGTCAGGATGCTTCTGAGTGCCAGCCGCTTCCCGTAGTCCGGGCTGACGAACGCGTCCTGGTCGTCGCGCTCGCCCAGGCCCGCTGCCTCGGCCCCCGCCGCCGACGGGAACCGCGTCCTGATGACCGTGTAGTAGCCCCAGCGCTCCAGCGCCCGCGCCATGCCGAAGTCGAGGTGATCGAGCAACAGCCCGGTCCCATGCCTGGTCGCCTGGCAAGGCTCTCCGAGCGCCCCGCAGGCGGTCGGCGCGGAGTCCTCCGGCCAGTCAATGCCGAGGGTGATGATTGACCGGCATCCGGGCAGGTATTGCCTTGGGTCCTCGGGGCTGCCCTCTTCGAACTGCGAGACATCGGCGATGCCAACCACCGCCATGCGGCCCTCGCGCGCCATCTGCTTGATGCGCTCGGTCAGCCGCCGGTCAGCCGGCGCGTCCTCGGCAACCTCCTTGAGGTCCGACTTGTCGCGCAGGTGGGGTGGCCGGCAGTACTTGAGGCAGGGTCCCTGCACGCCTCCCCGGCGGCCGTGCTCGGCAAGCTCCTCGACAATCACCTGCTCATCCACGTGCTCCGGCTTATCCAGGTATGCGTCCAGCCCGAAGTGCTCGCTCCACGCGCAGCGCCACAGGTTCTTGCGCGCGTACCGGAACTCCTTGCCTTCGATATTGAGGACAACCTCGCCGTCCACCTCATGCGCCAGCGCCCCACCGCACTTCTCCTCACACATTTCTACGCACACGTTGCACCGATCGCACAGCGGCGGGCCGTCGTACATCGGGTCCGGCTCCAACGGCGCGTCGGTCATCATGCAGCAGAACCGCTGCCAGGTGCCGAACTCCGGCGTGATCATCAGCCCGTTGTAGCCTATCTCGCCCAGGCCGCAGCAGGCCGCGGCGTGGATGTTGGAGAGGTCCGGCCCGAAGGGGCGCTCAACCTCCTTGTACGGGCGGTAGCGCCAGATGTTGGTGGCGGCGATGGGCAGGGCGTGATGGCCCTGCGCCTCCAGCCAGCGCGCCAGGTGGAACTGCACATGCTCCCCGACCTCGCTGAGCGTACCCTGGACGGAGTACGGACCAACGTCATGAGCCGTCGGCACGCCTCCCAACTCCACGCACGCATTCGGGTGATGCATGCCGACGACCACCACGAAGCGCGCGTCAGGCATGTGCCCCACCGGGCTCATCTGGATCGGCGCGTCTTTCCATCGGCTCACCGGCCCGATGCCCACCAGGTCTGCTCCTAGCTCTACGGCCAACGCCTTCAGTTCCGCGGTCAAGGTCTTGTCCGCATCTGCCACCGTGCAGTTCGCCTGCCTTCCGTCGTGCCCGTGTCTCGTCAGATTGCTCGCCGTGAGGAGCGGCGCGCATCTTGCTTGGACGCTTACCCAGCCCGCAGCGCTTCATTGACAGCATCCAGGTCTGACAGCCGTCCCACGTCGTACCAGTACGCCTTCTCGTCCAGGAAGCCGTACACACGCTCTCCGTCCGAGATCATCTCGGGGATGACATCATTCGAGAAGTCCTTACCGGGGCCTACGTACTGGAGCGCGCCCCGATTCAGCGCCAGCACCGCCGCGTTGCACGGCTTATCCAGCGGCGGCTTCTCAATGAACGATATAACCTCGCCCGCCTCACTCAACTCGGCCACACCGGTATGTATTCGCACCCCGGTGACGAAGCCCAGCGTCACCGCCGCTTGCCTCGCCAAATGTTGCTCGACCAGCGCCTTCGCATCCAGGTCGGTTAGAATGTCGCCGTAGTGCACGAGGAAGTTCTCCTCGCCCTCCAGCAACTCACGCATCGCGTCAACTTCGCCCGCCGTCCCCCGAGGCTCCTCGCTGACCGAGTACTGCAATCGCACTCCGAAGCGTTCGCCGTGACCGAAGTAGTGAGTCACCTGCTCAGCGTGCAGGGACAAGGCGACGATGATGTCCGAGAAGCCCTGTTCGCGCAGTTTGACGATGACATGCTCCAGCATCGGCCTGCCCGCGAGCGGGATCATCGCCTTGCTGAGGTAGTAGGTGAGTGGCCGCATCCGGGTTCCGTGCCCGGCGCAGAGCACAATAGCCTTCATAGCCGCGCGATCTCCAGGTAGGGGTTAGCCGCCAAGTCCTGCGATTATATGTGCGCGCGTCCTTACCGTCAACAGCAAGCCATGTCGAGCAGCACCCACAATGCTGATGGTGAGCAACAGCGGCGCGCCTGAGCCGTTGGTCGGTACGACAGGCGCCCTCGCCTGTCGGCGCGCCGACTTGTCCCCCACAGTTTCGCCCAAGGGGCGGAACGAAGGGGGAAGGCGCGCATTGGGACGTATGCGCGCAGGCGAGGGCGCCTGCGCTACCATGGCAGGCGCCCAGCCTGGATCTGCATCACGATTTGCGGTGCTGCCCCTTCCGCAACTCAGCCCACGCGGGTGCTCCCTTGTGCCGGCGCGGTCAGCCCTTTGACTTGTCGCCTCATTTCCGCTATCTTCTCGGACGTACCACACCCTGCCGTCTCGGAGGCCCTTGATGATCGCGATCACTGGCGGGGCCGGCTTTCTCGGCTACCACCTCGCCAACTACTTCGCCGCAAGAGGCGAGCGTTGCATCTTGCTCGACATCGCGGATTACGTGGAATCGGACTACCCTGAGGGCACCGAGTTCCTTACGGTGGACGTGCGGGACCCCCAGGCCGTCCAAGAGGCCCTCGAGGGCAGAGAGCTTTCGTGTGTCGTGCATGGCGCCGCGGCGCTGCCGCTGTGGAAGCGCGAAGACATCTTCTCGGTCAACATTGAGGGCACGCGCAATGTCCTGAGCGTCTCCCAGGCCCTTGGCATCCCTCGCGTAGTAGCCGTCTCCTCTACGGCCGTGTACGGCGTGCCCAAGGTTCACCCCCTTTACGAGGACCACGAACTGGTCGGTGTCGGCCCGTACGGCGAGAGCAAGGTCCAAGCCGAGGGCGTCTGCCAGGAGTTCCGGGACAGGGGGCTGGTGGTCTCCATCGTGCGTCCCAAGACCTTCATCGGCACCGCGCGCCTTGGAGTCTTCCAGATTCTCTATGACTGGGTCGAGAGCGGATGCCGCATCCCCGCTATCGGGAACGGGAACAACCGCTATCAGCTCCTCGAGGTAGAGGACCTGGCCGCCGCTATCTATCTATGCGCGACCGGCCCTGCAGACAAGTGCAACGACACCTTCAATGTCGGGGCCGAGGAGTTCGGCACCGTACGCGAGGATGTAGGCGCCATGTGCGAGTATGCCGGAACCGGCGCCCGCGTCATAGGCACTCCGGCCTGGCTGGTCAAGCCTGCTCTCGCGTGCTTCGAGGCGCTGCATCTCTCGCCGCTCTACAAATGGGTCTACGGCACTGCTGACACCGACAGCTACGTGGCCGTGGACAAGATTAAGCAGGTGCTCGGTTGGTCGCCCCAGTTCAGCAACGCTCAAGCTCTCATCCGCTCGTATCAGTGGTACCTGGACCATAAGGATGAGAGTTCGCACGAGACCGGTGTGACCCACCGCGTTGCGTGGCGTCAGGGCATTCTCCGCCTCTTCAAATTCCTCATGAAGCTCTAACTTGCTCTTCTGTCTGTGTGTGCTCCGCGTCTCTGCGCTCCTCTTTACGGTGTTGTTCCCCCATGCCCCAGGAGCATCGGTTTTAGCTGGCTGGTGGGTGTGAAGTCTTCTGAGTAGGGCCGGGACCTGTGTCGCGCCGCATTGAGAGTCGGGCTAGGAAGCGCGACCTACGCGGGCCGGGA
>JALGVE010000161.1 GCA_029820045.1 Candidatus Zipacnadia bacterium | reverse complement strand
TAGCCGCCGTGCCCCGCGCGGCTGTTGTAAGGGCGCACAGGGGCCTCCGATGGGCGGGGCACGGGTCGCCGCCCTACACTCACAAGCCGACTTACTCTTAAAACGATGCTCCTGCCGATGGCAACGCCAGGCTTGACCGTGGCGCACCCCTGCGGCTATAATCCCCAAGGCCTCCGGGAAACCTTTGCCCGTGGCCGACTGTCATAATAGTCAGCGCACCTCGGACGTAGGGCGAGGCGTCAGATCGAAACCTCCAGCATCGAGGAGAGGACAAGCGTATGATGAGCCGTATGCACATATATACCTTGGTCGTTGTGCTAGTGCTCGCGGGGGCCGGCCTGCTGGCCGGCTGCGGCGGGGACAGCGCCAGCACCGTCTTCCAGAACGTTTCGGAGCGAGCCGCGTGGAGTTCGCTGGCGCAGATCGCTTTTGCCTCGTTCGGGGGGAACGGGCGCCTCTACATCAACCGCATCAACGAGAACGGTGGCAATCTGCTCGTTCTGACGCCCTCCGATAACGACTTGGACTTCGCCGACGAGGGAGGGCGGCAGCCAGCCTACAAGCCTGATGGCACCCAACTTGCCATGGCCAGCCGGCGCGGCGACACAGAGGCCATCTATCTCATTGACGCCGAGACCGGTGATCGCCAAGGCGCAACGCGGGTCACGAATGATACAGGGCTGGGCGCCGACAACCAGCCGAACTTCTCGCCCGATGGCACGAAGATCATCTTCACCAGCACACGTCGCGAAGGCAATCAGGACATCCTGATTATCAACACGGACGGCAGCGGCAGCGCGCAGGTTGTCGCGACCGCCGCCGCAGAGACCTGGGCCGCCATCTCGCCTGATGGCGCCAAGGTGGCCTATACCTCCGATGCCAACGGCAACACCGACATCTGGGTCAAGGACCTCGGCACCGACCCGGCGGACCCGGGCACCTGTCTGACCGCCGACTCGCCCTTCCGCGACGAGGCTCCGGCCTGGTCGCCCGACGGCAGTACCATCTGCTTCCACTCAGACCGCAGTGGCGACTTCGACATCTGGGCGATTGACGCCGCTGATGGCGCTAACCCCAGGGCCTTCACCGCTGACCAGCGCTCTGATGGCTTCCCTGTCTACAACACGGCCGGCGACCGCATCGCCATCACCCGCGACCGCGAGGTGTGGACGGTTCCGGCCCGACCGTACACCGAGTGGGCCGATAACGCACAGACAGAGGCCAAGCAGCTTACACGCCGCTTCTAGCACCACCACCACGATGGAGACACGCAAGGCCCGGCTCATACTGAGCCGGGCCTTTCACATCCACCAGGGCGGCGCGCCCTGCGTGGGCTGTACATGCTAGCCGCCCCTCACGCCATAGCTGTGCCATATGGCGATCGTTGCACCCGCCCCCGCGCCGAGGCGACACCTGGTGCGAAGAGGGTTCGTGGCCGGTCGCTCATCTCGGCCGGGGTCGTCGGCGCGCTGCCTTCAGGCCCTCAGGAGGCGTTGATGATGTCGCTGACTGACACGATTCCCTGAAGCCTGCCGTCGAAGATGACAGGCGCGCGGGAAAGCCCAACGTTTGCCATCAGCCGGGCGACATGCCTGATATCCAGGTCCTTATTCACGACCACGAGCGGCTTGCTCATGATCTCGTGGACCTTGACGTCCTCCGGGTCAATGCTGAAGGCGATGACATTGTAGGCGATGTCGCGCTGGGTGACGATGCCGTAGGCATCGTCCTCAGAGCGACGCTCCACGACCAGACACCTTACCCCCTCGTCCTTGATCTTCTGGATGGCCTCCGCCACCGTTGCGTTGCCATCAATGGTGATTACGTTCGTGGTCATTATGTCCTTGGCAGTGGGCATCTGCTTCACCTCTTCGCATCCAAGATGCACAGCCCTCGTGGCAAGGTATTCGTCACAGGTCGCAAACCTCCTTCTTTATGTGTATGCCGAGGCAAGAAACCACTCGCACACTTCGGGGGAGGTGCGCCCGGCTCCCAGCGGAATTAAGCACGGAGGACAGTTCGCGAAAGGCAGGGATTCTGATGAGTGCCGATGAGGGACAGACGGTCAAGATCACCTCGCCCTGGGATGGGGACGTGCTCAACCGCCACGACGGCGAGGAGACAGAGCAAGGGCTCACCATCGAGATTGCGGGCACGGCCCCCCCCGACCAGGAGGTTCTGGTCGCGGGGCAGACAGCGCGGCGCGAGGGCGACAGCTTCCACGCCACCGTCACGCTGTCCGCACCCGAGAACTTCATCACCGCCGAGTGCCCTGCTGGCTCGGACCAGATACAACTGCTCTACGACCGGAACTCGTACAAGCGGTTCCGATTCTCCGTGGATGATAACGTGCTCTTCCTGCGCGATCTGGCTCATGACCCGCCCAACTCGCTCTTCGACCACTGGTACCTGGCATTCTGGCGAGAGATGCACGAGCGTTTCGGGGCGAAGATACACCTCAACATCTACCACCAGGCGCCCGGCTTCATTCTCCCCGACATGCACGATCGCTGGCGCGGCGAGTGGCAGGACAACGCCGACTGGCTCCACCTGAGCTTCCATGCCCTCCAGAACGAGCCCGCGTACATCTACCGCAACGCCACGGCGCGGCGCATCAGCCGCGACTTCGAGTGGGTCATGGACGAGATATACCGCTTCGCCGGGACGGAGGTAACCGGCGACACGACCACCGTGCACTGGGCGGAAGCTACCCCCGAGGCCTGTCAAGCCCTCTACGAGCGCGGCATCCGCAAGCTCATCGCCCTCCCCAGAGTGGACGACGAGGGCGAGCCGCGCACCTCCTACCATCTCGACCGTGAGCAGGCCCTCCACCTGCTCAGCCGCGACGCCTGGAAGGACACGCAGACCGGCATTATCTTCGTCACCTGCGATGAGGTCGTCAACAGCCACTCGCTCGAGGACGTGCCCAAGGTCCTCGACGGGCAGGAGGAAAGCCCTCACACCTGCGAGCTGATGGAACTGCTTATCCATGAGCAGTACTTCCGAGAGGAGCTGCCCAACTACCAGCCGGACGTCAAAGACAAGGTCATCGCCGCCCTCGAATGGGTCACCGAACGCGGCTACGAGCCGTGCTTCTGGTGCGAGGGCTTCGTGGGCAACACCCGGACCGAGAGATAGACCTCGCCAACCGCCGACTGCAGCGCGTCCTCCCGCCACCAGCGCGAGGACCAACGGCGGCGATGGAAAATGGAGGGGCAACACCCGGACCGAGAGATAGACCTCGCCAACCGCCGACTGCAGCGCGTCCTCCCGCCACTAGCGGGAGGACCGACGGCGGCGATGGAAAATGGAGGGGCAACACCCGGACCGAGAGATAAACCTCGCCAACCGCCGACTGCAGCGCGTCCTCCCGCCACTAGCGGGAGGACCGACGGCGGCGATGGAAGGGCGTGTATCATTAGTTCTGCAAAAAGGGATTGAGCCATGGTATCTCCTATAGGGTTCGCTAAAGGCAAAGCGAAGGAGAGATGACCATGGCTCGTAAGCAGTATAGCCCAAATGG
>JALGVE010000048.1 GCA_029820045.1 Candidatus Zipacnadia bacterium | reverse complement strand
CGAGGGACTATCGGGGCGGTGGGTCGTCGGGGACTGACACCATTTCGGGCGTCGTTTGCCCGAAATGGCTGTCTGGCCCCATGTAGAGGTGGCTCAGCCTGGCATAACACGCTGCGCCGGTGAAGATCACTCACCGGCCGACACAATGCTGTTGCTGGCCCCGTTGGCTGAGCCGGAGGCTGCGTCACCCAGCAGCGGCCACCCAACGATCGCCGCGAATGCCACCAGCATCAGCAGGATGGCGTACTCTACCATCGTGAGGCCCGATTCATCGCGCGATAGTGCTCTCACGAGGTCGGTCATGGGTCTCCTCTCCTTAGTGCCGTCCTGCTGGACGGCACGGAGTTCCAGCCACACCTCCCCAAGCTCACGATAGCACATGTGAGGTCGAATGTCAAGCTTTATAAAAGAAAAAGACCGCTATGCCATGATGCAGTCTGGGGGCCAACTCAGTCGTAGCTCACAATGGGCTCAACACAGGCCGCGGGCGGGCTCACCTTGCCCTCGATGTCGGACAACGGTAATGGCGCCAACTCCTGCGTACGCCGGACCCCGCGCAGATGGGGCGCTACCGTCGAAAGAGGCGCCGGCGGGCAGGAGGATGAGACGGTTCGGGCGAAGGGGTGCTCGGCGGCTGTCTTGGAGGGCCGAATGCCAATCTGAAGGGATGATGACCTATGACCGCCGGAGCCGGATATCGAATGCTACTCATGTCGCTGGCTGGTATTGCTTGTTACTGGTCGCCCGCGCTGGCGGCTGGGCCGACGGTGGACATGTGCCCGGCGGCAATCGCGGCCTACGCTGGGGAGCAGCCGACCGTAGACGGGAAGCTGTCTGAAGCTGCCTGGCAAGGCGCGCCCGAGTTGGGGCCCTTCGTCCAGATCGCGGGCGGTCCCGCCAAGGGCAGGACCGTCGCCAGAGTCCTGCGCGCTGGCGACACCTTGTTCATAGGCTTCACCTGCACCACCCCCGCCGGCGCTCAGCTTCACATGGAACACACAGCGCGCGACTCCGACGTGTACCTGGATGAAAGCGTAGAGGTATTCATTGACCCGGGTCTCACATGCACCAAGTACTTTCACTTCGTCGTGAACCCCGCCAATGTCCAGCGGGACGAGAGCGGCGATACTGCTCGCACGCCGGGCTACGACGTGGCCTGGAACGGAAGCTGGCGCTCAGCGACCTCGCAGGCCCAGGAAGCCTGGTACGTGGAGATCGCCATTCCCTTCGCGACCCTCGGCCTCAAGGCAGGGGCTCCTGCGGCTGTCGGCCTCAACGTCTGCCGGAATGATGACACCGGCACGGCGAGAGAGGAGACCTGCTGGTCGCCGACCATCTCCGGCTTTCACCAGCCGGTGCGCTTCGGTCTGGTGGCCCTTCCCAACGGCCCGGCGTCCAGCGCGCTCCGCGTGAGCGCCCTGCCCGCTACGAAGACCGGCGAACGGCAGTTCCGCATTGAAAACGAGTCAGACAAGGCCATGACCGTCACGGCGGCCGTGGCTTTCGGCCATGAGAAGTCCAGCGGCGGTTCGACCCTCCGGATTGACCTCGGCCCGACGGGCGCGACGAACGCCAAGGCGACCTGTGAGCTGAAGGAGCCTGCGGGCAGCGTGCTGGCCGTCACGTGCGAGGCCGCTGACGGCACTTCCCGGGGAAAGGCGACGCAAAGGATGGAGAGCCCGGGCGAGTACGCCGTGGCGCTTGTGATCAGTGATCCCGCCGGCAATGCGGTGGCGCTCGGCAAGTCCGTGGTGAGCATACCGCTGAGCCTGACTCGCAAGTACGGCCACCGCCTGCAGGCCCCGGAGGAGTTGGGACTGTGGTGGGCGGAGAGCACGTACAAGGTCCACCGCGACAAGCCCATGCCGACGGAGGCGTCTGACACCGTTCGCATCAGCCTGGCGCGCAATGAGTACGAGGCTGCGCAGATCGTCCTGTGCCCGAAGCAAGGTATGAACGTGCAGTTGGAGGTCACCGACTTCCGGGGGGCGGACGACATCATCTCGGCGGAGGGCTTCAAGCTCTTCCAGGTCGTCTACGTGCCGGTGAACATCCCCTCCGACAAGTTCGGCTGGGTGGACGACTGGCCGGACCCCCTCCCACCCATCGAGGGCGCGGTTCACTGCAAGGCGGGGGAAAACCAGCCCTTCTGGCTGCTTGCCTCAGTGCCCTCCGACGCGAGGCCCGGCATCTATCGGGGTGGCGTCAGGGTCTCCTGGGAGGGCGAACACGGACTCGCAGGCAAGATGACAGTCCCCGTGGAGCTGGAGGTCTATGACTTCGCCCTGACGCCGGAAACCCACACCCGCACTGCCTACGGCGTCGGCCCCAACTTCGGCTTCCTGGCCGTGGAGGACCCCGATCAGCAGCGCGAGGTCTATGACCTCTACATGCAGAGCTGCCGAGACCACCGCATCGCCCCTTACTCGCCCATGAAGTACTACCCCATGAACCTTGAGCTCCATGCGCCCATGCGGAAGGTCAGCTACGGGAGGTTCGCCCTTGAGTTCGAGCAAGGCCAGCAGTACCCGTGGAAGCTGTACTGGGACGGCGAGCAGATAGCGAGCCAGCGCACCTCACAGACCCACTTCGAGAAGGAGGGCGTGGGCTACAAGGGCACGGGGGTCGGCTGGCCCTATCTTGACGCCATCGAGTCCGTCACCGAGGTCAGCCGCAGCGAGAACATGCTCGTGCTCGATGTCGTAGGACTGCGCACAGGCTCAGCCCCTGCGGCCCGCAGCTTCAAGCTCACCTTTCGCTTCTTCATCCCGGCGGGCGACAACTGGTTCGCCATGAAGCTCATGAAGATGGAGAGCACGGACCCCACCGAGGTCGAGGTCCGCGAGTACTTCAACATCCCCAGGACCACGTTCAAAGCCGAGGAGATCGCCAACGGCAAGGACTTCGCGGCATGGTCCGCGGAGGGCCTGGGCTTCGGGATGCTGTGCCTGGCCGGAAGCACCGGCGGCCTGAGCGTCAAGCTCGGCGCCCAGGGAGTCACGGTTGCGAATCCACCGCCCTCGCGCTTCAAGATCAAGCAGGGAGAGACACATGAGGGCTGGGGGCCGCTGGTGGTCTACTTCCTCACGGAGAAGACCTCCTCGGAGGAGCTGGCCGCCCGCGCCGCACAGTTGCGCGAGCGCATCAGCATCGAGGACCCGACCACGTATGTCCCCTCCCAGCCCGCCGAGCTCAGGGAGGAAACCCGCGATGACTACCAGTTCACCCACGACTTCACTGAGTTCGATAAGGGCGCCGCGCGCTACCTGGACGACTTTCACTTCAACGGCTTCAACCTGCGCTGTATGCCCGGTCAAATCGGCGGCCACAAGCGGTTTACCGATGAGTACAAGCGCCTGCACAAGATCATGTACGCCCCGGTAATCGAGCACCTGCGCAAGAAGGGCTGGCTGAAGAAGGCGTACTCGTACTGGTTCGATGAGCCCTCGGAGCAGGACTATCCGTACGTTATTGAGGGCATGAAGCTGCTGGGGGAGAACTGCCCCGGTCTCACCCGGCTCCTCACCGAGCAGCCCGAGCCGCCTCTATACGACGTGATTGACCTCTGGGTCCCGGTGCTCTCGAACTATCGCTCTGGAACGTGTCACGACCGCCAGGACGCCGGCGACCTCGTCTGGTGGTACGTATGTTGTGGCCCGCGCGCGCCATATCCGAACAACTTCGTGGATCACCCGGCCATCAACCACCGCATCCGCTTCTGGATGGCCGAGAAGTACGGGGTCACCGGATCCCTGTACTGGTCCACTACCCACTACGGCAAGACCCCCGACGGTGAGTTCCGCAACCCGTGGAAGGATGGCATGACCTACCGGCCCAGCGGCGGCTATTGGGGCAACGGCGATGGGATGCTGCTCTACCCGGCCTGCCGCGAGAAGAGCGATACGCCCGTGCTCAAAGGCCCGGTGGCGTCCATCCGCTGGGAGATGCTCCGCGATGGCATTGAGGACCGGGAGTACTTCTGGACCCTGCGCCAGGAGGTCAACAGGCTAAAGGACCTGAAGGCCACCTCCAACCTTGCGACGCGCATCAAGATCAGGGATGCGCTCCACCAAGCCGATGAAGCGCTGGCCTCACCGGACCGCCTTGCCGAGAGCCTCACGAGCTACACCAAGGACCCGCAGGACCTCCTGCGGGAGCGAGAGGGGGTTGCGAGAGCGATCAGGGCGTGTGCGGAGATCAGGTAGAGCAGGAGCGCGCGGGCCGGGCTGAAGCCCGGCCCCTCCAACGGCTCCCGGCCCGCGCACGTCGGCCCGCTAGCAAAGCCGCGCCGTAAGGAGGGCAGGACTTCAGTCCTGCTCCGGCAGTCGCTACCATAGTGCAACCCTTGCCGGGGCTGAAGCCCGGCCCCTCCAACGGCTCCCGGCCCGCGCACGTCGCCCCGCTAGCAAAGCCGCGCCGTACGGAGGGCAGGACTTCAGTCCTGCTCCGGCAGTCGCTACCATAGTGCAACCCTTGCCGGGGCTGAACCCCGGCCCCTCCAACGGCTCCCGGCCCGCGCACGTCGGCCCGCTAGCAAAGCCGCGCCGCACGGCCTTCACATCGCCTCTCCCGCCCTGGGCCGAGCGCGTAAGGTTACCTCCTGCCCGGCGGCAAGTTCGATCACCAGGTCCTCCCCCTCAGCCAGCACCTGCGCGTCGGCTTCGTAGTCCCCCGCAAAGGGGTTCTTCACTCGGCAGGTGCCCGCCACTGTCGCCGTGATGCCGACCAGCGTCGTCCGCCCGCTTTCCCTCCTCGCCGACACCAGCCAGCCTCCCTCGGCCCGCAGATTGCTGAAAGAAATGTCCTCCCAGTCATCGGGTATCGCCGGGAAGATCCTTATCCTCTGACCCCAGCTCTGCAGGAGCATCTCCGGGATCGTGCCCGCGATCCCGCAGTTGGCTTCCATGCAGAACACGTTGGTGCCGAGCACCGACACTCCCATCCGGCGATAGTCACCGTTGACATGCAGCCCATTGCCCCAGGTGAACACGTCATGAAAGATGTGGGCCTGATGAGCTGCCATATTGCCGTTCCCGGCGCGAGCGGCCAGGGCCAGGCTCTGAGGATAGGTATGCCCCGCCCAGCGGCCCATGCCCATGTTCACCAGTTCCCAAAGCGAGCGCTGGACTATCCTCACCGCGTCCGCTCCGCCATCCATGTTGATGTCATCGAAGGGGTGCAGCGACATCAGGTGCCCCGGATGCCGGTGGCTCTCGTCGTAGTCGCGCCCAGGCCAGAGCATCAGCCCGCCGTGTTCGTTGATAGCGTAGTCGGCCAGCTTCGTGCTCACCTGCTCAGCCCGAGAGGACAACTGCGGGTCGCCCGCGGCCGCCTCAGTCTCAACCAGCCATCGGCAGAGGTTGCGGACTACGGCCAGATCGCAGTTGGGGTCGCTGCACCACGCGCTTGGCTTGTTATCGTCCATCTCCGGGCTTACCGAGAGCGGCACGTGGAGCCGGCCATCGTCACCCTCTTCCAACAGCCCCTCGTAGAACTGGAATACGGCGCGCAGAAATGGCAGAACCTGCTCGGTGAGCACGCTCTGGTCGCGCCCATACTGCCACTGGAGCCACATGTGGTGAGCCAGCCAGCCGGGCACGCCCATCCAGAACTGGGCGGTGCTCCAGCCCGGCACAAACACCATGCCCGGCACAAAGGCGGTCGGGAAGAATGCGCCCTCCCAGCCGAAGAAGCTCCTGCAGAACTCCTGCGCCGCCGGGAGGCAGTCCGTGAGAAAATCGGTGAGGCAGCGCCCTATCTGAGGGTGGTTATTCGCGTAGACCGGCCAGAAGGTCTCCTGCACGTTCATGTCGGCGTGGTAGTCGCCATGCCAGGGCGGCTGCTGGCCGTCGAGCGACCACAGCCCCTGCAAGCCGGGCGGCAGGCAGCCCGGCTTCGCCGCCGACCCGATCAGGTACATGCCCAGATGCCACAGGTACTCGATCTTCTCATCGGGCACCGCAATGCCGGAGGCATCCCAGTAGCCGGCCCAGCCCGCCTGGTGAGAGGCCAGCAAGTCCTCCCAGCCACGCTCCTCCGCGTTGCCCAGGGTAGCTTGGGCTCTTGCCAAGGCCTCGTCGGCGTCCTCCGCCGATTCCATCGCGAGAAGCACGGTGCCATCCTCCGCCATGTTCCACGCCGCTGCGCAACTGATACCCTCCGGCACTTCCTGCACCAGCGCCCCCCCGGTCTCGCCGGTAGCCACATGCCGGGGACTGTAGGAGTCCAGGTCAGCCAGATACGCGTTCACCTCTGCCAGCCCCAGCAGTCTCACTTGCAGGTCCTCCGGCGCCGGCTGAATGCGGACGCACGCGACGTTGAGTTCCTTGTGCACGAAAGCAGCGACCGCATACTCGGTCCCGCCGACCCTTACCCTCAATTCGGCCATGCCGCGATAGAATGAGAGTTCGCCGCTATGCGCCTCTATCTCATCTCCCAGTGAAATCTCCAGCCGCCCGAAGCTTATCTTGGTCGGACCCATCGGGTTGACCTGACGAATACTGTCCTCAAACAGCCACTGGAAGCGTTCCCAGTCGCCCTCTGCCGCACATTTGCGCATGGTGGCGTAGTTGAAGTCCGGCTCATCTGGCCAGACCATGCGGGTGTCCCACAGGTCTGATTTGTCCAGCGTGAGCTTGAGCGGGCCGCCGTCCCCCCAAACCATGACGCCCACATCGCCGTTCCCCAGCGGCAGGCCGCTTATCCACAGGTCCCTGTCGGCTGGCTTGGTCATGACCGCGCGTCGCGCCCGACTTTGTGTCTCCTGCCCAGGAAGCTTGGCCGATGACATGACTTGTTTCCCCCTCGGGGCCGATCAATAGGAGCCGTCACCACGCTTCCACGAGGATAGGCCAAGTCCCTCTCTTGTTCCCCGCTGAAGGCTGGCTGCAGACCCTCGGCAGTGGTGGAGGACATCCGGTCGCGGCGCTTGCAGGTCATGGGCCTACCGACGGCGTATTTCCACTAGCAGAAAGGGGCAGACCGATATGACCACGGACATGGAGCAGCTTTACGCCGAGCGCCTCGAACGCTATGTGAAGACCATGCGCAACGAGAAGGCGGACATGATTCCCATCCGTCCCTTCGTCGCCGAGTTTACGGCCAAGTACGCCGGCTACACCTGCCAGGAGGTCACCCACGACTACGAGATGGCCTTCGATGCCGTCCGCAAGTGCGCGGCCGACTTCGACTGGGACGCAGTAGTCGGCAACATGGTTTACGTGTGGACCGGACTGACGCAGGCCATTGGTCTCACCTACTACGGCGTTCCCGGCATTGACGTGCCGGCTGACACCGGCTTTCAGTACCTCGAGCCACGCGAAGAACAGGCCTTCATGGGCCCGGACGAGTACGACCAGCTCATCGAGGACCCAACCGCGTTCCTTTACAACGTCTGGCTGCCGCGCGTCTCGGCCGACGTGAGCGCAACGGGGGAGCCGACCTCCTATCGCAACAACCTCTCCTTCGTCAAGGGCGGCATGGCAATGCTGTCGTACTTCAACGCCTTCGGCGAGCAGGCCGCGCGACTGCGCGCAGAATCCGGCACCGTCTCAGCCATCTCGGGGATACTGAAGGCCCCACTGGACATCATGGCCGACAAGCTGCGCGGGTATGTCGGGCTCGCCACGGACCTGCTGCAGCAGCCCGACAAGGTCCTGGCGGCCTGCGAGGCGCTGATGCCGCACCTGCTGCACGTCGCCCTTTCGGGCGCAGACCCGGAAAAGAACGTCCCCATCACGATCTGGATGCACCGCTCATGCGTGCCCTTCATCCGGCCACAGGACTTCGACAGCATCTTCTGGCCGACCCTCAAGCCGATTATCGAGGAAATCTGGGCGCACGGGCATCAGGTTCTCTTCTACGCCGAGGGTGACTGGAACGCCCATCTGGACTCGTTCGCCGAGCTGCCCGAGGGCAGCATCATCTATCATGTGGACAAGGCCGACATCCTCGAGGTCCACCAGGCGCTGGGCGACAGGTTCTGTATCAGCGGTGGAATCCCGAACTTTCTGTTGGCCTACGGCACGCCCGAGCAGGTGCGCGATGCCTGCAAGCAGGTGATAGACGCCGTAGCCCGTGACGGCGGCTACATCATGGACGCCAGCGCCATCGTTCAGAACGACGCGAAGGTGGAGAACATCCGGGCTATGACGGACTTCACCCGCGAATACGGAGTGTACTGACCGGGCGCGACACACATCACGGGAGTTTGCGAAGGGAGGTCCCCTTCGCGCCAGCGGCAGAGAGGGAGGCGTCGAGATGTCTGAAATGCGCGAGCCGAAGGTCAAGCCTGGCGTCTGCATTCCCTGGGCGGACAAGCTCAAGGAGCTACCGGAGATTCCCGGGGACGAGGAGCTTTTCCACAGAGTCTGGGAGGACATTGACGCACTGGCATACGTCTACATCTGGCAGGTCCTGCTGTCGTTCTGACTGGGGACTGTCCCCCCTGCCAGCAACCAACTCACATCGTATTGGCCTCTCATTCACCCTCCGGCGCCCGACGCGCCGCTCGATCAGTAACCGACGGGAGCGAAGTGGATACCTCATTCGGGAAAAGCCAGAGAATGCCGTTCGTAGGTCGGGCTTTCCAGCCCGACTCGTTAGTCGTTCCTGCGACCTACGCTGATGGATCCCGGGGACCGTCCCCCCTTACGAGACTTGCCACCGCTCATCCTGCCGCTGTGCTCGAAAAGCCGCGTGAATACGGCAGATTAGGGAGGCGTCCGCCATGAGGCGTGCGATCGTTCTCTGTGTGCTCTCTCTCGTGTACCCCATCGTCCCTGTGCGTGCGGCGGACCTGACGAACCTGGTCGGGAACCCGGGCTTCGAGGAGAGAGCTGAGGGGTGGGCGCCAGCGACCGACGGCTTCGAGGTAGATACTGAGGTCCGGCGCAGTGGTTCGGCCAGCGCTCGCTGCGCAAAGACCGAGAATGACCACTGGGTAGGCTGCTGGCAGGAAGTCGTGCTCGACCAGGAGCGCCCTGTGCCCATCGTCGCCTGGGCCTGGTGCAAGACCCAGGACGTCACAAAGGTCACCAGACAGTCGTTCTGCCTCTGGCTGGACATCGAGTTCCAGAATGACACGCGCCCCAACAGGGTTGACTGGCCCGGGCAGACTGTCTCCTTCGATCCGGGCACACATGACTGGCAGTACCGCGAGTTGATTCTCAACCCCGAGTACCCCATCAAGAGCGTAAAGATGCACCTGCTGTTCAGGGGCGCGCCGATCGGGACGGCCTGGTTCGACGACATCGGGCTGGCGGAGGTGAGCGTGGGGCCGCTGGCGGGAGGCGCGAATGACCTGCCCGCACTGCCACCGGACGCGCTGCCGGCGGGCGCCAGGGACTTCATATCGAAGGCCGCCGACAGCGAGTTCGCCGTCATCTGGCGGGGAGAGCCCCTGACGGTCAACGGTCAGCCCCTGCGGGCTAAGGCAACCCCGGCCGAGGGGCTATCTGCTGCCACGGTGGCGCCGCTGTGGCGCGGCGAGGTGCCTGCGCCGGAGCCGCCGGAGCGGGGCTCCGCGTTGTACTTCATGCGGCGGTGGGAGCGCCTCCGCCTGAGCGCGGAACACAGCGTAGGCTCCAGCAGGTTGTGGGTAGCCCTGCCCAGGGGCATGTCGAGCGGCGGCGTCCAGCTCAATGGGTGGGAGGTGCGGGAGGACACTATCGGTCTGTACAACCTCGACGGGCGGATCGTGGCCTTGATGGGCTTCGAGGGTGACGATACCCCGGACCGGCTCATTGTGAGGCTTGGCGCACCCGAGGTGGAGGCGGCCAGGCGCGAGAGGCCGGCGGAGTTGGTGACCATCGGCAGCGAGCAGGGCCTACGCTTACGGTTCGGCCCTGGTGGCGGGCTATGGTCGGTTCAGTGCGCCGGCCAGGAGTGCGCGGATGCGGCGGTCGCCGGACGAGGCCGTGATGCGGCGGACAGCGCAGGCCTGTTCGTGGGCGCGCTTGATGATGGCGAGCTGCACCTGGTGGGCGACGAGGCGCGACTCGATGGCGATACCCTCAAGTTGAGCATGACCAGCAAGCGGGCGGAGCTGCGCGCGGATGCGCAGATCACCCCCGGTGAGGGATACCTGGCGGTGCAGGGCGAGGTGCGCGACATGCGGGGGGCCGACGTACTACCCGATTGCCGCGGTGACGCGAAGCGATGGCTCGGCTGGTCTGGGGATAGCGCTCGACCCGCTGATGCCGGTCAACTACCGCCTGGGCTTCGACCCGAAGGGGCATCGGATGTACCTGCGGTTGAGGCTGGGCCTGGCGCCTGACCACAAGCTCAAGGGCCGAGCGCCCTTCTCGTTCATTCTTGCCGCCGTTGACCCGCGCTGGGGGATGAGGGACCTGCTGGCGACGTGGTACCGAGCCTTCCCGGCCGCGTTCGAGCGACGGGCGATGAAGGAGGGCGACTGGCTGTTCGCCATCGCGCCGCCCAAGGTTCCCAACCCCCAGGACTACGGCTACTACGAGGGAGGCGCGCAGTATGCCGACTTCAACGAGCAGCACGGGATACTCACCTGCCCGTATGTCATTCCCGGCCAGCGGTCCATAACCAGGCTGGAGGCAATGCCCGGCAGCTACGAAGAGGCGATGGAGGCGTTCGAGCGCTATGACCCCTCGGTGGGGACCTTCGGCCCGCAGGTGAAGGAGCTCATCACCAACTGCCGGGTAATAGCGCCCGACGGCAGGTACCCGATAGTCATACGCAATGACGTCGGCGCAGACATCAAGCCCAAGAACCCCATCAACATGGTGGTGTTCTCGACAAACCCCGATCCGGACCTGATGAGCGATCAGGGCAAGCTGAACGTGGGCCAGTACACCCTGGACCAAGTCAGCCGGATGATCGCCACCGAGCCGCGCCTCGGCGGGATCTACGTCGATTCGTGCGGAGGCTGGGTGGCGAGGTACCTGAACCTGCGCCGCGATCATTTCCCCTATGCCGACTACCCTCTGACCTACGAAGAGGAGACGGGACGCGTGGGGATCATGGGCGAAACCTCGGTCGTGGAGTTCCTGAAAGGGCTCGGTGAGCTGCTGCACCCCGAGGGCCGGGTGGTGTTCCCGAACATCTCCAGCGGCCGGCGCTTCTGCTGGTACTACTTCTTCTGTGACGTATGCGGCCTGGAGGGACGGCACCACGATCTGACCTCGATGGTATTCTTCCGCACCATGGCCCACCACAAGCCGGCGCTGCGTCTTGACTACCTCGGCCTCATGGGCAAGGAGACGGTCCTCAGCACGCGCGAGGGGATTGAGGAGTACTTCAAGAACTGCATCGCTTACGCAGTGTACCCGAGCATCGGGCGGCGGGCCGATGAGGCGTACGAGCGCTTCCGCGACCTGTTCGACACCTACATGCCCCCACTGAGAACGATAGGGGCAGCGGGGTGGGAGCCGGTCACGCTGGCACGGCTCGAGGGCGGCGAGGGGGCCATCATCGAGCGCTTCGGTCCGGCGGCGGGCAAGGTGTACTTCACGGTGTACAACCCGACCGATGAGGCGATGGCCCCGACAGTAACGGTGGATGAGGCGGCGCTGAGCGTGGGCATCGGGCCGGCGCGAGACCTGGTGACCGGAGTGAGCGTGGCGCTGGACAAGCCGCTCAACCTGCAGCCGCGCCAACTGATGATCTTGGAGCTCGAACTGAAGTAGCGCTAACTTGCACAAGTCCGTATCGGAGCAAATCGCCGCAAAAAGTCCTTCGCGCGTCGTGGGAGGGGCCGAATACGAGGTCGCGTCGTCTGCGACCGAAGTATCCGGCCCGCCGGTGGGCCGGATGGGGGCCCCACGGCCCTGCGGGCCGTTTCCCCATTGAGCCCCTCCATAACGCCGCGGACTTGTGCAAGCACTAGCGCCACCCGGCTGACGTTGCCAGCGGACGCATGGCCCACACGTCGGTAACAATACACGTGGTGCACAACGGCTTCGGAGGCGAGCGTGGCTGGAGCGCAGCGCCGGGGATGACTGTCGCCGCGCCCCGGGCGTGGCCCGACCAGGTTTTCAATGTGAAGGAGTTCGGAGCCTCGGGAGAGGGCAAGCCCCCCGATGGCGCAGCTATCCGCTCAGCGCTGAAGAAGGCCGAGCCGCAGTTGGCGGCCCGGCTTGAGAGGCTTAGTAGGGCGGGGCCCACTGCAGAGTATTCACGAGTTCAGGTTGGGGGCTCAGGCGGGCGTGCGCCGTCGGGGGGACGCACTCTCCGCGCCGTCGGCCGTTAGGACCGAGGGACTATAGGGGCGGTGGGTCGTTGGGGACTGACACCATTTCGGGCGTCGTTTGCCCGAAATGGCTGTCTGTCCCCATGTAGGGGTGGCTCAGCTTGGCATAACACTTTGCGCGGGCGGCAATGCAGGAGAGCGCACAACGACAGCAGCATCACAGACGGTCCGATTGCCGCGGCCTCTCATGCCGCTCCTCAATGATGTGAGCTAGAGCCCGGACACTCCTTACGACTCCTCACGACAACGGCTGGCCGAGCTGAAGCCCGGACACTCCTCACGACTCCTCACGACAACGGCGTTATTCGCGAGCTCAGACCCATGGCTTACGGAGGGCGGTGGGCCGTCGGGGACTGACACCATTTCGGGCGTCGTTTGCCCGAAATGGCTGTCTGTCCCCTTGTAGGGGTGGCTGAGCCTGCGGTTCCCTCCGCCCCTCATGCCCTTGCTGAACAATGCGGGCCATACATAGCAGAGGCCGGGCCGCAGTTAGCGGCCCGGCCTCGAAAGCTTGGTAGCGCGGGGAGGATTCGAACCTCCGACCTCAAGGTTATGAGCCTTGCGAGCTACCAGACTGCTCCACCGCGCGTCATTACACGTATTATGTAACACATCGCGCGCCTCTTGTAAAGGGAAACTTCGCCCCTCTGTCTAACCTCCGAAGAACGTCAGCCCCTTGATGATGCTGTCGAAGTCCTGCCGGGCCTGCTCGCGGAGCTCCTCGCCGGTGGTCAGGCTGAGTATCCACAGGTAGCCCGCGGACCGCGTGAAGAGCGTGTCACAGTATATCGGCCCGCCCATGGACACCATCTCCGTCGCCCACTTGCCCCCACGCAGCCCGGCGCCGTGGATCGGGAACTTGTACAGCTCGCGCTGGAAGCTGCCGCCGTAGTACAGTTCGACCAGCTTGTCCAGCTCGATACTCTCGGGGACGCTCACCCCTCGCAGATGGCCGAGGTAGGCCCGGAAACGGTGCCGCATCAGCAGCGCCGAAGCATCGTCGCGCGCCACGAACTCCCAGCCCGGCGGTAGCTCCAGCCGCAGGCCAAGCACCGGGTCAACGTATGCCCGCTCGCCGATCTGCCCGCTCAGCCTCGGCCCGCGCTTGCCGGTCTTCGTCACCTGCACCCCCGCAAGCTCGTACGCCTCCGTTGACATCTCCCGCATCAGGGCCGGGTGGGCGGCGATGAGGTTATCCTCAAGCTCGTTCATACGCAGGTGATATTCGGCGATCTCCGCCCTGCTCCCCATCCCTAGCTTGCGGTAGACGCGCGGCAGCGTTACCTGTGCCAGGCGGTTGCTGGGGTTGTAATCCAGCGCTTCCTGCAGGCGGCTGGCGGCCTCCTTATAAAGCCGTTTGGCCAGCAGAATCTCGCCCGCCCGGCTCAGCGCGCCTGAGGCCGCCTCAACCTTCTGCTGTTGCGCCAGGACTCCCGCCAGCCTGACCTGATACGAAGCATTGAGGGAGTCGAGCCGCGTCGCCTCGTCCAGCAGCCGCACCGCCTCCTCGAGTTCTCCTTTAGCGAGTGGCTCCATCGCCCTCAAGTAAGCCTCACTCGCGCGCGCCGCCCGCCATCTGTAGATGGCCTCACGCTCGGTGGGCAGTTCACACTTGCACGTGCGCGACTGCGCCGGAACATTCTCGTACACCCCCAGCAGGTTCACCAGCCAGCGGCCCGGCTTGACCACCATCTTCCCACGGTAGTACATGCTCGTCGAGGTGCCGCCGTCAAGGTTGATCGCCTCGATGCAGCCGAGGCCCTTCATCACTCGCGCCAGCTCCCACAGGCCCACAAGTTCCCGCGTTGCCACCAGCAGCAACTTGTTCGCGGGCGTGAGACCCACGGCGTTGCGGCTGGCCCGGCCCAGCACGTGGCTGTCCGAGAAGCCCTCATGGCGCGGCGCCAGCGCCACCTCCCCGCCCGTGACCAGCGTTGGCCCCGAGCCCAGCACCGTCTCAAAGGCCCCCCAGTCCTGGTGCCGGCCGTAGGGCACGCGCTCGAAGACCACGCGGTTGTCCGGGGTGATCGCGATGACGCTGCCCATCCCGCCGAAGTAGGCGAGCCGCCCATCAATGACGATGTCCCCAACGGGCAGCTTCGTGGCCTTGGAGAAGAAGGTGCCGGTCACCGCTGCGGTTGGCTGGGTTCGCTTGCAGATCCACTGCATCGGCTCCACGCTGCCGGGGAAGCCGAGCGCAACGATGGGCGTGACCTTCACCTTAGGGCTATTGAGGTTGACCTGAACGATGTGGCAGCCGATCCCATTCACGAACGCGGTTCGATGGCTCACGCTGCTCGCAGCAGCCGGCAGAGCCAGCAACGCCGCCACGAGACCGCAAACCGCGACAATGCCCGTGCCGATGCCGCGTCTTCCAGAGAGGGGCAGCAGCTTGTGCCCGGCCGCGGGCGCCTGACGGCGCCCACCGTCGCGCGGTACCTGTTTGGCGTTCGCCCGGGCCGTTTGCCGTGCGGAGGGGCCGCACGAAGGCTGAGGCGCTATGCAGCGCCGAAGCCTGAGGCCGGCCCACCCAGAAGGACACCGTGGCGGTATGGCGGCAAGCAACGGCTGGCCCCCGTTAGTGCGGCGTACGCGGGCCGGCCTCGGCCGCTTCCCCCGCTCTGCGGGACAAGCGCCCTCGGGCGGCCCCTCCATTGCACGGCATGGCGCCGACGCGAGACCGTCCGCGTCTAACGGGACGCCAGACACGCATTGCGCGTCGCCGCCGGGAAGGGGACGTCGCCGTAATGGAGGGGCGTCGCCGCTGGGAAGGGGACGCTGCCGTGATGGAGGGGCCGGTTGCCACACCGGCCCGTCGCGCTCAATTGACAGCAAAGCCTCAGGCCAGCTCATTGCGGCGCCCTCCACGCGGCGTTGGCGGTCTCCTCCAGGTCGGGCCCCCAGCCCGCCAATCCCAGCCAGCGCTCCCCCCGCGCACGCGCTGCCAGCGCGCGTTGCGCCAGAGCTGCCGCATCTCCATCAACCTCAAGCAGGTGCGGCGCGCCCTGTGCCGCTAAGCTCCTCAGCCCTAGCCCGAATCGTGGCGACGCCAGGCTCTCGCCGTCGCAGACCATCACGATCTCCCGCGGCCAGTCGTTGAGGATCGCCCGAACCTCCCCCTGCGGCCTGTCGCCGACGATGAACCGCGAGAGCAGTGTGACCGGCGGGTCGAAGCTGCGCGCCATGGCCCCCAACCGCCGGGCCAGAGCACCATCCCACGGCCCGCAGCAAAGGTCCACCATCAGGTAGCGCGCGCCTAGCTCCTCGATTGTCGCTCGCGCCGCCTCCTCCAGCGTCTCCGGCGAGGGACTCAGGCAGGAGCTGAGGGCCGCCACCGGCTCCAACCCCCACTCGCGGGCCAGCGCAGCGACGCTCTGTCCGCGAAGCTCCCAGTCGTCCGGACCCTCGCAGGGCGTCCCGGCCGCCACGATGACCATGTTCATCTTCAGCCTGACGAGCTTCTTGATTGCATTGAGCACGCTCGGGGCGTCACCGGCCAGGCCCTCGGCCCAGCCGAGGCGCCATGGCAGGTCGGGCCGGTCGTCAACCTGCGCGGAGAGAATACGCACTCCCCCGCCCGGCTCACTGCGCATCAGGTCAATGAGCGTCATCATGCCCCACAGCGCGCCCTGCTCGGCGGGGGCCTCGATACGCGCGCCCTCCGCGTCAACCTCCAGGTGGAAGCTCTCGCACGCGGGCCACTCCACCACCGGAGGCTCCCTTACCGTCACCCTCAGCATTGCGCCGATGCGCGTCGGCTTCGAGCGCATCTTCTCCGCCAGCGCCTCCCGCACCATCCCCGCGCCGTTGGCGAGCACTCCGCTCTCCGGCGCCTCCACCTTCAGGCCTTCGCCCAGACCGAGCACCAGGTCATCGGTGGCGCCGCCGTACACCGGCTCTTGCCCCTCGTCCTGGGGCACGGCCGGGCCGATGCTCACCCACTCCACGGCCCCCTGGCCGCCCTTCGGCCCCTGAAGGCGCACGGTCAGCCAGGCCTGTCCCCCGCCGCCGGTGTCGAAGTTGCATCCGACGACCCCCTGCACGATGTGGCCGACCTCGATCTCAGCAAGCACCCTGCCATCCGCTGCTCCCACCAGCTCCACGATGACGCCGCCGTCCGCCGTGTCCCAGGCGGTGGCGAGCGTGCGCAGGCTGAGCGTCTGGCGCGGCGGCAGCTCAACTGCCTGCGTCAGCCCACCGTCGCCCTCGGCCCGCAGGCGCATGTACAGGTGCTTGTGCCCCTGCTCTCCCGCTCTGAGGCACTGCACGGCCCCATGCAGCGGCCGCCACGCGGCGAACCACATCTTCCCGCCGATCTCGAACTCACCGTTGCGCACCATCTCTGCCGGCTGGTCCGCCAGCGCCGTGGTTGCCACCATCAGACTCAGCGCCAAGGTCAGGACTCTCGCAGTCAATGCCTTATCTCTCCCTTGGGTGCGGCCGCTACGCCACCGTCCCTGCCGTTTCATGGTGGGGCAGACATTCCTGTCTGCCAACACCGCCGAGACCTAACGCTGTCTTAGGCCGCCAAGTTACTGAAACTCCTCGCCTGCGCCTTCCCACCCCTCGGCCTCGACCACCTTCCACCCACCCCGTTCGCGTCGCAGCTTGGCGGTGACCGTCAGCCTGGTGGATTCGCCGATGCCCACCGGCTGCCCAGCCGAGAACTCCACATCCGCGGTCAGTGTAGCCTCACCCCCATGGATCTCCAGGTCCGTCAACTGCACGACGACATCAAGGGGCTGAGTGTCACGAAAGGCCGCCATGGCTAGCTGCTGGAGCGTTCGGCGGTCGTTCCCGGTCTCGTCCTGGTAATCCTGCGATACATAGTCCATCACGCGCGAGATGCTTTTCTCTTCGACGCCTCGCTCCACGTTGGCGACCAGCTCAATGATCTGCTGCCGGTCATCCTTACCGCCGCCCGCCCGCTGCCAGTAGTAAACCCCGACCGCAACGCCCACCGCTACCAGCAGAAGCGCGAATGACGCTCTCTTCAGTGTCACTCTTGCCCGCCCCCTTCCGTCCTGGGGTATTATTGTGCCCTGGCTTCCGCTTCAGTTATGCCCATTCCTGCCTCGCCTGAAGCTTGCGGACGCCGGGCAGGACGTTGAAGAGGGGCGCGCTCCACCCGTACAAAGAGATGGCCGGTCGCGCGGGGGTCAACACGCGGCCGGCCTGTAAGGTGTACCGAGGTGCGCTACGTCCGCGGGTTCAGTATGCGCTCGGCCACCTTATAGGGGTCCACCTTGTAGTTTCCCGCTTCGATCCTGGCCTTAAGCTCAGCTATCCTCTCCTGCCGGACTTCAGGCACTTCCGCGAGGGCTGCGCGGGCTGCCTGCACCTCCTGAGCGCGCTGACTCAGCCTCACCTGGCCCGCCCCGCCGACGGGGGCGGCCGCCTGACCTTCCGCTGGCTTGGGTCCCTCCACTCGCTCCGGGGTGACTCGCTCCACGCTGCTGCGGCCGATGCGATGAAGCTTGCTGGGATCTATCCGCATCTCCTGGTGTCCTCTCTTGCCGCGAGCCGCAGAGTAGCATACATGCTCTCAAGACTTTTATCGGCGGCTCGCCTCGCGACTTTAGGCCCGAGGGCGCTTTTTTCCACTCTTGTTACGTCTGCTTCGCTGCCCGTTGACGGGCTGCGGGAAGTCGTTCGGCGCGAATAGGCCGGGCCCTGCCCCGCTCTGCGAGCTACCCCTTTAGCGTCCGCCGTCGTTTGCCGTGCGGAGGGGCCGGACGCCCATCCGGCCCACGTCGTTGTATTCCTCGCCGTTTGCGTGGCTGAAACCCGGCCACTCCCTACGACCTTCCATCGTCGTCCTCGTTTGTCGTCAGCAGGGCCGCCCGAAGGCCGGGGCCCTACCCAGTGCCGAAGCGTACGCGGGCCGGCCTCGCTTGCTTCTCCCGCTTCGCGGGACAAGCACCCTCGGGCGGCCCTCCGTTTCACGGCATTCCGCCACGGCGAAACCGTCCGCTGGGATCGGGCCCTGAACACGTACTTCGCACGGAGCTCGCGCGCCCCCTCGCACACACGTGTGACGCCAAAGCGGTAGTACTCGAATCTGCGCAAGCTCTAGAACCTCACCGAGTCCCGCACCCGCTTCATCTCGGCCGCGCAGATGCTGCCCACTAGCACGAAGCTGTGATTGCCCAGCTTCCAGGTCAACGACCGGCCCTCGGTCGGCGGTGGCGCCGCCGCCCCGTGCGTGCCCTGGAATATGCTGAAGGTGTCCGCGCCGTTGGAGAACGGCAGCCACAGTATGACCTTACCACCCTGGTGCAGCACCGCCACCTGGTTCTTGAGGAACCTGTAGCCCGGCGGCAGGTATCTGGGCAGGGCGGCGCGGAAGCCAGCGGCCTTCTCCGCATCGCGCTGCGCCATGCGCTTGGGAAGCTGGTACGTCGTGCGCACGCTGCACCCCGACGGCGGCTCAAAGTCGAACATCCCCGCCTTGTACTGGGGCCGGAAGTTGATAGCCGTGTAGAAGGCCGAAGACTTCACATTGCCCCGAGAATCGAAGAGTTGGGTCTTCAGGGGCACATAGTATTGCCTGTCTATCCAGGTCTTCTTGATCGGGATACCCTCCGGGGTGGACACCAGCACTACGTGCGTCAACCGCCCGGCGATGGTCTCGGTCCCCAGGTACTCCATCTTCATGCGCTTCCGCAGGTCGTCGAGGCCTGCCAGGCGGCGTGACCGGGTCTCCGCCGGCGTGGACAGTTCCCTCCGCACCGCTCGGTTCTCCTCGGGAAAGTACTGCCACTGCACCTGCCCGCTGGTGACGCACAGGCGCCCCTTCTTGTCCTGGGGGGCCACGACGGCGACCCGCTGCTTGCTCGGGCCCTTCTGGTATACCTCTTCCTGAAAGCCCTCGACCTTGACGCCGTTCTCAAAAAACACGACTGTGCGCAGGCCCGAGAAGTTCACCGCCCCCAGCGCCATGATGCTCTTTCTCAGAATGGTGAACGCCTGTTCATTGACCTGCGCCTCGGCGTAGACGCTCAGCGCCATCAGCGCGAGGGTTGCCATCGAGCAGATTACCTTACGTCTCATTACCGTGTTTCGCTCCGCATCTGCGCGCCCTCGCCGCACGCCCCCGCCTGTGTCAATCACGTGACGTTATTTCACCGTAGGTGTGCCTGCCGCCTCAACGGCCCGGCGCGACAAGAATGTCGCGCCTCCTGGGAGGAGACCGGCCGTTTCCCGTTCCCCTTCGCCTCTTGCCCGCCGTTCTCTGCGAACTCTGCGTCTTCGCGGTAAACCTTGTCGTTGTCGTTGACCGACCCGTAGCGGGTCCGTTGCGCTACCGTCGGTACGACACCAGGTGCACGCCCACATCCTCCGAAAGCGCCTGCGTCTGCGCCAGCGTCTCATGCTGAAGCATCAGCGCCTCGAAGTCAATGGGGGCCTCACCCGGGGAGGCGCCGTCCCGGGGCACACCCACCACGAGGGCCCCAGCACCGCTGAAGCCGTTGCCTGGCCCGACGGCGCCCCGGTAGAGGGCCACGCCACCACCCAGGAGCAGCACCAACACCAGCGCCACGGCCGCCGCTCGCAGACGGCCAAAGGTTGGCGCGGGTGGCGCCAACCATCCCAGCGCCCGCTGATACCAACTCGCGCCTGTAGGCTCCGCCTCGCCCACCTGTGCCATGACCCGCTGCGCGAATCCCTCCGGCGCCGCTTCCGGCTTGGCCTCGCGCAGCAGCCCGTGCGTGAGCCGCAGCATCTCGGCCTCACGCCGGCACTCCTCGCATTCGGTCAGATGCGCAGCGGCCTCCGCCTCAAGCTGCTCCACCTCGCCCCAACATGACACCAGCAGGCGACGCACCTGCTTACAGGTCATTACTGCTCGACCTCCAACTCCCCGACTTCCACTAACTGCTTCAGCTTATCCTTAAGCTGTGCGCGTGCATTGAACAACCGACTCTTCACCGTGCCTAACGGACAGCCGAGAATCTCGGCGATGTCCTCGTAGCTCTCTCCCTGAAGCTCGTACAGGACCACCACGGCCCGCAGCTTCTCCGGAAGGTCCTCGATGGCCCCTCGCACCAGCTCCTGCGTCTCTCGCCTTGCCGTCAACTGCTCCGGGCCGATGCCTTCGTAGGCGATCTCCCGGCCGTAGTCCCCTTCCTCTGAGGCCAGCGGCTCATCGAGGGAGATGGCCCCGTCGTTTTGCCGCCGGTTCCGCCGCGCCACGTCAATTGACAGGTTGCTGGCTATCCGGTAGAGCCAGGTATGAAAGCTGGCGGCGCCCCGGAAGCTGGGCAGAGACTGAAAGGCTCGCAGGAAGGTCTCCTGCGCTACATCCTCCGCCTCCTCCGCGTCCCCGAGCATCCGGTAGACATACCCGTATATCTTGTCCTGATATTCGTCAACCAGCCGCGCAAACGCGGGTCTGTCACCCGCTCTAGCGCGCTCGACGAGGTCCTCGACCTGCTCCCGCGACAGACCTGCGTCGCTCGTCATCGTAGACGTGCGGCCTCCTGTATTGTTCACTTGCGATTAAGCGATCCTCGCGCATCAGAGGCCCTACGTCGTTCTTGTCGTCAGTAGGTCGGGCATCCCTGCCCGACTCCTCAGTCGTTGCGGCGAGGGCCAACCGAGTCGGGCTGGAAGCCCGACCTACGCGGTCTCGTCCCCGCCCTGCCCGATGTAGATGTACCTATCAAACAGCCTCTGATAGTCCGACCACCGGTTGCCCGATCCGGCCCCGTCCTGCACCACCTGGCTGAAGTACTGCACATGCGCGTCCAGGTTGTCGGCGTAGTGCAGCGCGCAGGCCTCGGCGGTCATGGGCAGCACCGGCGCCCCGTACTCCTTCTGCCCGTGGTGGCTGAGCAGCAGGTGCGTGAGCCGGTTCGCCAACTCCTCCGGGAAACCCTCGATGCCCTCGATCGCCTCCATGACCATGCGGTCCGTGAGCACGATATGCCCGACCAGCCGTCCCGCGTCCGTGTACTCGAAGGTCGCGCCAACCTCAAGCTCCTCGATCTTGCCGATGTCGTGCAGCAGCCCCCCTGCAATCAGCAGGTCCCGGTCCAGCTCCGGGTGTATCTCGGCGACCGTCTCCAGGATTTGCACGACGCCCATCGTATGCTCCAGCAGCCCGCCCACGTGCGAGTGATGCAGCATCTTGGCGCCGGGCGCGGCGCAGAAGCGCTCCAGGAACTCCTCGTCGCCAAAGAACGCCTCCAGCACCGCATGTAGATGAGGCTCTTTCACCTCCGCAACGGACTCCAGCAACTGCCCTCGGAGCGCGTCGAGGTCGCGCGGGCTTTGCGGCAGCAGTTCCGCCTTCTGATGCGCGTCCTGCTCGGCCTTCTTCAGCTTCTCGATGACGAGTTGCTTTTGCCCTCGGTACTCCTCGACCTTCGCCCGCACGAGGATGGCGTCGCCGGTCTGAAAGAGCGCGGCCGCCTCCTCGGCGTTATCCCACATACGCGCGCTGATCTCGCCCGTGGCATCGCCGAGGGTCAGGCTCAGGTATTGCCCCGGCTTGCTCTTGAACGGCGCCAGCGACTTGTCCCTGACCGCGTAAGTCGCGGTCACTTTCTCACCAACGGTCAGTTCCGCTATCTTCTTGCTCGCCATCTCTGCTCGCCCCCTCAGGTTGCCGTGCACAACATCGTCCGTAGGTCGGGCTTTCTTGTTACTTCTCGTAGGCGCGCAACGTTCAGCCCTTTTCAGCGTTTCATAACCTTCCCTCACAGTAGGGCGGGCTTCCAGCCCGCTACCATTGACCTCGGCAGGCGGGCTGGAAGCCCGCCCTACCAAGGAGAAGATAACCACTATGTCGCGGTAGTCCCGCCAGGGAGGTTCGCCGCCCGGCCCATGATTGCCCTTGATACCACGTTATGACATCGCGACACATGCTCCGTTATGCTCCTTCGAGAAGTAACATCCTGCTCCGACCTACGAACGGCTTTTCCCGCCTCTCGCCTCGCGCTTCCCGCCTCCAAACAGATACCTCTCCGCCAGCAGCACCGCCGCATAGTCGTCAATCGGCTCGCGCGGCGCACGCAGGCCCTCCGGTATCAGCCGCCACAGGCCGCGCGGCGGATTCTCCTTCCAGTACCGCCGCCGCGCCTGAAGCGTAGTCATGTCCTCTTCCACCCACTCGATGGGCAGCCCGGCCACGGCCTGCTCGAGCCTCTCGCGCACTTCCTCATGGCCCGTCCGACTCCCCAGAACCATGACGGCGGCGCCATGCCTTTCGGCCATCTCCGCCGCCGCGTCACCGACCTGAGTTGTCTCTACGATGCGCTTCTCCAGCACGCCTTGCCGCGACACCGCCGCCAGCCCGCACTTGCTGCGCCCCGGGTCCACCGCGACGACCACCTGCGCGCGCTGCTCGCCCTCCACGCTCAGGAGCCCTCCCGCTCTCCCACCTGGATCTTCACCGCCAGAGGCCCCTTGGTGTAGGTATCCTGAGCGGCCACGATCTGCACCGGCACCATCCCCTTCAGGACGAGAATCTGGTCCACCGCATTGCACATATCGGCCAGCGTGAATGAACCGTACTGCCCGGTCTCGGGATGGGGCAGCATGCCCTTGGCTCGCGCCAGCGCCCGCACCTGGCTTGCCTCGGGATCCGCGATCAGCCGCCAGAGCGCCTCGAATACCTCGGCCCGTGAGCTATTGGCGGAGATGCGCATCGCCACGAGCACCTCCCCCTCCTTGAACAGGAGGCGATTCGGAACCGCGAGGAAGCGCACCTCGAGCGGAATCCGGTCCTCATACGACAGCCGCCGGAAGGCCTGCAGCAGCACCACGAACTCCCTCCCCCCCGCCCTCCGCAGTTCCGAGGCTACATGCCGCACTACCTCGCGCTCGGGGACCCGCGCCGAGGGCGCCCCGCGCGGCACCGGAGCCACGGCCACGATGGCCCGACCGTTATCTCCCACCGGCGCCCCCTTGGCCTCGGCGATGGGACTGGCCAGGTGCAGCAGCTCCCACAGTTCGGCCTCCAGTTGATCCTGCGTCTGCTCGGCCGAGAGCACTACCCGTATCAGCTCATCGCCGGGGTTGAACAGCGCCGGCACCTCCGCGATCTCGCTCTGCTGCTCGCGGTACGCCGCGAACTCATCCCGCAGGTCCGCGAGCTCCTGCTTGCGGTCGGCGAGTTCCTGTTCGGCGAGGGCCAGCTCTTTTCGCCGCCCTTCCAGCTCCAGCTTCGCGTCCGCCTCATGACGCCTCGCGGCTGCGACTCGCCTGTTCAGGGCGTTCCGTCTGCGGGTCAGCGCCTCGTTCTCCTCCTCAAGCTGGATGTTGGCCTCCTCCACCTCCTTGCGTTTCTGCTTGGCCTCGGCCAGCTTCGTCTCGCTCTCCTTGAGCTTCTGCTCAGAGTCCCGCAGCTTCTGCTCGGATTCCCGGAGCTTCTGCTCGGCCTCGCGCACCTTCTGCTCGGCCTCTCTGACGCGGCCCTCCAGGTCCTGGACCTTCGCCCGCAGTTCGGCCTGACGGTCCTGAAGCTGGCCGACCTCGCCTTCGAGCTTGACGCGCTCCGCATCCAGGTGCCGTGCCCGCTCCTGCGCCTGCATGGCCTTATCCTCCGCCGCCCTGGCCGCCCGAGTCTGCACCTCCACGTTCTTCTGCAGATCGTCAACCTGCCCGGTCAATTGCTTCTGTCGGTCCAGGAGGCGGTCGAGGCGCAGCACGGCTATGCGCGCGTACTCGGACCCGGCCATCGCCACGCCGAGGCCGATGAGCGGCAGGAGCGCACCTATCACGACCGCCACCAGCCGCGCGCTCTGCCGCGGCCGCAGCCCGAAGATGGAGGCGCGCTGCTTCCCCAGCCGCGCCCCTAGGGCGTCGCCGATCCAGGCGACGATGGCCCCGATGACCACCAGTCCTATGAAGATGACGACGGTGTACTTCGGCATAACACCCTCGGCGGCGCATGTGTCTGGCGGGACTGCAATAGGGCGTCACAAAGGCATCGGGCCGGCTTCGGCCCAGACCGCGGCGCGGCCATGGCCCTCAGACGGCCCCTCCGACGGTCCTCCCCAGCGTCCTCTCGAGGCGCCGTGCGAGCGTTCACCGCCCCGTCATCCGGAGGGGCCGTGCGAGTGTTCGCCACGAAGTGGCAACACGAGCCCGGCCCGCATACGCCGCTGCATAACAGACCTCTCGCGCCGACGGCCCTCCGCAGCGTCGTCTCAAGGGGCCGTGCGAGCGTTCACCACCCCATCGTCCGGAGGGGCCGTGCGAGTGTTCGCCACGAAGTGGCAACACGAGCCCGGCCCGCATACGCCGCTGCATAACAGACCTCTCGCCCCGACGGCCCTCCGCAGCGTCCTCTCAAGGGGCCGTGCGAGCGTTCACCACCCCATCGTCCGGAGGGGCCGTGCGAGCGTTCGCCGCCCCGTCATCCGGAGGGGCCGCGCGAGCGTTCGCCGCCCCGTCGTCTGGAGGGGCCGTGCGAGCGTTCACCACCCCGTCGTCTGGAGGGGCCGTGCGAGCGTTCGCCACGAAGTGGCAACACGAGCCCGGCCCGCATACGCCGCTGCATAACAGACCTCTCCCACCGCTCTGCTCCGACGCCTACCGCGAGCTGTTCAGCAGCAGCCCGAACGCAGCCAGATACAGAAGCAGGTTCGGCGTCCAGGCGATGAGCATGTGGTCAGCCACGCCACGCTCTCCCAGTATGCTCAGCGTGTGCAGGACCACGTAGTAGCCGAAGATGACGACGAGGGAGACCCCCAGCCCGATGCCACGGCTCGACCGCTGCCGCCGCAGACCCAGCGGCAGCCCTAACACCGCAAACCCCAGCGAGCACCAGGGGACCGCCAGCCGAATCTGGATGTGCTGGCGCAGCTTCCCCGCCTGCACCCGGTCTCCACGCGATTCCGCGAGGGCCGCCTGTTGGCGGGCCTCGGTCAGCGTCATCTCCTCCGGGTCCTTCTTTATCCGGTCGAGTTCCTCGGCGGTCCGGCCGATGTTCAGCGCCAACTTGGCTGCCGTCTCGGTCTGAGGGCCCTGCTGGGTCTGCCACTCGTGCTTCACATTCTCCAGCACCCAGGTCTCGCCCTGCCACTTGGCCCGCTTCGCGGTAAAGAAGTGCCAGTAGGCGCCCTTGCGGAACTCTACGACGAGCGCGTCGGTCATGGTAAGCGTATCCGGATCCACGTGACCCGCGTACAGCCAGCGCCGCAGCCTGCCCTGATTATCCCGCACCTGGAACTCGAGGTCACCGCGCTTGAGCACCGTCTCGCGGCCGGCGCGCGTGATCTCGAAGGCCCTCGCGTTACAGGCGGGCACGACCGTCTCATTCACCACCAGCGCCCCCACCGACACCAGCAGACCCGCCACCATCACCGAGGCCCCGATGCGCGGCAGGCTGATCCCGCCCGCCCGCATCGCGACGACCTCCCCCTCGCCGCTCAGACGGCTGATGGACATGAGGCTGCCGAAGAGCATCGCCATGGGCAGGGTCATGGCGATCAGCCCCGGCAGGCCCAGCAGGAAGACTTTCAGCGCCGGCAGCGCGGGGAAGCCCTGGCGGAACACCAGCTTGAGCATATTAGGCAGGATGCTCACTCCGACCAACACAATCAGAAACGCCCCCACGCCGAAGACGAAGGGGGGAATGAGTTCCGTCACCACATACCGATCCAGGCGCGACATCACTTCGCCTCGCAAGCCCAAGCCTCACAGTAGGACAGGTGCCCCCACCTGTCCCCCTTGTTCCTCTGCCGATCCTTCGGACAGACGAGGGCGTCTGTCCTACTATCTTCCGCAGTAGGACAGGTGCCCCCACCTGTCCCCCTTGGTCCTCTGCCGATCCTTCGGACAGACGAGGGCGTCTGTCCTACTATCTCCGCAGTAGGACAGGTGCCCCCACCTGTCCCCCTTGGTCCTCTGCCGATGCTGCGGACAGACGAGGGCGTCTGTCCTACTATCTTCCGCAGTAGGACAGGTGCCCCCACCTGTCCCCCTTGCAGCCTGTCCGAAAAGTCAGACTCCTCAAAGTTAGACAAATGTGCTAGAATAGGGATGCAGTAGGATCGCTGAAGATGGATACAGCGTCGTGTATGGAGTCAGGCTATGAAGA
>JALGVE010000047.1 GCA_029820045.1 Candidatus Zipacnadia bacterium | reverse complement strand
GCCCCGGAGGACCCGCTCGAGCGCACGCTGCAATCGTTCGCGGTGAACATCTCCGATAACCCCTCGCTGGATGAGCTGCTCGATAGCCTGCGCGGGGCGCAGATCGAAGCCGTGAGCGACAAGACGGTCCAGGGCACGATCCTGGGCGTCGAGGAGCAGCAGAAGTCGGTGGGCGATAACATCCTGAGCTTCATGGTCGTTAACATCTTGACCGAGGGCGGCATCGTGGAGGTGCCGATCTGGCAGATGAAGTCTGTCAGGCTTCTCGATGAGAACCTGAACGTCGACCTGAACAAGGCGCTGGCCGCGATCGCCGCCAACCGCGATGTCTCCAAGCGGCAGGTGAGCCTCTCGTTCAAGGGCGAGGGTAGGCGCGAAGTCTCGGTCGGCTACCTGCTGGAAACCCCGGTCTGGAAGACCACCTACCGGCTGGTGGCCGATGCGGGCAAGAGCTTCCTGCAGGGCTGGGCCATCGTCGAGAACACCACGGACGAGGACTGGGAGAACGTCGGCCTGGCGCTGGTCTCGGGCCGGCCCATCAGCTTCACGCAGGACCTTTACAAGCCTCTGTACGTGCCGCGCCCGGAGGTGCCCGTGTCAGTGCAGGTGGCGGCAGTGCCGCAGACCTATGAGGGCGCGATGGAGGCGCCCAAAGAGGCTGAGGCGGTCGCGGCTGCGCCCGCTCCACCCGGAGCGGCGGGAGCGGATGCAGCGAAGGCCGCCCGGGGCGGAGGTCTCGGTGGGCGCGGTGCTGGCGGGTACGGTGCGGGCAGTACATTCCGCGGTGATATCATGGCGGCTGATGCGCTCGCGCGGGCCGGGGTGACTGCTGCGGCCGCTGGTGAGGAGGTCGGCGAGCTGTTCCAGTACGCCATCCAGCAGCCCATCTCCATCGCCCGCCAGGGATCGGCCATGATACCGATCGTCAACCAGGCCATCGAGGGCGAGAAGGTCTCGATATACAACCCCAGCGTCAACGCCAAGCACCCGCTCAATGGGCTGAAGCTCAAGAACACCACCGGCCTGCATCTCATGGGCGGACCGATAACGGTCTTCGACGGCGGCGCCTACGCGGGCGATGCCCTCATCGAGGACCTGGGACAGGACGACGAGCGTCTCATCAGCTACGCGGTGGACTTGGGGGTCGAGGTCGTGCCTGAGAGCGGAACCGGCTCGCACACGCAGGTAAGCCTGAAGATCTCGCGCGGTGTGCTGGTCGTAGTCAGCAAGCAGAAGAGCGAGATGACGTACACTATCAAGAACCGCGCGGGCGACGAGCGCGTTGTGCTGGTCGAGCACCCGCTGCGCAGCGGCTGGGAGCTGGTGGAGCCGAAGGAGCCGGAGGAGAAGACGCGCAGCCTCTACCGGTTCAAGGTCGCGGTAGCGCCCGACAAGACTGAGAAGCTGACCGTGGTGGAGGAAATGCAGATGCGCGAGACCACGGCGCTTACCGACCAGAACGCGGATCAGATCGCGGTCTATATCAAGACCAGGAAGATGAGCGACAAGGTAAAGGCCGCGCTCGGGCGCATCGTCGAGATGAAGAGCAAGGTCGCGGCGCTCGCCGAGCAGGTGGCGACCAAGGAAGCGCGGCTGAAGGAGATAGGCGAGGAACAGGACCGCATCCGCCAGAACATGGAGCAGCTCGACCACGACAGCGACCTCTACAAGAAGTACGTCGAGAAGCTGACGGCGCAGGAGGATGAGTTCGACAAGATACGCGGTGAGATCGCCGCGCTCAAGGAGCAAGTGCAGAAGGCGCAGGCGGAGCTGGACGATTACATTCTGAAGCTGGACGTGGAGTGAGTTGACAGGTCAGGCTGGCCATGTAGTGCCGGCTGGCAGGACCAGCCGGGTAGGAGGATGCCGATGATCCTGCGATATGCCGTCTTCTGGTTGGGACTCGTGGTGATCGGTATCCTGAACGGCACACTGCGACAGTTCGGCTATCAGGGACTGCTGGGCGAGCTTGGCGCGCATCAACTCTCCTCAGTGGTCTTCATTCTAGTGATAGGCGTGTACACGTATGCGCTCAGTGTGCGATGGCCGATTGAGTCACCAGCGCAGGCGCTCACAGTCGGAGGAGTGTGGCTGGCGCTGACAGTGGCTTTCGAGTTTCTTTTTGGTCACTACGTCGTCAACCACCCTTGGAGTAGGCTGCTACATGACTACAACCTGCTCGAGGGTCGGATGTGGTCGCTGGTTGTGATTTGGACTGCGGTGGTGCCGCTCGTAGTCCACAAGCTGCGGTCGTCATAGGTGAAGCCGAGGCGAGGAAGGGCAGATGGCTGAGGAGTATGTGACGCTGGATGGCTCGCGTATCCTGGAGCTGGTGCGTCCGGAGCGTGAGGGTTCGCATAACCTCAGCCTGGCCCGGGCTACCATCAACCCAGGGAAGAGCACGTACCGCCATCGGCACTTGAAGTCGGAGGAGGTATACTACGTGTTGGCGGGCGAGGGCGCGCTGGAGATCGCGGCGCGTATCGAGCGCGTGCAGGCGGGCGATGCGCGGCTCATCCCCGCCGGCGCCGAGCACCGGGTAACCTGCATGAGCGAGGAGCCGCTGGTGATACTCTGCGCCTGCTCGCCACCGTACCAGGACGAGGACACCGAGTTGACGGGGTCGGTCGCGGTCTAGTCCTGGATTCGGTAGATTGATCGCACGGCGGGCTGGAAGCCCGCCCTACGGGATGGTGGGTGTGAGCGCGAGCGGCATTGACTGCGGCGACTACGCCGCGGTCGCAGACAAGAATGTCTGCGCCAGTATCATTACTCTCTCATGGTGGGGCAGACATTCCTGTCTGCCAACGCCGTCGCCGTCTAGGGTTGTCTCGCGCAGGCAAGTTCTGGCAACGGGAGTGGCTGATGAGCCTGAAGGACCGTATCAAACAGTTGGAAGCGCGCTTAGGCAAGCGCCTGATTATCAGGAGCGTGCGCACGCCCGAGGACGGGTTCCGCGGGCGCGTCGAGGTAGGACCGCGCACTGTGCTCGTTGAATACCAGGAGGAAGTGCCCGGGTACTTCTGGGGGTACGATCTGCTGGAGGAGTTGCTCGGGTACGTTGAGGAGGGTCGGCCCAGCGCCATCATCTATGAGGGCGGCATCCAGTACGTCCCCGCAAGCATGGCGGAGCTGGGCGACGCAGGTAAGGCGAAGGGAGAGGGCGACTGAACATGCAGCGTGGCGTCTCTGAGCGCTGGCCGGGAGCCGAGAGGCTGCGGGTCATGGGCTGCCTGATGGCTGGCATGACGCTGGTCCTTCTCGCCTCGTGCACGCCCGCCCAGCAGAGTCGGCGCGTGGTCGTGGCGACCGTCAGCGGTCAGAAGATCACCTTCGGCGACCTGCTCAATGAACTGCGCGCCAGGAGGGGGCCGAGTGTTTTGGTGGAGATGGTGGACACTCAACTGATCCTGGCGGCGGCGGAGAAGGCAGGGTTGACGATCAGCGACGAGGAGATGCGGCTGAGGATGGAGCGGGCCATCTCCGAGGTCGGAGCGGAGGCGGACTTCGAGGCACGCCTGCAGGCAATGCGCACGACCCGCGACAGGTTCGCGGAGCGGCTGCGCGTGGACCTGCTCCTGGATAAGCTGGCGGGAGCCGACATGCACATCAGCGAGCAGGAGGTCAAGGACTTCTACCGCGACCACCAGGAGGAGTTCCGCCTGGGAGAGCGCGTACGCGCACGCATGATACTGGTCTCCAGCCGGGCCGACGCGGACACGGTCTACGAGACGCTTCAGCAGCCAGGCAGTGACTTCGCCGGGCTTGCGAAGGCTCTGTCCATGGACCCGTCTACCAAGGACCAGGGTGGCGACATGGGGTACTTCGAACGAGAGGACTACGCGAAGGAGATCGCCGACGTGGCTTTCTCGCTTGAGGTCGGACAGCTCTCGAAGGTCTTCAAGGCGCCGGACGGCTACTGTATACTCAAGGTGGAGGACCGCAAGCCAGCGGGCATAAAGCCGTTGGCGGAGGTTGCGAAACAGATAAGGGCGCGTATCGCTATCGCCAAGCAGCCTTCGGCGCGGCGGGACTGGATAGCGAAGGCCCGACAGGAGGCGGCGATCGCGATAGAGGATGACGAGTTGCGGGAGGCCACCATCGAGCTGCTCAAGCAGGCGCCGGCGCCGCGGCCGGTTTCACTGATGCCAGCCCTCACGCCGTACGGCGGCTAGCCTCTCCCCAGCCGAGCACGATCAGTTCTCGTGGGCTGTCGTGTTCGCCAGCTCGCGCAGAGCGCGCGGGCCGTGGTGGTGCAGGTAGTGGGCGAACTCGATGACCTCCTCGGGCTGGATGGAGCCCAGCTCAGCGAAGTGCTCGCGATCCTCGGGGAGCGGCTCGGCCTGGTCGCTGAGCAGGGAGATGCTCCAGTCCTCGAAGTCAATGAGCTGTTCGGAGACGGCATGGCACTGGGGGCACTTGTACTTGAGGTAGACGAAGACGGGCTTCCAGCGACTCATCACGAAGCCTTGCTGCTGGATGTCCTTCTCGGTGATGCGACATCCGCACGAGCACCTTATGCCTGAGTCCACAGACATTGACCGTGCCTCCTGCTCCGTATTACCTAGGGTGATTATACCACGACAGCGCGCGCGGTCAAAGCAAGTTGGCAGAGTAGCCAGGAGCATCGGTTTTCTTACCAGTGGGGCCGACATTCTTGTCGGCCAGTTCCGTCTTGGCGTGGGCGCGATGAGACAGCATAGCGCGACCCCGCCCAAGGGCGGGGTCGCGCCTCCTGATAGGGCAAGCATCCGCGCTCAAGCGACATCGCGCCAAAGGCTATACGTGCCAGCCTTCCTCAACCGGAGGAAAACCTGCATGTACGCCCCGCAACTAGAACCGATGCTCCTGCCCCGTGCTCTTTCCGGTTGTTTGCGTCCGCTGCGCTGGTGTATAATCTGAACACTGATCTCAGCCCGCGCCAGACGAGGCGCCCAAGTGAGTGGAAGCTAATGCAGTACTCCGAGAAAGTGATGGAACACTTCACGAACCCGCACAACGCCGGCGTGCTCGAGGACGCGAACGCTGTAGGGGAGGTCGGCAATCCGACGTGCGGGGACATCATGAAGATAAGCATGAGGGTCAACGAGGATACCGACATCATCGAGGACGTGCGCTTTCAGACCTTCGGGTGCGGGGCGGCCATCGCCGTGAGTTCCATCATTACTGACATGATAAAGGGTAAGACCCTGGTAGAGGCGCTGGCGATTGATAACGATGACGTGGTGGAGGAACTCGGAGGGCTGCCAGCCCTCAAGATCCACTGCTCGGTGTTGGCGGAGGAGGGCATCGCGGCGGCGATCAAGGACTACTGCGACAAGCATCCGGAGAAGACGCCGCCGGAGGGATTGCAGGAGAAGATCGAGCACCTGCGCTCCATTGATCTTCACACGGGCGAGGACGAGTAGGATGGTGGCTGGATAGTTGGGTCTCATCGAGAAGGCGGTTGATGCGCGAACGCTGGCGCGCCTGGCGACGATGGAGCTGCGCGCCCACGCCATCGTGGAGGGCTATTACTCCGGCCAGCACCACAGCCCCTATCGCGGCGCGAGCGTCGAGTTCGCCGACCACCGCGAGTACTCCCACGGAGACGAGCTGCGCCACCTCGACTGGAAGGTCTACGGGCGCAGCGACCGGTTCTTCGTGAAGGAGTATGACGCCGAGACCAACCTCACTGTATACCTGGCCGTGGACGCAAGCGGCTCCATGGGCTACCCGGCGGAGGGCGTCAGCAAGCTGGCCTGCGCCAGCTATCTTGCCGCCGGCCTGGCCTACCTGGCGCACCGCCAGCGCGACGCGGTGGGGCTGGTGACCTTCGACGACGCCGTCCGCGACGAGCTCCCCCCTCTCACCCAGCGCGGCCACCTGCAGCGCATCTTCGAGACCCTCGACGGCCTCGAGCCCGGCGGCGAGACCAACACTGCGGCCGCGCTGCAGCGTGTCAGCACGATGGCCGGGCGGCGCGGCCTTGTCGTCCTGATCTCGGACCTGCTCGATGAGCCCGAGCCGGTGCTGCGCGCGCTTCGGCACTTCCGGCACCGCGGCCATGACGTGATCGTCTTCCAGGTGCTGGACCGCAGTGAACTCGACTTCGATTTCCGCGGGCCGCTGCTGGTCGAGGACCTGGAGACGGCCCGGCGTCTGTCCACCGACGCCAGCGAGGTCAGGGGGGACTACGTCGCAGCCATGCAACGGCATCTCGCGACGCTCAAGGATGGCTGCCGCCGCGCGCGAATAGACCACGAGGTCTTCCGGGCCGATGTCCCCTTTGCGCCGGTGCTGGCTACGTACCTAGCCCGGCGGCGACGCGCCAGCCGACGGTCCGGGTGATCTCACGACGGAGGGGCCCCCGGCGGCGAGTAGGCGCATCACGGTAGTCAGAGGAGGATGCGACGATGAGTGAACGCAAAGGGCTTCGGGCAACCTGGAGTGTCTGTCTCATCATGGCGCTCGCGCTCGTGCTGTCAATGAGGGTGGTGCCAGCTCAGGGGATCGTGGTCAGCAGCGAAGATGGCACAGCCCTGGAGATGTCCGCGCAAGGGCAGGTCATGGGCGTGACCATCGGCGAGGCAAAGCTCCCGCTCGCCGCCCCGGGCGGGTTCGCCATCGCGGACTATCAGAACCAGCCGGAGCCGGTGAACCTGGTGCCCAACCCCGGCTTCGAGGAGGGCGCCCAGGGCTGGGCCCTCGGTCGAGGGCAGACAATTGACGAGGAGATTGTGCACAGCGGCAAGCGGGCCGTGCGCATCGAGGTGCCGGGCCCTGAGCCCGGCAACTCCAACGTGGGCTGTCTGGTGCCCGTCAAGCCGAACACGCACTACCGCTGCGAGCTGTGGGTGCGGCGGGAGAAGGTCGGAGTGTGCGGCGCGTACGTCTCGGAGCGCGACGACCAGAACAAGCTGACCGGCAAGCGGACGCAGGTGGGCGCGGCCATCCCGAAGGTAGACAATCAGTGGCACAGGCTGACCTGGGACCTGACCACGCAGCCCGAAACGACCCGGCTCTCCCTTCGCTCAGACATCTACCGGTCAACCGGCACGCTGTGGTTGGATGACTTCTCCATCACCGAGGCCAACGAGGGCGTCTACCGGCCGATTGAGGCGAAAGCGGCGAAACAAGGCGACGGGGTTGTCGTGCGCGGGGGCCTGCCGGCTGCCGGGCTGGAGCTGGAGGCGACCTTCACGGGCGGTGACGAGTGCATCCGTGTCGAAGGCATGGTGCGGGATACCACCGGCGAGGACCGGGCGGTGGGAGTTCGGTTCGCCCTCCCCCTCAACGCAGAGGGATGGACCTGGTACACCGACGCGGAGGAGCATGAGACGGTCGCTGCAGGCGGGGCCTACCGACATACCTACAACTGCGAATCGGGCATCGGCGTGTGCTCCATCTACCCGTGGTCGGCGCTCAGCGGCCCTGATGCCGGGCTCACGCTCGCGCTGCCGCTCTCCCAGGGCCCGAGGGTGTTCATCATCCAGCACGATCAACGCGTGCCGGAGACCTCGCTCACCTTCTACTTCGGCCTGGCGAAGGACGCCGGAGAGAACCCCAGCCGCGCCCCCTTCTCGTTCGTCATGTACGCGCACGATCCCGCCTGGGGCATGAGGTCGGCGATGGAGCGGTACTACCAGCTCTTCCCGGAGAGCTTCGTCAAGCGCCCTCGCTACGAGGGCTATCTGAACTACGCGAAGCTGGAGAGGTTCGATCCGAAGACGCACCGCGTGGGCGCATACGGCGCCATGCTCGAGGACGCGAGTGACTTCGGGGAGGGCTACAAGTTCCTGTATCACGTGCACGGCTGCTACGACTTCCGCATGGTTCGCTCGGAGGATCCGAAGCGGCCCTCGGACGAGACCGTGATGGGCTGGCTCCAGGAGATGGTGAAGGAGGAGAAGGAGAATCCCCGGGGCTACGTGCCCAGTTCCGAGACCATGAAGAAGCTGGTGTACGATGCGGATGGGCACATCCGCTACATCGCCGACACGCGCTACTGGCGTCCCCAGGAAGGATACAACCACAACGACTGGCCCGGCTGGGGCCTCAACTTCCGCGTTAATGAGGACCCGGGAGTCTCCGATTACCTCGCCAACGTCTCGCGCCAGAAGCTGGAGGAGTATGCGCAGGACGAGACGCGCCAGCCCTTCGACGCCTGCTTCACCGCCGATGCCATCGAAGGCTATCACGGCAACACGCGGGGCCTCGACTATCGCCGCGAGCATTTCGCGACCACGTTGGTACCGCTGACTTTCGGCAAGGAGAGCCTGAAGGTCGCGCTGCCGAACACGATCTGGGACTTTCACAAGAAGGCCTGGTGGCCGCTGACCGAGCAGTATCAGGTGGCGACCTACGGGAATGCGAACGGCTACGAGCAGATGTTCACGATGCCTTTTGTGGACATCCCCATGATTGAGTGGTGCTGGGACCGGGAGCATCCGGGGAGGTTCGACCGGTATCTGAGGGCGACGGCGCATCACAAGATCTGGCGCTACTGGCGGGTGATCAGCAAGGCCGGCTACCAGGCGGAGAAGGACGAGGCGAGTGTGCGGTATCACTTCGGTCGCTGCCTGGCCTACGCAGTGTATCCCTGCCTGGGGCCGCTGCGTCAGGCGGCCAGCGAGAAGTACCGCGACCTGTTCCGGCAATACGTCCCGGCCATCGAGGAGCTGTCCATCGCGGGCTGGGAGCCGGTGCCGTACGCGCGGGCGACCGAGGGCATCGTGGTGGAGCGCTACGGCTCGTTCGCGGACGGCGAGCTGCACTTCACACTGAGGAGCTATGAAGAAGCGCCGAAGGAGACCGTGGTGAGCCTCGACCCGAAGGCCCTGCGCATACCAGCACGCGCCGAGTTGCTGGCGGTGGACATACTGCGCGGACAGCCGGAGGCGGTCAGCATCGGCGCTGCCGGGGCGAGCTGGAAGGTCTCCGTCAACGGAGATGATTCGCGGGCGTTCTGGGTCGGGACCCGCGAACAACTGGCGCAGCATGGCTTCAGGCTGGCAGAGAGAACGCTGGGGAAGATAGGCAGGCTCTTCGGCACCGACTTGACGGACGCCAACCATGCTCGCATCAAAGAAGGTGCGGAGTTGGCACAGCGCGGCGCGCAGGCGACGGGCGACGAAGCGCTGCGCATTGCGGGGCAGTTGCAGGGAGTTGCCAGCGACCTCGAGGGCGGCATCAAAACCGGGGCGCCGGTGGACCTGGCGAAGCTGATGTTCCGGCTGAAGGCGGACCTGAGCTACGTGCCGGCGGCGGTGCTGGGCTTGAGAGCTGTTGGGGCGCCGCGCTCGCTGGGCGAGCGTCCGCGAGGTGAGACGACCTCGGTGCAGTGGACCCTGGAGCATGACGGCAAGGCAGTTGTGAGCGACCTGAAGGTCCGCGTGCGCTCGCCGTGGCAGGACTACGAATGGACGCCGCTGCAAGCGGGGGCCGTCGTTACCACGCAGTTGCCGGCGCCGGCCGAGGCGGAGCGGCTGCTGATACCTTACCTGGTGGAGATCGCGGGAAAGGGGAACGGCATCCCGTTCACGCTCGCGCTGCCGGTGGATGTGAGACTAGCTGACCCGGTGGGGGTGACGGCCCTCCCGCAGAGGGTCTTCCGCGGCGTGGAGAGCCGGGTCAACGTGACCCTCGCGAACCGGCTCAAGCAGGTGGCGACCGTCACCGTCAAGTTCTCGCCACCGGGTAAGGCGGAGGTGGAGCCGAGTGAGCTGACGCTTGACTTCGGCCCGCAGGCGACCGAGGAAAGGCGCGTCACACTGAGGCTGGCCGAGAACGCGCGGCTGGGAGAGCTGACTGTCCCCTACGAGATCAGCAGCGACAACACGACGTTCAACATGAGCGGGCGGATCGCTCTGAAGGTGACTGAGCCGGTGCCGAGGGTGAGCATCAAGCGCGTGCCCGCGAAGCCGGAGATTGATGGCAATCTGACTGAGCAAGTCTGGCAGGGAGAGGCGACGATACCCGAGCTGAAGCTGCTGGCGAACGGTGGCCCGGCGACCGAGAAGACCGCCATCTGGGTTGCGTACGATGATGAGGGTCTGTACGTCGCCTTGAAGTGCATGGAGTCGCAGATGGACAAGCTGAAGGCGACCTTCACGGAGCGCGGCGATCCGCTTTACCGCGACGATGACGTGGAGCTCTTCGTGCTGCCCCCGGGCGCGCCCTCGGCCCTTCAGTTCGCCATCAATGCGCTGGGGACGATAAGCGACAACTTCGGGAACAAGGCGGCGTGGAGGGCCGGAGCGCAGCGGCTGAAGGACGGGTGGACGGTGGAGGTCTTCATACCGTACGCCGCCGTGGGCGTGACCGGGACACCCAAGCCGGGCAGCTCATGGGCGCTTCAGATAGGCCGCCAGCAGAAGGCAAAGGCCGAGACGACCTCGTGGACGCCGGGGAGGGCCTTCAATGTGCCGGAGGGCTTTGGGGAGGTCGTGTTTGAGTAAGGGCAAGGCAAACCGCAGAGAGCGCAGAGAACGGCAACCGAGAGGGACCGCAACGGCACGCACGCGACCAGGAGTGATGGCCGTGCACAGGTTGGTGGGCGTATCGTTGATGATCGTGATGGCCGCTGCTCACGTCTCGGCGGAGAACTGGATACAGAACGGGGACTTTGAGGCGGAGGAGCCGGCGCTTTGGGCCAGCGGTGTGATTGACCACGACATCGTGCACTCCGGTAAGGGGGCCCTGAGGGTGGACATGCCGGAGGGCGAGACGAACTTCAGCGCCCGTTACGGCGACGGCATGGAGGTCAACCAGACCGAGCCGGAAACGCTCATGGCCGCGTTCTGGATGCGCTTCGAGGCTAAGCGGCAAACGGCGGCGGTGCGCGGCGGCGTCACCTTCCACGTAGACTTCGACGACGGCCCCTACCTGGCCTGGTACGGGCCTTTTGAGCTTAAGCCGGAGGAGATGGGAAGCTGGGTCTACCACGAGGCGCGTTGGAAGCCTAAGGCCCCCGTTGCCGGCATCCGGCCTGCCGTGTACATGAGGGGCTTCGAGGGCTCCATCTACATTGACGACCTCTACCTGGGGCCGGTCGTGGACCTGCCCAAGGTCGAACGCACTACCATCCCGCTCTCTGTCACGGGCAGCAACGGGCGATTCACGCAGTGGCCGCGATTCAAGGTCACGAAGTTCGAGCCGATCGCGCAGGTGTTCCACCTGAGCGCCAAGAACGAGACGAACCTGGAGCTTAGCTGCGAGATAGACGTGAGCAGGCCCGCGCCCGTCTACCTCACCTCGGCCTGGGGCTCGCAGTACTGGACGCTCTACTGTCCCGAGCGCAGGGAGCTGGCGGAGATCTACACCGACGAGCGGCTCGACCTCTCGCAGGCGGGCAGGCATACCTTCAAGCTGCCGATGAACGCGTTCTCGGACCACGGAGCCGACCTGGCGCCCGGCGGCTACGTCTTCGTGACTGAGCGCTTCAAGAGCTTCCTCATCTACAGCACCGAGAAGGCCGAGGGTGAGCCGTACCAGGACGCCAGGACCGGGCAGACCTTCAATTACTGGGATACGGTGAAGATCGAGCGATTGAGCAAGGCCATCGGGCCGTCAGGGGTTGCCGCGGCGTTCTCGCTGGCGGACCTGACCACCTACAAGGTGTCGCTGACCGCGACCGAGAGCGGGAAGGCGGTAAGGGTGAGACCTGTCCTGATGGACGCGCAGGGCAAGGCGGTGCCGCTGCATGGCCTGGCGCTGACGGGAAAGGCGGGGGACCGGACGACAACCCTCAAAGCGGAGGTCGCTGAGGATGGAGTGCCGACAGGAGCATACCTGTGGCCTTCCGAGGGCGATACGCCGGGGTCCCTCGCAGTGAGCGGAGTAGTGCGGCTCGCAACGCCGGAGGGAATGAAGGAAGAGCGCATAGACCAGACGGTCCCTGTAAAGCCGCCCGTTGTGCTGCCAGCTTCGGCCCCGCCGTCCCACCTGGAGCTGCTCGGCTGGGGCTCAGGGGGCTATGCGGTGTCGGACGCGGCGAGCAATGGGCCGGAGAGCATGCGTAGACTTGTGGCGGACGCGAAGGCGGCGGGCGTGCGTAAGCTCCTGGTGTACGCGCGCACCTCGAAAGGCGACTATTACCCCAGCGACATCTCACTTGGCGACAAGCCCGAGTGGGACCAGCTCAAGGTGGCAGTCGAGGAGGGCAAGAAGCAGGGCGTGGAGACCTACGCGGCTTACATTCTGGAGATTGCGCAGCCGGTGGACCTGGAGACGCACCCGAGCTGGGCGATGATCGGCCGCGACGGCAAGCCCGGGGACTGGTACTGCTACAACAACCCGGAGGTGCGCGCTTTCCATGCGGCGCTGCTTTCCGAGATCGTGACGAAGTACGACGTGGCAGGGGTGTCGCTGGACTTCTGCCGGCCAGGCGGCGGGTGCTTCTGCCCGCGCTGCGCGGCGGCCTTCGAGGCGAGATACGGCAAGCCGCTCAGGGACGTGGATACCTACGACCCCGACCGGCGCAAGTTCGAGCGAGATAGCATAACCGACTACATGCGGGAGCTGCGGGAGGCGATCCGCAAGGCGCGGCCCGACGCGAAGTTCAGCGGGTACGTCTGGGGGAGGCTGGGCCCTGAGAAGGACCGCGCCGGCCAGGACTGGCCGCGCTGGCTTAGAGAGGGCATCATGGACTTCGTGTGCGTGGGTCAGTACACCACCAGCACGCCCATGTTCCGCGCGCAGTGCCACGTGCTCAAGCAGATCGCCGACAAGTACCTGGACGGCGACACCTCCCGCATCTACCCGCTCATCGGCATTTCATACATTCAGGGCGCGAACCCGAGCTACGCCCTCGCGGACGCGGTGCTCAACCGGCACCTGTGGGCGGCGAGGCAGGAGGGCATGGTGTGCGCGGGGTACTTCCCGTTCCACTCAATACGGACGCACCCTGAGACTTCGGCGGCGCACAGCACAGCCGCCGGACGCTGACCGTCAACGCATGGACGGCATGGAGGAACAGACAATGGAGAACCCTAGAGTCGTCTTCCCGGAGCCAAGGCGAGTCGAGATAGAGGACGCGGAGATGGCGCCGCTGGACCCGAAGCAGATACGCACCGAGACGCGCTGCTCGCTGATAAGCGCCGGGACCGAGGGGGCGAGCTACAAGGGCAACAAGTGGACCAACCCGGACGGCAGGGAGATGCCGCAATACCCCACCTACCCGGGTTACTCGAACGCGGGCGTGGTCGTGGAGGTTGGTGAAGCGGTTGAACGCTTCACTGTCGGCGACCGCGTCACGAACAGCGCCGGGCACGCGCGGTTCTCCGTCATGAGGGAGGACAGCGAGGCCCTCTGGCAGATCCCCGAAGACCTGAGTCCCGAGGAAGCAACCTTCTGCGTGCTCGCGGCCACCGTCCTGAACGCGGTTCGCCTCGGAAGACCGCAACTCGGAGATGCAGTGGCGATCGTGGGCCTGGGCGTGCTGGGACAGTTGACCTGCCAATACGTAAAGCTGTTCGGGGCGCGACCCGTCATCGCCATTGACCTTGATGCTTCGCGCCTGGAGTTGGCCTCGCGCGTGGGCGGCGTTACCCATGCGCTCAATCCGAACGACGTGGACGTCGTCGAGGCCGTCAGGCAACTGACCGAGGGCCGAGGCGCGGATATCGTGTACGAGGTCACCGGGCTAACGCAGACCTATGATCTCACCTTCGAGCTCGCGCGCAAGTTCGGGCGCGTGGTCGCCATGGGCTCGCCCCGTTGGCCCGCTACCGTGGATATGATGAAGCTGCATATGAAGGCCCTCGACCTCGTCGGCGGCATCGTCAGCTCCCACCCGAAGCCCAACGACGAGCGGAACCGCTGGAACCGGCACGCCAACGGCCAGCTTTTCCTCGACCTCGCCGCAAAAGGCCTCCTCAACCTCAAGGGCCTTGTCACCCACCGCTTCCCCTACCAGCAGGCCTCCGAAGCATACCCGACCGCGCTCGGAGAGCGAGGGCCGGCGCTGGGCGTCGTCTTCGAGTGGCCGAAGGAGGACTGAGGTACAGCCGGCAGTAACGGGCAGCGCCGGGGTTGGCACGGCATCTGCCGTGCCAACCCCGAACCGCAGCGATGGCACCGGCCTGCGGCCGGAACGCCCCCAGGCTCAGACGCATTATATGCGTCTGAGCCTGGGGGTGTCGGCGATCCCGCGGTTGCGGGATCGCCTGCCATCGCTGCGGTGTGCGCGCGAAGCGCGCACGCGCTGCCCGCGTTCTCCGCTGCCCCTCCTACTGCTGAGACACAAACTGAATGACGGAGATGCCGGGGCCGTCGAACTTGAGGGTCTGCGCGGAGGTGTTCGGCAGGTTCCGCATGTGCAGCTCACCATCGGCAAGCAGGCGGCGCTCGCGCACGAAGAGGGGGCTGCCTATGCCCCAGCAGTCGGCCACAAGCACGCGTGGTTGCTCGCCCGCGTAGACGGTGATGAGGTTGCGCGAGGTTGGGGTCCAGATGGCGGCCATGAGGACCTCGGGGTCGGGGCGGAGGAGTTGGCAGACCGTTGATCCGCGCGGTGCGTAGGTGTGTACCAGCCAGGCGGCCTGGTGGGTGAGGTGGATCTTGCCGGTCGCGTCCATCAGGCCCCAGCCGCCACCGAAGAGCTTGAAGTGAAGCAGCTTGTCCACGTACGGGCCGGCGCTCAGGGCGGCGGCCGCGGTCCAAGCGGCGCCCAGAGGACCTGTCAGGCGCGCATCGCTGGTCATGCCCTTCTCCCCGCGCGCTGAGTTCATCGCCACCGAGGTCACGAATATCTCAGGTATCGGCCTGCGCACCGTGTGCGCCAGGTGCTTCACCTGCTGCAAGGTGAGCTGGTTGGGAAGGTCAGAGGTAAGACCGTCCACCGCGGCGGAGAACAGGGCCTGCCGCTCGGCCAGGGCGTTGTGCGCGCCGAAGAAATGCAGGGAGAAGAAGTGTACGGTGCCGGCGCCCCCCAGGAAGCCGCGGACGTTGCGGTCCCAGGCCGAGGCGAGGCCGGGTCCACCCACGCGCGCCTCGGGGTCGGCGGCCAGGACGGATGCCGAGAGCTGGTTGTACGCGGACACGAGCTGCTCGACCATGCCGAACTGCCCCGACAGCAGCGGCGAGTCGAAGAGTTCATAGTACCGCACTTGCGGCCCGCCCCGGCGCAGGGAGACGAGCTTGATGGCTGTCGCCACGAACTGCTCCTCGAGACCCACGCCGGGGTTGCCCGGCAGGCGCACCGGGCACAGGCATATCAGGGGCCGCGCGCCGGTGTCCGCGATCCAGTTGAGCGCGTGGTTGAGGCGCATCAGGTCATAGTCGCCGGCGCGCTGGTCGTAGAAGTCGGCGAGCCGCAGGCGGACCACACACGGAGTAAGCTCCTTAAGGCCCTGGGAGATCTGACGGGAGATGGAGGTGGAGTCGAGCACCGGCGAGAGTTCCCCGCCCAGGTTCACGCCAACCTGGGTGAGCATGGGCGCCATGGACCTGCTGAACTCCACGCGCGTAGAAAGCTGGGCGGCAGGCTCAGTCGGCACGCTCTCCCCGGGTATCGGCTCGGCGTGGATATCATCCACGTAGAAGGTCAGCGCGGGCCAGGCGCCGGTCTTGACGAACTGAAGCAGATAGACCTTGCGCAGGGTCTCCTCGGCGAGCGGGGTGCCCTCAGGGTCCTTGAAGGCGAAGAAGCGCAGGGCGCGGCGTTCCCACTGCTTGCTGTCAAGCTTGAGGGAGTATACGTAGGAGACATCGCGGCGCTCCTCGCCGACCAGGGCGCGCAGCGCGACCTCGACCGTGTTATCGGAACCGTCGCCGCGGAACCACAGGCCGAGCTGCCGGCATCCGTAGTCGGCGCACACAGAGCCGTTCATGGGCAGGCTGACGCTCGCCCAGGTGGTCTCCGCCGCGCTGAACTCGACCATGGCAGCCTGCTCGGTGCCGCCCTTCTCCTGACGGGAGACTGTGTAAATCGCGCATATCTGGGAGGGGCGCTCGCCCGCGGCCTGGGCGTCGTTGGTGCGCCAGGCCCCTACGCCGGTCTCGAAGTCATCGAGCACCACCGAGGCGCGCTCGGACAGGACAGGGGTAGCCACGAGGAGGGCGAAGGCGAGCACGGAACGACGGGCAAGAAGCGTGGTCATCAGGATGCTCCCACCTCTTCGCTGAAGGAGCGATGAGGGCGTCTGTCGTGACCGTCAGTAGGACAGGTGCCCTCACCTGTCCGCCCTCTCGCTCTGCCGACGACTTTGACAGACGAGGCGTCTGTCCTACGGTACGACGACAGACGAGGCGTCTGTCCTACGGTACGACGACAGACGAGGCGTCTGTCCTACGGTACGACGACAGAC
>JALGVE010000160.1 GCA_029820045.1 Candidatus Zipacnadia bacterium | reverse complement strand
TCGCCGCATCCCCCGCGATGATCGCCTGCATCAGCCGCCTTGCCTCCGCGCACTTCATGCCAGCTCAACTCCTTGCAGGTCTTTCCTGAGCCGCTCCAGGCCGCGATACAGCCGCGTCCAGACGGTGCTATGCTTCCATCCCAGCGTCTCCGCGATCTCCTTGCCGCTCAGGCCTTCCCAGAATCTCAGCACCACCGGCAGCCGCAGCTTCTCCGGCAGACGAGCGACCGCCTCACGCACGGCAAGCGCCTGCGCCCCATCCGCCTCCTCGACGCTGTGCGCCTCTGGATTATCCTCGTAGCGCTCCAGCGGTCTCTGACCCCTCGCCACCTTCAGAGCCTTGTAGATGGCAATGCGGCCTATCCACGTTCCGAACGAGGCGTCACCTCTGAAGCGCCGCATCTGCCGGTATGCCGCGATGAAGGTCTCCTGCACCACATCCTCAGCATCCTCGCGGCTCGCGACGAACCTCCCCACCAACCTCAGCACACCGGCCTGATGTCTCTGCATCAAGGCGCGAAAGGCCTCCTGGTCGGCGGCCCGCGCCGCGCGCACCAGCTCCGGCTCGCCCCACTCGTCGAAGTTCGTGTCCGCGCCGCAGAGGGCCATGCTCACATCCTTACTACCGTGGGCGCCGTCGCAACCGTCACCTGCCGGCGCCCTCAACTGTATAGTGCCCTTGGCGTTGCGCTCTTGCTCAGCGATTATCTCGGGAATCAGTCGGAATCGAGGCTGGCGGGGATCTCCGACCTGCGCCGCAGGGCCTGCGGGATGCCGGGGCTGGGCCCATGGAGGGGCTGGTCCCGCCGTGGCGGGATCAGCCCCCGGCGTTGACGCTTCTCGTTTGCCCTTTGCCCTTGCGCGCGGGCTGTTGTTGCTTTCGTTGCTTTCTCTGCTGTCGTCGCGGACGTATGGCTCTCTGCGCTTCTTGCCGTTGTCGTTCCTCGATTGCCCGTGTTGACGACCTACCCACCGGTCCGCTCGTCCCTCCGCACGAACTGAAGCTGCTTGTCGTACGCCCAGCTTCTCCTTTATCATCTCCTCGAACTCCGGGTTTATCTCATATCCCACCGAGTTCCGGCCTTCCAGGTGGGCCGCCAGCGCGGTGGTCCCACTCCCCAGGAAGGGGTCGAGCACGGTCTCGCCCCAGAAGGTGTACATCTTGATAAGCCGTCTCGGCAGCTCCACCGGGAACATGGCGACATGCCCCTCCTGGCGCTCGGGCGGCAGGTCGTCCCAGACTCCGCGGAACCACTTCGAGCGTTGTTCCTTCGTGAGCCGGCTCTTTTCCTTTGCCTCTTCACTGGCTGGCTCCGGCCACTTCCCCCGCTTGCGGAAGAGCAGGATGTACTCGTGTTCGTAAGTGATATGCCCGTCGCGCGGGTAGTAGATGGAGCCCATCCACACGCCGCCGCCGGTGGTGTGCGTGGTTGAGGTCTTGCGCCAGATGGTGTTGCCCATGAAGTCGAAGCCGACCTCGCGTCCGATGACGCAGAGGTCGGCGGGGATAGGCTGCACCCGGTAGCGGCCATGCTCGCTGGCTCTCAGGTATTGGTCGCCGATGTTGACGGCCATGCGGCAGCCCCTATGCAGGACGCGGTGGCATTCCTGAAGGACGTTCCTGAGCGCGCGCAGGTAGTCTTCGTAGCTCTGCTCGCGCCCGATCTGTTGGGGATGGCCGTAGTCCTTGATGGACCAGTACGGCGGCGAGGTGACGACGAAGTGGACGCTCTCATCGCCGAGCTCTGGCATTTGCTGACAGTCACCGAAAATGACGCGATGCCTGGTCAATGCCTTGCCTTCCCCGTCAAAGGCTGCGCCTCTGCGGGGGGCGAGGCGCGCCGGCCGTCAGCCGTCGTTCCCCGCGACCCCTCGCGCCCGCTCACGCAGCCCGTCAATCAACTCCAGCCCTCCGCTCGCGCTGTCCCGATACTGCCAGCTCGTCCATCCGTTCGCGGCGGGCGCCTCGTTGACCCTCGCGGCCACCTTGTGGATTGAGCCGCTTATGCCGTCGGCCGAGAGCGTCCCATCCTTCTGCACCGTCGCCTCGGCTCCGGTGCGCTTCTCTATCAGTATGTCCCCGGGCCGCAGCAGCCCCAACTCCAGCAGCCTGCGGAACGGGACGCGCGGCTTGCTGGTCTTCTCCCTAGCTCGCAGCTCCTCCAGCAGTTCCGGCAAGGGCGCCGGGACGCGCGCGATCCTCTCTCTTGCCACCCGCACGTAGTCCTCATCAAGTTCGATGCCCAGCCAGCGCCGCCCCAGGCGCTTAGCCACGGCGCCGGTGGTGCCGCTGCCGAAGAATGGGTCCAGGATGAGGTCGCCAACGCGCGTTGAGGCTATGATTACCCGCTCCAGCAGCGCCTCCGGCTTCTGCGTGCTATGCGCCTTCTTCCCCTCGACCCGAAGCCTTTCGCGCCCGCTGCAGATGGGTATACGCCAGTCGCTGCGCGCCTGTTTGCCCTCGTGGAACTCCTTCATCGCCTGATGGTTGAAGGTGTACCGCTTCTGCTTTTCCGACTTCTTCGCCCAGAGCAGGATTTCGTGGGCGTTGGTGAAGCGCACGCCGCGGAAGTTGGGCATGGGGTTGGTCTTGACCCAGATGATGTCGTTGAGCATCCAGTAGCCCAGGTCCATGAGTATCTTGCCGACCCGGTAGATGTTGTGGTAGCTGCCGATGACCCAGATTGTCCCGGTGTCTTTCAGCACGCGCCGGCACGCGGACAGCCAGGCCTCGGTAAAGCGATCGTACTGGGCGAAGCTCTCGAACTGGTCCCAGTCGTCGTCAACCGCGTCCACCTTCGTGAGGTTAGGCCGCCACAGCTCCTTGCTGAGTTGAAGGTTGTAGGGGGGATCAGCGAAGATCGCGTCCACCGACTTTTCCGGGAGGCTTGGCAGCACCTCCAGGCAGTCGCCGTGGATCACCGTATCGGGCCTCATCCTCGCGCCTCCTGAGCAGTGCGCAAACCGGGTCCGGCGCGACGAAGCGCTCGGGGCGAGCATCGGTCGCGCCGCCTAGGGTTCGTCATCGGCTAGCAGGGATACTGCCTCCTCTCGGAGTACGGGCAGATGGGTCTCAATCACGTCCCAAACCACCTCGTGGTCCACCAGGTCGTAGCCGTGGATGAGGATGTTGCGGAAGGCGATGATGCGAGCGGTGTCAGTGATGCGCTCTGCCGCGGCCGGGTCGGCCTTCGCAAGGCGATTGAGGGCCTCCCCGATGATCTCGAACTGCCGCTCAACCGCAGACCGAAGGAGAGCGTCGGCCGCGTAGTCAGAGAGTTCCTTGCCCGCAACGAACTGCGCGATGAGTTCCGCGGCCCGCCGGACGTCTTCCGCGAGCTTCTTGCTCTCAAGCCGCATAAACGACCTCCCGGGTCCGCTCGACAGCTTGGCGGAAGTACGGGTTCGTGATCGCACGGGTCATCACCAGGTCCACCGGCCGCTGGAAGAGCTCCTCGAGGGCCTCGAGTAGCCCGAAATACGCGTCCGCGCGTTGTCCGGGCGCAAGCGCGAAGAACTCCACCAGGAAGTCCAGGTCGCTGGCGCGCGGATCAAAGCCGTCTCCAGTGGCCGAGCCGAAGGCATCGAGCCGTCGGACCCGATACCGACGGCACAACTCAGCAATCTGCGCTCGTTCGGCCTCAATCAGGGCGATCATGGCGCATCCTGTTGGGGCTCCCGCCGGTTCTGCCGGGGAACTGCGCATCGGCCTCCGGGATCGCCTCTAGCTGCTCGAGAAGATCGGGGACGGAATGCGTGACCGTATCCCAGACGCGGTCCAAGTCCACGTCGAAATAGCCATGGATGAGCCGATGGCGCATCCCCACGATCTCACGCCAAGCGAGTTGCGGGAGGGCGTCGCGGGCTGCCTGAGACACGTGAGCGTCCGCTTCTCCGATGATTTCCAGCGCGCGTAGGAGGGCGAAGCTCAGCATCTCGTCGGTATCAAGGTCTTCGCGACAGTGCCCTCCGGTGAAGCGCACCGCGCTCTGCGCCGCGTCCAGCATGTGCCGCAGGCGAACGCGGTCGTCGTCAGACAGCATATTGCACCACCGCGGTGGCCAGCACCTCGTCGCGGAAGTACCGGCTGAGCTCCTGCGGGGTGCGTAGGTCAACCTTGCGCCCGACGATCTCTGCGAGTTCGTCTTCGATGCGCACCATGTCCAGCAGCGTGACCACGGCCCCCGGCTCGAACTGCACCAGAACGTCCACGTCACTGGCTGGGCCGAAGTCCTCACGCAGCACCGACCCGAACAGAGACAGCCGCTGTATGTGGTTGCGGCGGCAGAAGTGAGCGATACGCTGCTTGTCGAGCTCAATAGCAGGCTTCATCCTCATGCCTCCTCACGAGCGCGCCAACAGCACGGAGCGTGCCCAGACGCCAACGTCACCCCAACTCTAACAATCAGGTGGCTCGGGGTCAAGGTGTGCGCTCACGCCGCAGGAGCCTCGGTTTTAGCTGGCTGGTGGGTGTGAGGTCTTCTGAGTAGGGCCGGGACCTGTGTCGCGCCGCATTGAGAGTCGGGCTAGGAAGCGGGACCTACGCGGGCCGGGAGCCGTTGGAGGGGCCGGGCTTTCCTGGCCGCCGAAGCCTTGGCGAAGGT
>JALGVE010000159.1 GCA_029820045.1 Candidatus Zipacnadia bacterium | reverse complement strand
AGAGGGGGAGTCGAACAACGGAGGCGAGAGGCAGGAAGCGGGTAACAGCAAGCATCACATCGTTCGCAAGTCAAAGTAGGAACTCCGGCGTGCGCCACCACAACAGGGCAACCGCCCGTCGTTCTCCCCTCTCCCAAGCGGCGGTGTTTGCCGCGCGGGAGAGGGGCCGGGGGTGAGGCGGCCGTTGACGGGAACTTCCTGCTGCTCCCGAAGCGCTCTTAACCGAGGCGGGTTGAGCGTACCGCTGTCGTTCCGGAATTACGCATGTATATCACCGTCTCCCAGATAACTAAGGTCTACGAACGCGCGGAATCGCCGGTCACTGCCCTCAGCGAGGTCTCCTTTGCCGTATCCCAGGGCGAGATCGTCGGGCTGGTCGGCGCCTCGGGCAGTGGCAAGTCCACGCTGCTCAATGTGCTTGGAGGGCTTGACCGCCCCACCTCCGGAAGCGTCGAGGTCGGCGGCACTAGCCTGACGGAGCTTAGCAGCGAGCAGTTGGCGGTCTTCCGCCGCCAGCGGGTTGGGTTCGTGTTTCAGGCCGCCTATCTGGTGCCTGCTTACACGGTCTACGAGAATGTGATGCTGCCGCTGGTGCCGATGGACCTGCCGCCCACGGATAAGCGCCGCCTGGTTCAGGAGGCTCTCGAGGCCGCGAACATTGAACACCGGGCGGAGCATCTGCCCGGAGAGCTCAGCGGCGGGGAGCAGCAGCGCGCTGCGGTCGCCCGCGCCGTGGTCAACGACCCGGAGCTGATCCTCGCTGATGAGCCGACCGGGGAGCTGGACGCCGAGAACGCGCAGCGAGTGATGGACCTCTTGCTGTCTCTGGACGAGGGTCGCGCCCGAACGATCATCATTGCCAGCCATCGCGCCGCAACCCTCGCACACACCGAGCGCATCTTGCACATTGAGGATGGGACGCTCACCGAAGCTTCAGAGGCCTGAGACGTGTCGTGGCCGTTGCTGTTGGCGCAAACAGGAGGTCTTATGATGAAACGCTACGTCGCACTGACCACGCTGGGCCTTGGCGTTGCTTTGGTGATGTCGCTGGCCGGCTGTCCATCCCGCGCGCCGGAGGAGGGGCCCGGGATGGGCGGGGCACAGGTCCCCGCCCCACAGCCTCCGCCGGTGACCCTTACCGCGTACATTAACGTCTCCTCCGGCTGCCAGCAAGCCACCGTTGATTTCATCAAGGAGCTGGAGAGGAAGCATGAGGGCGAGTTAGCCGTCGAGTTCATAGACTTCGGTGACAAGGGCGAGGGGAATCGCGCGTGGAAGGAAGCTGGTCTCGATTGTATGACCATTCAGATTAACGGTGCTTCGGTGGTTGCGTGGAATGAGGGCGATGAGCGCAAGACGGTCAGCTTCAACTATCCGGTCGGCTTCACCTGGACTCATGAGGACCTGGCGGCGGCGGTTGAGGCGGCCCTTGAGGGGAGCCTTGAGCCGGGTGACCCTGACGAGGCGCAGGCCATTGGCCTCTTGCCGGCCAAGGTGAGCGCGCGGTCGGTCAAAGTTGACGACACCGGCGCCGAGACCGGGCAACTGCTCATTAACGACAAGGTAGTCATCAAGGTCACAGAGGCTCGGGGCGATCTCAGCGCCGCCCAGCGGGTCGCGGCTGCGGCGAAAACCCTTACGACGGTCCTGAAGGAACCGTTCAAGCCCAGTTCGTTGAGCGTCGGAGAGGTTGAGGAGGGCTCTGCGGTCAAAGCGGGCGACAAGGTGCTGCTCATCGCGACCAAGGCGGACGCTGAGGCTGCGCATATAGAACCCGCCGGTGGGGCTTCCAGCGCGACTCGGCTCGCCGAGCAGTGGAGCCTTGCCCTGCGGGAGGCGCTGGCAAAGGCCGCCTTTCCCAGCGGCGGAGGGAAGACCAAGTAGGAAGGGCTGACCTTGGAGTTGGGACCTTGGGCTAACGGCAACGGCATACGTCTCACTGCCGCCTCTACCCCGCGCCCCCTGCTTATCGTTCTGCCCTCTCCCGAACCGTCGTTGTGAGGGAGAGAGGAAAGAGACCGCATGGAGGTCCCAGGGGTGAGGCGGCCGTTGCAGCTTGTAGGGAAAGGCTGCGCGGCCCCGTGGACTGTCCCGCCTGCTCGGGTCGTGCGCCTGCAGATGGAGGCCCTCCCAGCCGGAATGGGGAAGTATGGCCGTGAATGAAGGGCCGTTGAGCCGACAATCGAAGTGCCGGATCTGATATGGTAATCCCTGTTCGGAAAAACGTCCGATGCGCGTACATACCATGAGGAGGCTCGCGTGTGAGGCTGTTGGTAATCTCGCCTTCCTGGCTCCCGGCTTTTTGGCATGGCGGCAAGGTTCTTAGCCCTCCGATGTGCCTGCCCGTCCTCGCTTCTCTAACACCGCCAGGCGTCAAGATCCACCTCGTTGATGAGAATGTCGAGACCGTCAATCTTGCCGAGCCGGCGGATCTGGTCGCCATTAGCTCCATGACGGCATCCGCGCCACGTGGCTACGAGATTGCGGATCACTTCCGCGCCCGCGGTGTGCCCGTGGTCATGGGGGGCATGCACCCATCTGTCTTGCCCCAGGAGGCCGCCGAGCACGCGGACGCTGTGGTCATCGGCGAGGCCGAGAACCAATGGCCCCGCGTTTTCGCGGACTTCGCTGCTGGTCGGCCCCAGCAATTCTATCGGACAGAGGAGCGCCCCGAACTCAAGGACCTGCCCATTCCTCGTCGCGACCTGCTGCCCGCCGATCGCTACCTGGCCCCGAACCTGGTGCAAACCGCTCGCGGATGTCCTCATGCGTGTGACTTTTGCTCGGTCAGTCCAATGTTCGGCCGCCGTTACCGATTTCGCCCGATTCCCGAAATCGTCGAAGAGATTCGCTCCTTGGGCTCCCGTTGGCTGGGATTTACAGACGACAACATCGTAGCAAGCCCGAGGAGAGCCAAGGAACTCTTCGAGGCTCTGCTCCCCCTCAATTTGCGGTGGGTTGGTCAGGGGGACCTCTCTATGGCGAAGGATGAAGAGCTGCTTAAGCTCATGGCCCGGAGCGGCTGCATGGGGATGTTCATCGGGCTAGAGTCCCTATCCCAGGAGAGTCTCGCCGCGGCCAACAAGCGATCCAACATAGGCGTTGACTACGAACAGGCCATCGCGGCGATTCACCGGCACGGCATTGACATTATCGGCTCCTTCATATTCGGTCTGGACCCCGACCGGCCGGGGGTGTTTCGAGAGACAGTAGCCTTCGCCGAGCGAGTTAAACTCGCTGTGGCCCAGTTCCCCGTTCTGACACCCTTCCCCGGCACTCCGCTTCACGAGCGGCTTAAGGAGGAGGGCCGCATCACGAGCTTTGATTGGTCGCTCTACACCATGAGCAACGTGGTCTACCGGCCGCGGAACATGACGGCAGCCGAACTCCAGGAGGGCCACCTCTATGCGTACGGCCGGTTCTACTCGCTACCGTCCATTCTGCGTCGCATGTTGGTCTACCGCCCTGGCAAGAGCGGCTTGCTCCTGCGCACGGTCGTGAACCTGAGCTATCGGCGCCGACTCCGAGGCGGCAAGATTGCGGAGAGCCTCCCGGGCGAGCACGCCACAGCGCGGGTACCCCGCCCGGCACTCAAAGAGCGCCGCGTACACGACCAA